>JAFZKQ010000115.1 GCA_017553575.1 Paludibacteraceae bacterium
CGTTTCGTTTTTTGTACATTGCAAATGTAGAGCAACTGACCAAGAAAACCACGGACTTTATAAGCATTCATTAAGACTTTTTAGGCATATTTTTTCGCCATTTCGTCTCATTTTTCCCATGAAATGGGCTTTTTTGCTTGTCGACTTCGCCTTCGGTGGGGAAAGGATGAAAAAAATATTTTCTTTGTTTTTCTTCTTGTTTTGGCCTATTTCTTGTTCTAGAAAGAAATATGTCCACCCACTTTTTGTTTCTATTTTCATGCAAATTCGGGGTTTCCTTGAGGGGTGATTGTGATGATTCGGAAATAAAAAGGGAATCTGGCTTGGAATGATTTTGTATTTGGGCTATATTTGGAGATATACGAATAGAATTTAGACAGAAAAAATTTATATCCATGAAATCACTTCTCCGAATTATACTCATAGGGGCGCTTGGGCTCCATTTATCGCTATCTTCCCATGCTTCTGTTCTGATGAAAACTGGTTTTGAGGATCAAAATGCGGGAGATGCCATGGTGCGCGACCTTTGGACGGCGGAGGGATTTCAGCCTGCCGATTGGGACCAAGGCTTGGAAACTCGTACCCAAGTGGACGAGGAGATTGCCGCACAAGGTATTCATTCTTTGCGGATTGTCTATCCGAAAGATGAATTCGGGCCTGAATATACGGGTTGTCAAATCTCCTTGCGTTTCCCTTCGCATGATGAGCTCTATGCTAGCTATTATCTGCGTTTCTCGGAGAACTTTTCTTGGGGAACGTCCCATTATGGTGGTAAATTGCCTGGCTTGGCAGGTGGCGGAAATTGTTCGGGTGGCAGGGACTGCGACGGAACCAATGGATGGTCGGCTCGTTTCATGTGGCGTGGAGGGGGCAAACTGATCCTCTATTTGTATGATATGCTGAAGCCGGAGACTTTTGGACTGGATGTCCCGCTGCTCTATGCGGATAGTACCCCAGTTGTGGCCGAGCGTGGCAAATGGTACCACATTACCGAGCGTGTAAAGATGAATTCTTCGCCCGACAAGGCGGACGGCGAGGTGCAGGCTTGGGTGAATGGGGAGGAGGTTCTCTTCCTGACGGGAAGGAAATTCACCACCTGTGACGTGAAAATCGACAATTTCTACATCTCCACTTTCCATGGAGGCGACGACGATAGTTGGTGTCCTACGGATACTTGTTTTACCTATCTTGATAATGTGGCGATCGGTACTTCGTATGAGGATGTTTGCTATACCACTTGTCGGAAACCGGATGCGGGGCCAGACCAATCCCTTTGTGTCGTCGGAACGGCAAAATTCCTCGTTGACTTGCCTCAGGAGTATGCTCTTCGTTGGATGAAAGAGGGCCAAAAGGTGGCTGAGGACGGCGAATTTTCCACCTCGACGGCAGGAAGATATATTGTGGTGGCGGATAGTGGGCACTGCTCTCGAAATGATACCGTGAATGTTTTTGAAAAATTGAACGTGACGCTCCCAAAAGAGGTGCACATCTGTCAAACATCGTTTGTTTCACTTGATACTCGACTTTCTGATGATGCGAGCCTGCGTTTTCAATGGTATAAGGAGGGGAATCCTATAGAGGGGGCGTTTCAGCCTGTGCTCACGGTAAAAGATGCGGGGCTCTATTCTGTGGAGGTCTCTTCGCCTAATTGTGGTTCGGCTACGGATAGTGTTGTCGTCACATCGGGCTTGTTACGGGTGGATGACGTGAGCGGAAGGGCCGGCGATCGGGTCGATTTGTCCGTGCAGGGAGAGGGCCTCTACCAATGGCGTGACGCAGGGGGTGAATTGCTAGGAGAGGGGGCTCTCTTGACGATTCCTTTGCCCCAAGGGGAGAGCTATCTCTATGTGGAGGATGCCTCTGGTTTTGACGGAACGGTCGGAAAGAAGCAGTTGAGCGAAAATGCGTGGACGCGGAATAACTTCAGTAAGGAGTATATGCAGTTTGTTGTGGAGCGTACACTTTCCATCGATTCCATCTCAATCTATCCTACTCAAGCCTTGGATGCGACACTCAACATCGTGGACGAGGAGAGTAATGTCACACTCTTTTCTCGAACCTATAAAGGGCTGAAAGGGGGCGAGGAGGCCCGCTTGCCTCTTGGCGTGGAGTTGAAGGCGGGACGTTACCATATTGATGCGGACGGAACGACGGCCTCGCTCTATCATTCCCATACAGACATTGATATCCATTTCCCTTATAAGGTGGAGGGGTTGATCTCTTTGACGGGCTGCAATCTGGAGTGGATTAACAACAAAGGTTGGTATATGCTCTTCTATAATTGGCATGTCAGTGCTGGAAACTACTGCGCCGCAGCTCCAGTCAAGTTGACGGGTTCTTCTACAAACTCAGTTGATGCTATTCTAAAGGATCAGATGGAAGTATATTGGCTTGATGGACAGATTGTTGTGAAGAATATCCCTTTGGGCAAAAAAGTTACGGTTATGAATCTCTCTGGCAGGGAGGTGGCCTCTTGTGTGGCTGATGCTACGACACTCTTCTTCAACACCGAATCTTGGCCCAAAGGGGTCTATGTGGTGGACGGTGTGAAAGTCAGGGTGGAGTAAATGGAAAATGAGTGGGGTTGTTCTAATGGGTTGAATGTCTTGTGGTTGCGTGATTTTGTTCAGGGGGCGATCTTCAAGTCTACTCCGAATTACTCTTGCAAGAGGGAAGACTTTGTTATGATGTAGGGAATTTTGCGGCCGCGTATATAGACATAAAGGCGTCTGTTTTCAAGGGAGATAATGGCATATTTGGGAGGCAATGTCGACTGGTTGTCGACTATATCGTCTAAGTCATCGATGACTATTGTCGTGTCGTTTGAGAGGTGGTAATGACCGTTGTCGATATCCACCGCTAACCCATAATATTTTTCTTTGAGCGTGCCGTCCTCGTAGAAAACAAAATGGTCTCCGCCTCCGGGTAACTCTCGATAGGCTTCCAGGAAAACTGGTTTTTCGAAAAGGTTGATGTTGAAGGGGAGAACGAAGAGGACTAAAATAGTAGAGAATAGGCCCAATTCAATCACTTGGTCTTTCTCCATCTTTCTTTTGAGTATCAGTATATAGGCCTTCCAGAGAATTATTCCTATTAAGGCACAAACGAAGAGTATCGCTCCGATAACGACTCCTATAAGGGCAACAAAACCAGCCTCCACACTGTAATGAGTGATTAGGGAGAGGATATTTTCCCAGACACTCTCTGTTTTGGAGATGATCAACAGGAGAATGGCAAGTATTAGGATGAATTTGCGTCTCTTGTTATCGTCTAACCGTTTGTATATTTGCCATAGGAGGATGCTTGGCAACCCGAAAAAGACCAACGGAGAAAAACCGATGATGAAACTGTCGGTAATAACGGCAATCGCTGAGAGGATTAGCAATAGGATGACAAATGAAATGTGTTTTATGTGTTTCATGTTTTTCAAGGTGATATGAGGTTTTTAATCTTGCTTTTGGGACGCCTAGGGGCAAAAAGTCTGCGTTCAGATAGTTCCCCTTTTCAGTGGGAGCCCTTTTCTAGTCGCCCGATATATTTCAAGCACAAAAGGAGAGGAATCACGCCGAAAACGCCGAAAGAGCAATCGATAAATCGCCAATAGATAGGTATCTGCCTGATTATTCCACAGATATGGGCAAGCGGAAGAATGCCAATGCAGGCGATGATGCCCCAATAAATCACCCATTTGTTGCGTACGGGATCGATGAAGGGACCGATGAAGAGTGCCGCAATCACCAAGTGGGCAAAGGCCAGCCAGTCGTATCCGTAGGCCAACTGAGGTGCCTGTTGGTTCATCTCCGTAATGCTCTCTTTTGTGGAGTAGAGGAACCCGAAGATGTCTGGCATTGTCTTTACCGTCTCTGAGTCGATTTTGAAAAGGGAACACAGCAGATTCAGTTCTGTTTCGATAGGGAAGGCTGTCGCACCTGACACCACCAATGCGGCCATGAAAAAGAGGATAATTCCGCGTATCTTCTGCAAATCGTTCAGTTTCATCATAACGGTGGTGTTTCGGGGACGAGAAATCTCCCGTCCCTTGGGTTATTGTTTGGTGTTTAAACCTCTTTTATGTTCTCTTCTGCTATTCCCTCATTTTCTATTTCTTCGTCTTCAATATCCTCTTCTATCTTCTTTCTTCTCCTCAACTCGAAGTCCCTACCGAGGTATTTCTCCTTCACGATAGGGTTGGCGGCCAACTCTTCCGGTGTGCCTTGGAAGAGGATTCTACCCTCGAAAAGGAGGTAGGCACGGTCGGTGATGGTCAAGGTCTCGTCCACGTTGTGGTCGGTGATGAGGATACCGATGTTTTTATCCTTTAGTTTCCAAACGATGTCTTGGATGTCTTGTACGGCAATCGGGTCGACGCCGGCAAACGGTTCGTCGAGCATGATGAATTTAGGTTCGATGGCGAGGCATCGGGCGATTTCCGTACGGCGTCTCTCACCTCCGGAGAGGCGGTCGCCCAAGTTTTTGCGCACATGTCCCAAATTGAACTCCTCGATGAGGCTTTCCAACTTCTGCTTTTGGTACTCCTTGGAGAAATTCGTCATTTGCAACACGGAGATGATGTTGTCCTCTACGCTCATTTTACGAAAGACGGAGGCTTCTTGAGCCAAGTAGCCGATGCCTATTTGTGCTCTTTTGTAAACGGGGTAGCTGGTGATGTCTTGGTCGTTCAGGAAGATTCGTCCTTCGTTAGGTACGATCAATCCTGTGGTCATGTAGAAGGTGGTTGTCTTTCCCGCTCCGTTCGGACCGAGCAGACCCACGATTTCACCTTGTTTTACATTGATTGACACATGGTTGGCAACCGTTCTTTCACCGTATTTCTTTACCAAGTTGTCGGTCCTAAGGACCATCTTATCTCCGTTGTCCATTGCTTTCTTGTTTTGCAAAAAGAGGTTTTTTGTCCATCTATGGGGCTGTCTTCAAGGAGGAAAGCCGATTTGTGGATCTTCTTTTGCAAAGATATGAAAAAAAACGAACCTTAAAACATCCTCTTTTCAAAAAGGGGGCGCCACGCCGAAAAATCGCATGGTGCCCCTCTCTTCTATGTTTGTGGTTTCGTGAGTTATTCTTCTTTGTTCCAGTATTGGCATTTGATGCCTTTTACGCCTGGTTTCACGATAAAGGTCTTGCCTGCTTCGGGATAATTCTTCTCTTCGCCTTCGGGCATCCAAAGGGAGGCCGTGGTGATGTAGAGTTCATCCAACTCCTCGCCGCCGAAAGCCAGGGCGGTTACGTTGAGGGCAGGGATGTCGATCTTCTGTAGCAGTTCGCCTGTCTGAGGGTTCCATCGGGTGACGCAAGCGGCGCCCCAGTTGGCTACCCAAAGCATGCCCTCTTCGTCTATCGTGTTGCCGTCGGGTGTGCCAAGGCTGTCGGCAAGGTCGATGATCTCCCGTCGGTTGCTGATGGTGCCCTTTTCTTCGTCGAAATCGAAGGCACTAACTTTCTTGGTTGGGGTGTCTTGGTAGTATAGGGTCTTTCCGTCGGGCGACCAAGCGACACCGTTGGAGATGGTGATGTCGCTAAGCATCCGCTCGCCATTCCCTTTTGAATCGAACTTGAAGAATCCCGCTTTTTTAGGGGTGCAGTCCTTGTCCATTGAGCCGACCCAGAGTCGTCCGCTCGCATCGCATTTCCCGTCGTTGTAGCGGTTGCCGCTCTCCCGGCCTTCGGGGTCGCCCAAAAGGGTGAGTTGCTCGCTGTTCAAGTCCATCATGTAGATGCCGTCCTCCAAGGCCACCACCACTTTGTCTTCTTGGTAGGGAACCACGGTGCCAATCTGTTTGCCGAGTTTTATCTCCCTGTTTTTCTTGTCGTTGGGAGTGTAGATGAAGAGACTGCCTTGTGTGTCGATCCAAAGGAGTCGGTGGTATTTGTAGTCCCATATCGGACCTTCTCCGACCCGTACGAGGGTGTCTATGGCAACTGTAGCCACATCTTTCTTAGGAGTTTCCATGGTGGAGTCGTTTTGAGTCATGTCATTTTGTGGATTTTTTGTTGTTTGCTGACAATTAACAAGGCATGCGCAGAGCGTTAGGTATGCCAATCCTTTGATAAGTCGAATCATATATCTGAATTTTAAACATTTATACCCGTTTGTATGAATTGTAAATGTAGGAAAAGTTAGAGAAATCTCCAATGGATTTCTTCGTTTTTGAGAAATCACTCTTGTAGATACCCTATGAGCGACGGATTTTTTATGTACTTTTGTAACGTTTTGATTACAATGGTTTTCCTTGCCCATGGGCGGAAGGCTGTTTTTTATAGATTAATTAATTTTTACGGTAAATGAAAACAGACTCTAAATCTGTGAATAGTGAAGAAAAAAAGCTCTTTATCGAGACTTACGGTTGCCAAATGAATGTGGCCGACAGCGAGGTGGTGGCATCCATCATGCAGACGATTGGGTATCAGGTGACGGATACGATGGAGGAGGCGGATGCCATCTTCATCAACACTTGCTCCATCCGAGATAATGCGGAACAAAAGATCGTCTCCCGACTACAGTTCTTCAATTCGATGCGCAAGAAGGGAAAACGTTTCTTGATTGGTATCTTGGGCTGTATGGCGGAGCGCATGCAAAAGGAGTTGCTTGAAAATGAGGTGGTTGATTTGGTTGTCGGACCAGACGCTTACTTGGATCTTCCCAACCTCGTCGGACAGGCTGAGGCCGGCCATAAGGCGATGAATGTGGAGTTGTCCAAAACGGAGACGTACAAAAATGTCATCCCGTCGCGAATCGGCGCAGGGCATATCAGCGGTTATGTCTCTATCATGCGTGGTTGCAACAATTTCTGTTCCTACTGCATTGTCCCTTATACCCGTGGACGTGAACGTAGTCGGGAGGTGGAGAGTATCTTGAACGAGATACAGGACCTTCAAAACCGTGGTTTCAAGGAGGTGATCCTCTTGGGACAAAACGTCAACTCCTACAATTTCCAAGCCGAGTCGGGCGATGCGGTCCGTTTCCCTGATTTGTTGAGGCGGATTGCAGAGACTTTCCCTACTATGCGTATCCGTTATACGACGTCGCATCCGAAGGATATGAGTGACGAGACGCTAGAGGTGATGGCGGCCTATCCGAACATCTGTAAGCATATCCATCTTCCTGTGCAATCGGGTAGCAATCGCATCTTGAAGTTGATGAACCGAAAATATACGCGGGAGTGGTATCTCGACCGTATCGCGGCAATTCGCCGTATCATGCCGGATTGTGGCATCTCAACGGATGTCTTCTGCGGGTTCCATGACGAGACGGAGGAGGACCAGAAGGAGACGCTCTCCTTGATGGAGACTGTCGGCTTCGATTCTGCATTCATGTTCAAGTATTCGGAACGACCAGGTACTTTCGCTTCGAAGAATTTGCCGGATAATATCCCGGAGGAGGTGAAAATTGCCCGTTTGAATGAGATTATCGCCCTGCAGACCCGTCTTTCAGCGGAGAGCAACCAGCGCGACTTGGGAAAAGTCTTCGAGGTTTTGGTCGAGGGCGTTTCGAAACGTTCTTCCGACCAACTTTTTGGCCGTACGCAACAGAATAAGGTGGTTGTCTTCCCTCGTTCGGGTTACAAGATTGGTGATTTCGTTCGTGTGAAGGTTCTCTCCACGACTTCCGCCACGTTGATTGGTGAGGTGGCTGAGCCTTGATGGGAGTTTCATATAAATAAGAGAGCAGTCGGGTAGGCTGCTCTTTTTTTGTTTTTGCGTCTTGCCGTTTGTCTGTTGGGCAAGGTGTATAAATAACAAAGGAGGTTGTTGCACCTCCTTTGCTTTATGGGTTGAGAATTTACTTATTCTCCATCTTCGTCAAATCTGCGTTCGCGGTCTTTGCGGTCGAACTTGCTACGGTTGTTGTCCCGTTTGAATCGGTCGTCCCTTGATCGATTAGAGTTTTTGAAGTCTCTGTCGTTGTCTCTAAAGTTTCTTGAACGATCTCTTCTGTCGTTGTCGCGGAAGTCGCGTCTTTCCCGATTGTCACGGTCACGGAAGCCTCCTCTACGGTCTCCGCCTCTTTCTCGGTCGTCAAAGCGTCTCTTGCGGTCCCAATCTTGGCGATCGTCGTCACGGTCGTCAAAGCGTCTCTTGCGGTCCCAGCCTTGGCGGTCATTGTCACGGTCATCGAAGCGTCTCTTGCGGTCCCAATCTTGGCGGTCGCCGTCACGGTCGTCAAAACGTCTCTTGCGGTCTCTGTCAGGACGTCCGCCGTCACGATCGTCGAAGCGTCTCTTCTTGAATCCATCCTTTTCGTCGTCGTTGAATCTGCGTCGTGGACGATCTTCGGAGGAGCGTTCCTCTTTTTTCTTCCATTCGCCTGTCCGTTCGTCGAAATATTCGCCTGCAGCCTCGTGGATGCTCTTTTCGAAGGCACGGTGGCGACGCATACGGTAGTCGTACTCGTCCTCCTCGCTCACGCCGTTTGCGCCTCTCTCGATGTAGGAGCTTGGGCGGACATAGACTTTTGGAGCCTCTTCTACAGCTTCGTTAGTGGTCTCGCTTGCCTCTTTCTCCTTTATTTTCCGAATGAAGTCTTCGCGGCGGCCGGAGAACATCTCATATTTGCGGAATTCGCATTCGATGGCGCCGTTCATGAGTTGATACTTTTCGGAAGGACGAAGGCCGATCTTCTCGGATGCTTCGGTTGGCGGAGTGATGATCCAAGCCTCCATGTCGGTGTAGTCGTGCTTCAATTTGGAGCCGATCATATTGAACAAGTCCATGTCGGCGTAGAGTCTCTCTCCATAAGGAGGGTTGAATACGAGCATGGATTTTTCTGTAGGAGCTTGGAGTTGTTGGAACGGAGAAACCTTCAAAGATACGTATCTGGATACGCCTGCGCGTTTCACGTTGCTCTCGGCAATAGCGATGGCCTTCGGTTGAATGTCCGAGCCGTATATTTTATGTTCGAATTCCCTTTCGTTGGAATCGTCGTTATATAGCTTGTCGAAAATCTCTTGATTGAAGTCTGGCCATTTCTCGAAAGCGAACCCTTGTTTCCTATAGATACCAGGAGCGATATTGAGGGCGATGAGGGCGGCCTCGATCAAGATGGTTCCGGAACCGCACATAGGGTCGATCAAATCGCATTGTCCGTCCCATCCTGCCAAGAGCAGCATGCCGGCAGCTAATACTTCGTTGATAGGAGCTTCGGTTTGGATCTCCCTATAACCACGTTTGCTGAGGGGTTCGCCAGAACTGTCGATGGACAGCGTGCATTGATCCTGTGCGATGTGGATGTTGAGTTGGATGTCCGGATTGACGATTCGTACGGATGGACGTTTTCCCGTCTTCTCGTTGAAATAGTCGGCAATGGCATCCTTTACTCGGTAGGCAAGGAATTTTGAGTGGTTGAAGTTGTCAGAATAAACTACGGAGTCTACGGCAAATGTCTTGCTGTTGTCCATAAGTTTGTCCCAATCGAATTTTTTGATCTTCTCATAAACCTCGTCTGCATCGTGCGCCTCGAATTTGTAGATTGGTTTTAGAATCCTCAGTGCGGTGCGGCAATGCAGGTTTGCCTTGTACATCATCTCGATGTCTCCCGTGAATCGAACACCTCTTCTCAAGATTTCGACATCGTCAGCTCCGAGATTTATTAACTCTTTTGCTAGGACCTCTTCCAGCCCTTGGAAGGTCTTTGCGATTAATTCAAATTTTTCCGTTTCCACCATGTGCGTATTTTAGACGATACAAATATAATGTATTATTGTGAATTAATTGTCAATTTGGGTATTCGCTTTTTGTGGGGGCTGTTTTTATAGATGTATGATAAAAAAAACCACAACCAGCTCTTCTCAGAGTATTGTTGTGGTCACTATTTAAAGTATAAATGTTTGTTTTGTCGAAATCCAATAATGCATGGATTCAAAATTTATGGTACCGCAAAAATAGTGGTTTATTTTATATGGAGAAACTTTTGAGGCAAAATTTAGGACAAAAAAAACAGCCTACTCTCCCGAGCAGGCTATTTTTCATACTTTATAAAAAGTACTAATGTTTTCTGAGAACGAAATCTAGATTTTTTCTTAAGTTTCTTATACGTTTCCTTTTATGCAAATGTACAAAGAGTTTACTTGGTGGGTGTTTATTGTCGTTTCTGATAAGGGCGAAAATTGTTTCATGTCAAGTTTTGATTAATTTTTTATCCTTTTTTGACCAATATTTATCCTATTGGGCCTCTTTTTTTCTCGATGAATGGGGCAAAAATGTGATAATTGTTCTGTTCTTGACCTAAAATAACCAGCGATGAGATGTGGAGTGGCTGAAAAAGTTGTCGTTTTTCTCCTTTTGCTGTTCGAAATGGGAAGCTTGGGTGAAAATGGGTTGCAATGCTAGTTTTATTGATCTATGTATAGTTTTTTGTCGTTGAATTAAAGCCGAAGTTTTTTCGGAATGGATTAGTTTTACGCATTCTTAGAAAGTAGAGATAGAGATCCCTTTCTTTTTTTCCATTGGACTGGTGATTCTCGTTTAAGTGACCGTTTGAATCTTTCGCCAACTAAGGCTTTTTTTATTCGGGTTGTCGAGGAATTTAGGATTCTTCGTTTCTGTATATAATAGGAGAAAAAGAGTTCTGGAAATCAAGGGAAAGGGGAAAAGATAAAAAAATCGCACTCTCCTCTTCACAGAGTCGGAGTGCGAATCATAAAAAGTCTAAATGTTTTTCTGAGAACGAAATCTATTTCTTTTTCTTTTAGGTTTCAATCAACGTGTTTCCTTGTATTGCAAAGATAGATATTAATTAGGACATACCAAGGTTTTTGTCCGAAATTGCCTTTAAAAGATACGAAATGCGGGATTTGTGAGACTTGATGCAAATCAAGTGCTATTTTTTCTTGTATTTTCTATTTGCAAGTTTTTCAAAAGCGGAGGATTGGGGTATTCATTTCTCTCTTTTTGAGGTTGTTTTTTTGCTTTTGAGGGGTACTTTGGGATGGGAGATAGACAAAAAAAAGGACCACAACAGGCTCATCTTCGAGTGTGTTGTGGCCACTATTTAAAGTATAAATGTTTCCTGAGAACGAAATTTTAATAAGGTTTCATATTTATTTCGCATAGATAAAGGTATATCTAATCCTTCTTTTAGGGGTATTATGCCGGTTTCAATTATTGGGGAAATTCGTTGCAGTGTGTTTGGGTAAAAATGTCTCCTTGAGGTTGGAACTCCCGCCAGGCTTGCCATTAGGCCTTCTTTGGGGGCTTTACGCTTCGTTGTTTGCCTTCCCTTGGCGTTTCGGGCATCTCCCATGAAACATTGTTTTTTCGATGAAATGAGCCTTTTTATGGGTGTTTTTGTTTCATCATGTAACAAACGATACCTATCGTTCTTGTTGCAACTTGCTGAAGGGAGGACAGCTCCTAAGCCTGTTTCGACTCTTTTTTTGGCTGGGTTAGAAGGAAATTATTCCCTGTTCGTTGTTTTTTTGCATTCTAAAGAAGATTCATCAGATTGGAAAGGATTTTGTCACGATCGACTCGATTATCGTAGTATGGCCAAGCAAATTGCACTATTGGGGGCGAAAAACCTTCGTCCATCCACAAAAAAAGGATTCCGCTCGATGAGGGAATCCTTTTTAATTTGGGGGTATCTATTCTTTTTTTAGATAATGAGCATCGCATCTCCGTAAGGACCGAAGCGGTAGCCCTCTTTCAAAGCCTCGTTGTAGGCGTTCATCACCTCGTCGTAGCCTCCGAATGCAGCCACCATCATCAGAAGGGTTGAGAGTGGCAAATGGAAGTTACTGATCATTCTGTTGGCAACGCTGAAATCGTAAGGAGGGAAGATGAACTTGTTGGTCCATCCTTCGTATGGCTTTACGTAGCCGTCTGTGCCCACGCTACTTTCGATGGTTCTCATGACGGTGGTGCCTACAGCGCAGACGTTCTTCTTCTTGTCCTTTGCGGCATTGATGATGTTTGCGTTGGCCTCCGTGATTTCCATTTGCTCGGAATCCATCTTGTGCTTGGTCAAATCCTCTACGTCGATTTCGCGGAAGTTACCTAATCCAGCGTGGAGCGTGATGAAGGAGAATTCGCATCCTTTGATCTCCATGCGCTTCATCAATTCGCGGCTGAAGTGTAATCCGGCAGTCGGAGCGGCTACAGCACCTTCGTTCTTAGCGAAGATAGTTTGGTATCTTTCAGCATCTTCTGGCTCGGATGGTCTATTGATGCTTGGTGGCAACGGAGTCTGTCCGAGGGCGTAGAGCGCCTTCTTGAACTCTTCGTGCGTACCGTCGAAGAGGAAACGTAGCGTACGTCCTCTTGAGGTGGTGTTGTCGATGACTTCCGCTACCATGGAGTCGTCGTCACCGAAATATAGCTTGTTACCGATTCTGATCTTTCTTGCTGGATCAACAAGTACGTCCCAAAAACGAAGTTCGTGGTTGAGTTCCCTCAGAAGGAAGACCTCGATTTTTGCGCCTGTCTTTTCTTTATTGCCATATAGTTTGGCAGGGAATACCTTCGTGTCGTTGAAGATGAATACGTCCCCCTCATCAAAGTATTCGAGAATATCTTTGAAGATTTTGTGCTCGATGGCACCTGTCTTTCTGTTGAGAATCAAAAGTCTGGACTCGTCCCTGTGCTTAGCAGGGTAGAGCGCCAACTGCTCTTCCGGCAATGTGAATTTGAATTTTGACAGTTTCATACCGTATTTGTTTTTGTTTCGAATCTTTTTTAATCGAGTAGTTGAATTTCAGTTCGTTAGGTCGTATGACCTATTCTTACTCTTGGCCTTCCTCTGCGGCCTGAGCCTCTTCGGACATTTGCGCCTTCATCTCGTTCAGTTTCTCCCTGAGGTGGTCAAGCGAGATACAGTCCTCCAACTTGATGTCGCCGATGCGCGTGCGTTCGAGGGCAGTTAGGTGTGCGCCGCTTTGCAAGGCTTGGCCGATGTCTCTTGCCAATGCCCGAATGTAAGTGCCTTTGCTACAGACCACTCTGATTTTGAGGGAGGGCAGGTTGTATTCGAGCAATTCTATCTCGTCGATGACGAGTGTTTTGGGCTTAATCTCCACTTCAGCCCCTTTGCGGGCGTATTCGTAGGCTCGCTTGCCGTTGACTTTCACGGCAGAGAAGGCAGGTGGAATCTGTTTGATTTCGCCGAGGAATTGTTGCAAGACGGCCTCTACCTGTTCCTTTGTGATATGTTCGGTCGGATAGGTTGCATCTATTTCCGTCTCCAAGTCAAAAGAGGGGGTGGTGGCGCCCAATTGCAGGGTGGCCACATACTCTTTCGTCTGGTATTGTAGCGTCTCGATTTTTTTTGTCGCCTTGCCTGTACAGACGATCAGAACGCCCGTTGCCAAAGGGTCTAGCGTGCCGGCATGTCCGATTTTTATCTTCTTGATGCCGAGCGTGTGCTTAATCATTGTCCGAGCCTTGTTGACCAAGTCGAACGATGTCCAATGCAAGGGTTTGTTGAAATAGAGAACTTCGCCTTCCGTAAAGTTCATTCCTTAAATTGTTTATAGTGAGAAATATAGAGCAACGGATCCTGCGATGGCACAGTAGATGGCGAAATAGATGAGTTTGCATCTCTTTACCAAAGCTATCATCCATTTGCAGGCGATGCAACCGCTGATGAAGGCGGCAATAAAGCCGACGATCAGGGGCATAGTCTCGATGGGTTGCTCAATGCCGTGTTCCGCCAAATATTCTGCTGATGGGGAAACGATGTGTTTGAGGTCGAGCAAAGCCTCTCCCAAGATCGGTGGAATGACCATCAAGAAAGAGAATTGTGCCAACGATTGGCGGTTGTTACCCAAAAGCAAGCCAGTTCCGATGGTGGATCCTGAGCGGGAGAGTCCCGGAAGAACTGCGACAGCTTGCGCGATACCGATGATGAAGGCGTGTAGCGGAGAGATGGTCTCCTTCTCTTGCGCCTTGTAGAAGTGCGTCATGGCAAGGAGGGCTGCCGTAACCAAGAGGCAACAGCCCACTACCGGCAAGATGTTGTCTGCGTAGAGCGCTTCGATTTTGTCCTTGAAGCAGAGTCCTACGACTCCGACAGGAATCATGGAGATGAGAATGTTCAAGGTGTATCGTTGCTCGTCGTTCAATCGTCTGTAGAGGGAAAGGTTCCCGTCAGCAGGTGCCAAAGGCTTGAATATTCCTTTGAACAGCCATGCGATTTCCTTGTTGAGTATGACTAATGTGGAAAGGACTGTGGCCACATGCACAATGATGTCGAATGTCAAGCCACCGGCTTCTGCGCCTTCTCCTAAAATGACCTTTCCGATTTCGAGGTGACCGCTACTAGATACCGGCAAGTATTCTGTCAATCCTTGGACCAATCCCAGGATTAGAGCTTGTATGCTATCCATTTTTTACTCCTCTCTTTCTTTATTGGGCATCCATAAAATGGCAAATATCTCGAAAAAGAAGCCGAACAAGGAGATCATCGGGCCAATGGTGATTCTCATTGGGCTGAAAATTTCTGGGTCGAATGTGCCGTCGTTGTTACCTCCGATCATGCAGATGAATCCGATGATGATGATGCCCAATCCGATGGCAAGAAGTTTCAAATTCTTTGTTGGCAAAGCCAAGCCTGTTTTGTTTTCCATATCTTTTTTTAAATAAAGTACAAATCATTGGTTTCATGCCTCAGGTATTTGTTCGTGGCCAAGAGCGTTGCGAAAGCCGTGATGATAATACCGGAGGTGAATATGGTGACGGCAATAACCGTATATAAATTCTTGTCGTTCAAGTCGATATAAAGACAGATGTTGGGGTATGAGAAGTAGAAGAAGGTCGCCATATAGAGGCAAGCCAAGACAGAAGCCCCAATTCCGATGAGGATGCCTTGCCAGAGGTAAGGTCTTCGGATGAACCATTTGGTGGCACCCACCAATTTCATCGTGTTGATGATGAAGCGGTTGGAATAGATGAGCAATCGCATGGTGTTGTTGATCAGGACGAAGGAGATCAGCAGCAGAGTGAGTGCGATGATGATGAAGACGGCGGATATGCGCGTCAGGTTATAGTTCAATTCGTGGATTAGATTCTTTTGGTAGTCCACTTTGTTGACAATGGGTATGTTTTTCAACGACTTGGCAATGAATAGGATGCTGTCGTTGTTGGCATATTGCGAATTCAAGTAGATGTCGTAAGAGTCTGGGAGCGGGTTGTGGCTGATGAGTTTCATGGGGTCTTCTCCCATCTCCTCTTTCAAGTGCTCAAGCGCGGTCTCCTTGCTGGTATATACCAAATTCTTGGTGTAAGGCAACTTCTTGATGGAGTCGCCCAAAGCGGCAGTCTCCTCGGCCGTGGCAAAATCCTTGATTTCGATGGTGACGGACAGATTCTCCTTTATATGAGCCGAAAGATGCTCTCCGATGTAGACAAACATGGAGATAATGCCCAAGAGAAACAGCACCATGGAGATGCTGATGGTGGAGGTCAGCCGTGAGTTTAAAATTTTGTATTTTGCTACGTTTTTTGCCATTGCCAATCCGTTTTGCCTAATATCTCCCTTCCAAAAGGGGACATTACGCCAAAATTGATGCAAAAATAGTAAACTATTGTCAGGAATGAAAATTTGAGCGGGAAAACTTTGCCTTCTGCCTAATCGCATAGGTTTAAATCTATTGCCAAAACATAAATATTTTATGGGCATTTGATGGTGCAGCGTCATTTTTGTAATTTTGTATTAAATCAATCCACCCAATAGGGCTTGCTTATGAATGAACTTAATTGATTCTACATTCTGTATTGGAAAGGGAAACTCAAGGAGAGAGATGAATTATTGTAAATTAAAAATAAAACAGAAGTGATAGAATCCCAGTTGAAACATATTCAATCTGTTCAAAATCATTTAAATTGGATTAATGAGAATCTAATGAAAGGTAAACTTGGTGAAGTTTGTGATAAGTAGATTTCATCTTACTAAAAAACATAAATGCATTGCAATAATGAATAAAGAAAAATATAGCTTGCTTTTACATTTCGTATTTCTGGGTGCGTTTTTGGCGATTTACTTCGGTTTGGGGGAGGAAGACAATGTCAGATGGAACTTAGATGCGATCTTGTTTGTAGGTTCCCTCTTTTCCGCTGTGGCATGGCTAAAATTGACACGACAGAAGGAATCTAATGCTTTCGTACGATTCTATATGCGCCTATACGGGATAATCGGCGCTATAATTGCCTTTTTAATGTTAATCGAATTAGGCTTTTGGCATTTTAGAAGAGGTGAAATGGTAGCCGAA
>JAFZKQ010000116.1 GCA_017553575.1 Paludibacteraceae bacterium
GGCAACCTCTCTTGGGGTGCACTCTACTGGCAGTTCGAAGAGGATATCGACAAGGTAGTGAAGAACAAGACGGCCCTCCATGTGGAGAAGATGGTGATGCTGGAGGTGCAGGAAAACGGTAAGCCTATCCTGAAGCAGATCACCGAAGGTACGAAGCTCTCGGTAGGCGATAAGTTGGTCGTTCGCTTGACCTTGCGCACCGACCGCGACATGGATTACGTCTCCCTGAAGGACCAACGTGCCAGCTGTCTGGAGCCTACGCAACAGCTTTCCGGCTACCGTTGTGGAGATGGCACCTGCTACTACCAGTCGCCGAGGGATGCTGCCATGTACTACTTCTTCGACCATTTGGCGAAGGGCACCTACGTCTTCGAATACTTATTGTGCGTAACCCATGCGGGCGACTATTGCAATGGCATCACGACGGCTCAATGTCTCTATGCGCCAGAGTTCTTGACGAATACGGGAAGTGTGCGGATTCGGGTGGAGACGGGAAAATGAGAGAAAGCCCAGAATGGACGCCACATCTAATATACCGTCCCTTCGGGACTTGCGAAATTTGAATAATAGAATAATTTGATTATATGAAAAGACAATTTTTGTGGCTTATATTGTGTTTGTTCTCACTTTGGGGACTTTTCTCCTCTTTTGACTATGCAAAGGAGTGGGACTCGTTGGAGGTGGTCATACACTCGGAACCGAAGACCGCCTTGACCAAAATTAGTGCTATCGAGAAGCGTGCGAAGAAGGAGAAGAACGCACCCCAAGAGATTGCCTGCATCCTCCAGCGGGGCGTGGCAAGGAGTTTCATCGACGACTCTTCCTTCGTGGATTGTCTGGCCGAGTTGAAGAAGTATCGGCAGAAGACCAAGGACGAGGTGGCTCGCTCGGTCGCCACGTATATGATTGGAAATTTATACCATAGCTATTACAAGGAACATTATTATAAAGTTGGACGGCGGACGGATATAGACTATGTGCCGGAGGATATTTCGGAGTGGCCTTCCAATCTGTTTTGCGATAGCATCCATGATAATTGGTATACTGCCATTGCCAACGAGAAACTGAAAACGGTTCCTTCTCTTCAATACGAATCCCTCTTGAAATTAGGGGAGGACAGCCGTATCTATCGTCCTACGCTCTATGATCTTTTTGTGTCTAATATGTTGGATGATGATTACCCTATTATCTCCTCCGAGGAAAAAGAGAAACTGCTGACGGAGTGGGTAGCCGCCCATGCGAACGACAAGGAACGTGACGCCTACGTGAATGCAAAACTAGCATGGTTGAAATTTAAAAGCAAGCACGATAAAGATCAAAATTTGCATGTCTCCCGATTGGAATCTTTGTTGGAGGAGGTGAAAGATCATCGTGCCTCTATCTTGGTTCGCATAGACTTGTGTGATGCGCTGGAAAAGAATATTAGGCTACGTGATTTGCCCGCGGATTCAAAATTGCCACAGCGTTTGAGGGATATTTGTGATGAGGGTATCAACTCTTATCCGAATCATGAGAAGATCAGTAGTCTACATCGTGTCTTGGAAGAGTTGTATAGACCCTATATCTCCATTCGGGTAAATAATAATGTGAAACTTTATACAACGGATACGGTACAGGTGAGAGTGTCTTATGCTAATATGGAGCAGTTGAAACTGAATCTTTCCCGCTTGGATCTCTCTTCTTCGATTGATTATCATACCCTATACGATTGTTGTGATGGTCGTTCCTCAAAGAATGAATTGAAATGCGCTGATATTAAGACGATACCTTTGCGATCTTTCCTCTTCGATTTGTCTAAAACGAATTATTGCATTCTGCAAGATACGGTCTTGTCCCTGTCGACTTTTGATTTTGGACTATACCGTCTTTCTGTGGATACTGCCAGCAGTTTTGTGGATTTTGAGGTTTCGAACCTCTTTTACCTGCAGACCCAAGATCCTATCTCGCTTAAGATTAAAGATGAAGACGATGATGAGTTCTATAAGAAAAAAATTTTCAAGATCAGTTATGTCTTGATGGATGCGAAGAGTGGTGCCCCTAAGTCGGATGTGGGGCTGAATCTTAAACGAAGGAAGTATAATAGTGAGAAGACGTATGAAGCTATAAAACAGCAGACTACAGATCAGTTTGGCTTTGCTACTTTTGAACTTTCTCCTACTTTTGATTCGTATGAGTGTAAAATGTTTTTCAAAGATGGTGAGGATCAATTTTTGTCTCCTGATGAGTTTTCTGTTCCGAGCAGCGATTGGGCGTATTCGAGAAAAATCAAGATACGTGACAGCGAGGATGGGAATAAAAAAATAGCCATCTTTACGGATCGATCTATTTATCGCCCTTCCCAAACGGTTTATTATAAGGCGATTCTATACAGATTGAATGATAAGGGATGCGGGGTGAAAGCGGATAAGAAGGTTACTGTAAGTTTGATTGACGCAAATTATCAAACGGTTGCAGAACATGAGTTGAAGACAAATGCCTATGGTTCTGTTGACTCCTCGTTTGTCATTCCCCAAGGGGCTATCACTGGTAGTTATTCAATAGAGGTTTCCTCTTCTTTGTATGAGAGCAATGAGGTCTCTTTTTGTGTGGAGGAGTATAAGCGACCGACGTTTGAGGTGAAACTGACTCGCCCAACGGAATCTTTCTCTTTTGGAGATTCGATTAAGGTGAAAGGTCAGGTGGATTATCTGTTGGGGGCACCGCTCTCTGGTGTAAAGGTGAAGTGTCGTGTTGTGGCTACTCCATGCTATAGATGGCATTATTGGAGCAATTACTATAAAGACGTGTTGTTGGAAAAGGAATTTGAGACCTCGGATGATGGGTCGTTTGTCGTTCCTTTCCTTGCTCTGAAGGATGAAAAGGATAAAGAGTCGATTTCGTTTCGTGAATATACAGTTATTGCGAAGGTGACGGATGCCAATGGGGAGACGCATGAAGAGAAAATTTCTGTTGTGGTGGGTGACCGTTCTTTGATTATAAGCGATTCGCGAGGATCGTGTTATAATATCTTGATGAGTCTTTTCCCGAAGATAAATCATCGTGTCGCTAACTTATATGGAGTCGGGCAGGAGGTGCCGGTTTCGTATGAGGTCTTCCGAGATGGGGAATTGGTGGCCTCTGGTAGCGTCAAATCGGATGAGGATGGTGAATTCTCTATTCCCGAAGATACCAAAAGTTGGTTGCCAGGTCGATATGAATTGATGCTGAAGGCCATGGACAGCAAGGGCAGGGAGGTGACGGCTTCTCATTGTATGGTTCTTTTCCGAGAAGATGATAAACGTCCGCCAGTCTATTCGATCTTATGGTATGAGAATATGGATTTCGATATAGTGAACCTGCCATACGGAAAAAAGTATAAGGTTCGAGTCGGTTCTTCCTTGACGAATGCCCACCTGCTGATGATTGTGACGGATGAATATGGTGAGGTGGAGCGTCGCTGGATCCATCTGAATGATGAAATCAAGAATTTCTCGTTCTCTTTAAAGGAAAAAAATGGTCAGAATCTGAATGTCAAGTTTTTCTTGGTGCATGAAGGACAACTCTATCGAAAGGAAATCACTCTTAAGAAACAGCGGGAGAACAAGGCGATGCCTGTCAAACTTTCCGTCTTCAGAAATAAGATGTTGCCGGGTTCTAAGGAGACGTGGACGCTTTCTTTGCCCAAAGGAAAGCGGGCTGAGGTGCTGGCTTCCATGTATGATGCCTCGCTGGATAAAATAGTTCCGAATTCTCACTGGGAGTTCACTCCTGTGTATCTTCGTTGGTTTGACTTCCCAAAGTGGGATAAATGTGAGTGGTTAGAGAAATCGCTCTCTCTTGATTTCTATAAGCCCTTCAATGTGGTTCCTTGGAGTTTCGACCATTTTATGATATTGCCAAATGGTTCGAAAAACTTCCCATATTTCTATATGGCGATAGCCTCGGGGAATATGAAGAAATCAGATCTGACAGGGGCAGTTTCTACTGTTTCTTCGTCTCGCCTTACTTCTACGTCTTCTGAGTTTTATGATGTGCGTGATGGTGCTAAGAAAAAGAAGAAAAAAGAGACCAACCCGAGCCAGCTGGTTGAAAATTTGGAAGTGACAAACGTGCGCAAAAATTTTTCGGAGACGGCCTTTTTCTATCCTCATCTCTATACGGACAGAAAGGGAAATGTGCAGTTCACCTTCGAGATGCCGGAGAGCCTCACCCGTTGGAATTTCAGGGCTTTGGCGCATACCAAGGACCTCTTCTATGGACAAATGTTTGCCCAGATGGTGACCCAAAAAGAGTTCATGATTTCGCCGAATCTGCCTCGCTTCCTGCGCAAGGGCGACCGTTGTGTGCTCTCTGCCAAGGTCATCAACCTCTCTGAGTCAAATGTCAATGGAACTGCCCTCATGGAGTTCTTGGACCCTGTGACGGAGAAGGTGGTAGCCAAGGCGAAAGCGGATTTTGCCCTGGAGGCAAGAAAGAACACGGTGGTCACGTGGACGTTCGATGTGCCTCGTGATAGGGATGCCGTGCTGGTGCGTACCTCGGCCGTGGCAGACAACTTCTCGGATGCGGAGCAGTCGCTATTGCCGATTTTGTCTGATCGTACGGTCTTGACGCAGTCGTTGCCTCTCTATGTGCGAGGTGGGCAGACGAAGAATTATACGTTCGAGAATTTGGTGAACAACCAATCCACTACGCTCACCACCCATTTCTTGAAGCTCGAGTTCGCGAAGGATCCTATCTGGTGTGCCGTGCAGGCCATGCCTTCGGTGGCAACTGTGGAGCATGAGAATGCGGTGTGCTATTCGGCGGCCCATTTTGTCACCTTGATGTCGCAACATATCGCAACCTCCAACCCGAAGATCTTCAACGTGATCAACACATGGAAGCAACAGGGCATGGACAAGCAGACGCTTCTCTCCAACTTGGAGAAGAACCAAGAAGTGAAGAACGTGTTGCTGAACGAGTCGCCTTGGACGATGGTGGCTAAGAATGAGACGGAGATGAAGCAACGCCTCTCAATGCTCTTCGACGTGAACGATCTCCAAGGCAAGAGCTCTTTGTGGTTTGACAAACTGATGGACTTCCGTGAAAGGGATGGTGGTTATTCTTGGTTTAAGGGTTTCGATACCAGCCTTCACATCACGCTCTTTGTGTTAGATAATTTCGCTCGTTTGCGCAAGGCGGGCATTGTGGATGACGCACTTCTAACGAAGGCTCAGTATGACCTTTCGTTGCGTTTCTTGGACGATGAGTTAAGGAGGAAGTATGGATATCAGAAGAAGGAATATCCGAAGAGTTTCAAGGAATCGGCCTACGTGAGCAATACTCTCCTCTACTATTTCCAAGTCCGTAGCCTCTTCCCGGAGGTGAAGGTAGATGATAGGGCGCAGGAGGCCTTCTCGTTCTACTACGATTTGATGAAAGAGCAATGGAAGACTTTCTCGCTCTACGGCAAGGCATTAGCTGCCATCGCTTTCTATCGTAACGGGGATCAAGAGTTGGCGAAGCAGGTGGTCAATTTGCTCCGTGAGTACTCCAAGACGACGGACGAGATGGGTATGTTTTGGTCCTCCAATACGAGCGGTTATTTCTGGTCAGAGTCGGCCATCTCCACCCATACACGCATCATGGAAGCTTTGGAATTGATAGACCCTAAGGTGCAGGAACAGGACGAGCTACGTCTCTGGCTGCTCAACCAAAAGCGTACGCAAAACTGGGGCAATCCGATTGCCAATGTGGATGCCTTGAACGTGCTGCTCTTGAGCGGAACCGATTGGCTCTCCAATGACAACCAAGTGACGATTAAATTGGGGGACAAGACTCTACAGCAGGATAGTGTTGAGGCTGGCACGGGCTACTTCACGGAGTTCATCAAAGGCGATGCTGTGAAGCCTTCCATGGGTCATGTGGAGCTGAAGAGCGAGGCGGGTGGCAACCTCTCTTGGGGGGCACTCTACTGGCAGGTCGAAGAGGATATCGACAAGGTAGTGAAGAACAAGACGGCCCTCCATGTGGAGAAGATGGTGATGCTGGAGGTGCAGGAAAACGGCAAGCCTATCCTGAAGCAGATCAACGAGGGCACGAAGCTCTCGGTGGGTGATAAGTTGGTGGTCCGCTTGACCTTGCGTACCGACCGCGACATGGACTACGTCTCCCTGAAGGACCAACGTGCCAGCTGTCTAGAGCCTACGCAACAGCTTTCCGGCTACCGTTGTGGAGATGGCACCTGCTACTACCAGTCGCCGAAGGATGCCGCCATGTACTACTTCTTCGACCATCTCTCGAAGGGCACCTACGTCTTCGAGTATTCGCTTTGGGTTACCCATGCGGGCGACTACTGCAACGGTATCACGACGGCTCAATGCCTCTATGCGCCAGAGTTTTTGACGAATACGGGAAGTGTGCGGATTCGGGTGGAGACGGGAAAATGAGAGAAAGCCCAGAATGGGTGTTACATCACAGGCAGGGGGCGGGATAATTAAGAATTAAGAGTTAAGAATTAAAAATTAAGAGGCGCCAGTTCGTTGTAAGTCAATTGAATGTGTCGCCTCTTCGTTTTTTTTTAATCATTACCCAATGTCCATTATACAGGGGGATCTCCTTTGCCTGTAATATGCCGTTCTTTCGGGACTTGCGAAGGTGAGCCATTTTGCTTAAAGAAATCTTGGAGTTCTGAAAGAATATGTCTATTTTTGTTTATGGCTAAAATGGTTTGTGTTATTAGTTTTATAATGCTAATATTATAACAATCAATTGATTGTGTAAATTTTAGCCTATTCTTCTTTACGATGCTTAATCGTTTTTTGCACTTATATATTTTTATGGCTAAGAACTCTTTAATATTAATATGTTTACTATCTATGTGGGGACTTTTTTCATCATTTGACTATTCCAAGGAATGGAAGGCTGTGGACGACCTTATGCGTTCTAATCCTAAATCCGCTCTTTCTAAGATGGATGCTATCGAGAAACAAGCAAAATCAGAGGGAAACGCTCCTCAACAAATCCGTTGCATCATCAATCGGGGCAATGCCCAATGTTATATTGATAACACTGCCTTCGTGAAATGTATGGCGGAGATGAAAAAGTTCCAAAAAGAGACGAAAGACGAGGTGGCTCGCTCTGTCGCTACTTATATGATAGGAAAGTTGTATTTGTCTTATTATGAGCAGAATTCGTATCGTATCAATCAGCGGACGAACGTAGATGGTTTGGTGCCGGAAGACATTGAGGAGTGGACTTCCAACATCTTCGTTGACAAGATTCGTGAATGTTCGTTTGCAGCACTCTCCAACGAAAAACTGAAAACGGTACTTGCCATCGACTACGAACCCATCTTGGAGAAAGGGGAGGATAGCCGTATTTATTGCCCTACGCTGTACGACTTGTTCCTTTCCGACTTGCTGGTAACACACCATGGCATAGCAGACATTCTCTCCCACGAAGAGATGGAGAAATACGAGAGGGAGAGGGTGGCTTTCCATGCGAACGACAAAGAACGTGACGCTTATGTCTATGTTAAGTTGGGGCTCTTGCAGTTTTTGCATAAGGGGAAGAAAGACCGTTCCCAAATCATCTCGGAGTTGGAGTCTTTGTTGAAGGAGGTGAAAAACGATCGTGCCTCCATCTTGGTTCGCATTGATTTGTGCGATGAACTGCAAAATGGCGTTTCGCTGCAGAATCTGCCTGAGAATTCGAAACTGCCTCAACGCTTGAAAAATATTTGTGACGAGGGCATCAAGGCTTTCCCTAAACACAAGAAAATAAATGGGTTGAAACAAGTGGTCGAGGAGTTGTCTCGTCCAACCCTCTCCGTCTCAATGGAGAATTCGGCAATCCTCTCTTCGGACAAGGTGCGACTGAATATCCGTTATGCGAACATGAAGCAAGTCAAATTGGCACTTTATCGTTTGGAGGTCTCCTCTATGTATGATTATCATGAGCATAGGAATGCCTATTATAAACAATCATACCTCCAGACTTTTACCTTTGATTTGCCCAAATCAAATTATTGCGTGGAGCGGAATGAAAAGGTGGAATTGCCAGCCCTCGATTTAGGAATCTATCGCATCAAGCTTCTTGCCAACGAGGAGGAATGTATTACTTTCTCCGTCTCTGACCTCTATTCGATCGAGAACCATGTGATGAAGAAGGATGGCTCCTTCTCGGAATATGTCGTGGTGGACGCTAAGACAGGTGCGCCAAAACCGAAGGTGAATTTGTTGTTCCGAAGCAATATAGCGGAAAACGTGATTGAAACTATTGAGAATGCAGTCACGGACGATTCCGGCTTTGCGACGATATCTCTCAAGCCTTCTCACTGGGGCCTTTCTGTCTACACCTATTTTGAGGAGGGTAAGGATCGTTTTAAGTATCCTGATTCTTATGCTTTGAATCATGGAAGTCCTCATGCGGAGATCTCTGACAACGCTGGAACGTATCTCTCCATCTTCACGGATCGTTCCCTCTATCGCCCTTCCCAAACGGTTTATTATAAAGTCGTTGCCTATAAATTGGCCAATAAATCAGTGGAGGTGCTCTCGAAGGTGGGTTTGGAAGTGAAGATCTATGATGCGAACTATCAGCTGATTACAACGCAGATTTTGTCGACCAACGAGTTTGGATCCGCCGCCTCTTCTTTTGTCATTCCTGCGGGAAGACTCTCCGGAAATTATCGGATGGAGGTGCGGCCTACGGATGAATCAGTATATTATTTTCGTGATGCTTCGAAATCCATTCGTGTCGAGGAGTATAAGCGTCCGACTTTCGAGGTGAAGATGACGGCTCCGACCAATTCGTTCTCTTTCGGTGATACCATTACGCTGAAGGGTCGTGCGGATTACCTGTTGGGTACACCTGTTTCTGGGGCTAAAGTGGACTACACCGTCGTCCGTAAGCCTTGCTCTTGGTGGTGGTTCGGCTCTCGGATAGATGAAAATACAGTGGCAGAAGGCTCTAGTACGGTGGCAGACGATGGTTCGTTTGACATTCCTTTCTTGGCAAAAAAGAAAGAGACGGATGAGGGTCTCTCTTACTACTACTATGAGGCCCGTGTGAAGGTGACGGATGCGAATGGAGAAACGCACGAGGCTACAATCTCCCTTTCAGTGGGTGATCGTTCGCTCTTCTTCTCGGCCGATTCGCAGAAAAGTTTGTTGATGGACGATTTTGCCACGAAACAATATAGGGTTGCCAACTTGAATGGCGAAGGTCAAGTCGTCAATGTCTCCTATGAGGTGTTGCGTGACGATGTTTCGGTGGCGAAGGGAAATTGCCTTTCCGATGAGCAGGGAGCTTTCTCCTTGAAGGTGAACACGCAGGCTTGGCAATCGGGTGCTTATAAGGTCAATCTGAAGGCTTTGGACGAAAAGGGTAGGGAGGTGACTGCTTCCTACGAGAGGGTGCTCTATCGCAAGGATGATAAACGTCCGCCTGTGCATACGATTCTATGGTCTGAGGATGTAAAGAATGTGGAGTTGCCTTACGGGGAAGAGTACAAGGTGCGTATCGGCTCTTCGTTGAAGGAGGCGCATTTGCTTCTGTTGGTGCGCGATGAGCAGGGCGAAGTGGAAAAACGTTGGATAGATTTGTCTGATGAAATAAAAGAGTTCTCCTTTAAGTTGGAGGCTAAAAACGGTGAGAACTTGAATGTTAAGTTCTTCTTGGTGAATGAGGCGGTTTGTCATGAGGCGGAATTCTCTATTCGGAAGAAAGTGGAGTCTAAGGCGTTGCCTATCAAACTCTCGGTCTTCCGGGATAAGATGTTGCCAGGCTCGAAAGAGACTTGGACGCTCACCCTGCCGAAGGATAAACAAGCGGAAGTGCTTGCGGCGATGTATGACGCTTCCTTGGATCAGCTCTACTCGCATTCTTGGTCGTTCTCTCCTTTTTTCAGTCGGTGGTGCCGTTTCTCTTCTTGGTATAAAGGCGGAGGCGGTTGGAAAGATGCTGAGAGCATGTTTTATACCGAGAATTCTTATGTGGAATTTATGAATTGGTCGTTCGACGACTTCATGAATTTGCCAATGGGCTATCGTCGTCGGGGAATGAGGGGAATGTGTGTGGAGGATGGCTTCGCTGGTAGTGCTTTCGAGGCTCCTATGATGAAAAACATGTCAGCTCCTATGGTGTTGTATGAAGTCGTGACAGGCGAGGATTCGGCCGAAATAGGCGATTCTTTTGCTACAAATGACACGAAGACTCCAGAAATGCAAGTGCGTGAAAACTTCGCCGAGACAGCCTTCTTCTATCCACAACTCACTACGGACAAGGAGGGCAGTGTGCAGTTCTCTTTCGAGATGCCTGAGAGCCTCACCCGCTGGAATTTCAAGGCCTTGGCGCATACCAAGGACCTCTTCTTTGGACAGATGTCCGCCCAGATGGTCACCCAAAAAGACTTCATGATTTCGCCGAACTTGCCTCGCTTCCTGCGCAAGGGCGACCGTTGCGTGCTCTCAGCCAAGGTGATCAGCCTTTCTGAGTCGAACGTCCAGGGAACGGCCTTCATGGAGTTCTTGGACCCTGTGACGGAGAAGGTGGTTGCTAAAGCGAATGCGAAATTTACTGTGGAGGCGAACAAGAATTCGGTAGTCACATGCTCCTTCGACGTGCCTCGTGATCGGGATGCCGTGCTGGTGCGCACCTCGGCCGTGGCGGGCAACTTCTCGGATGCGGAGCAGACCCTGCTTCCTATCCTGTCCGACCGCATGGTGGTGACGCAGTCCCTGCCGATCTATGTGAGGGGCGGACAGACGAAGAACTACACGTTCGAGAATTTGGTGAACAACCAGTCCACCACGCTCTTCTCCCGCTTCTTGAAACTTGAGTTTGCGAAGGATCCTATCTGGTACGCCGTGCAGGCTTTGCCTTCGGTGGCGACGGTGGAGCATGATAATGTGGTAAGCTATTCGGCTGCCCATTTCGCGGCCTTGATGTCACAACATATCGCGAAGTCCAATCCGAAGATCTTCAACGTAATCAACACGTGGAAGCAACAGGGCTTGGACAAACAGACACTCCTCTCCAACCTGGAGAAGAACCAAGATGTGAAGAACGTGCTCTTGAACGAGTCGCCTTGGGTGATGGAGGCCAAGAACGAGACGGAGATGAAGCAACGTCTCTCCACGCTCTTCGACGTGAACGACCTCCAAGGCAAGAGCTCTTTGTGGTTTGACAAACTGAAGGAGTTCCGTTTGGAGAACGGTGGCTATTGCTGGTTCAAATGCGACTATCCGAGCCTGCACTCCACGCTCTTCGTGCTCGACAACCTCGGCCGTTTGCGCAAGGCGGGCATTGCGGATGACGCGCTCATACAGAAGGCACAATGCAGCGCTTCGTTGCGTTTCTTGGACAACGAGTTGCGCGAGAAATATGAGTCCCTGAAGAAAAATTACCCGAAGGATTACAAGAAGGTGGCCTACGTGGGCATGACCGACCTCTACTATTTCCAAGTCCATAGCCTCTTCCCAGAGGTGAAGGTGGACAGTAGGGCGCAGGAGGCCTTCTCGTTCTACTACGACAAGGCGAAGGCACAGTGGAAGGATTTCTCCCTCTACGGCAAGGCATTGGCCGCCATCGCCTTCCATCGGAACGGGGATAAGGAGTTGGCGAAGACGATTGTGGAGTCCATCCGCGAGTTCTCCACGACGACGGACGAGATGGGCATGTTCTGGCAGAATAACGTGAGCGGATACTTCTGGTCCGATGCGGCCATCTCCACCCATACACGTATCATGGAGGCTTTGGAGGTGGTGGATCCGAAGGTGCAGGAGCAGGACGAGATGCGCCTGTGGCTACTCAACCAGAAGCGCACGCAGAACTGGGACAATACGATTGCCAACGTGGATGCCTTGAACGTGCTGCTCCTGAGCGGTTCCGATTGGCTCTCCAACGACAACCAAGTGACCATCAAATTGGGCGATATGACCGTACAGCCGAAGAAGGCCGAGGCGGGCACGGGCTACTTCACTGAGTACGTCAAGGGCGACGAGGTGAAGCCTTCCATGGGCCATGTGGAGCTGAAGAGCAAGGCAGGCGGCAACATCTCCTGGGGTGCGCTCTACTGGCAGTTTGAGGAGGAGATCGACAAGGTGGTGAAGAACAAGACGGCCCTCCACGTGGAGAAGATGGTGATGCTGGAGGTGCAAGAGAACGGCAAGCCAATCCTGAAGCAGATTAACGAGGGCACGAAGCTCTCGGTGGGCGATAAGTTGGTGGTTCGCCTGACGTTGCGCACCGACCGTGACATGGACTATGTCTCCTTGAAGGACCAGCGGGCCAGCTGTCTGGAGCCGACGCGACAACTCTCCGGCTACCGCTGCAGCGAAGGCACGTGCTACTACCAATCACCGAAGGATGCCGCCATGTACTACTTCTTCGATCATCTGGCGAAGGGCACCTACGTCTTCGAATATCCATTGTGGGTAACCCATTCGGGCGACTACTGCAACGGCATCACGACGGCACAATGCCTCTATGCGCCAGAGTTCCTGACGAATACGGGAAGCGTGCGGATACGGGTGGAAGAGGGAAAATAAACAATTTATATGGGGCGACAAAATCGCTCCATATTTTTGTCATAAATAGTGTTCGTATTTATCGCCGTTATGTCAGACAAAGTTCCACATGTGTAGGCGTTATGTTTTACTCTCTCGCTTACCATGAGGTTTTCCCATTAGGCTCCCACGTCATTGCGCAGGTCGATAGGGGCGAAATTGGAGAGTACTGCTTTTCGGGTGCCGTTGTCGTAGAAGTTGTATCCTCTGAATTTTAATGAATTTGGCGGTTTTGTAAGGTGGCCAATGAAATTATCAAGGAGAAACTGTTGCTTCTATTCCCTTCCCTTGTGTTTTTTGATGGGTCTATCGTCCAATGTGTTGTTGATTGGCAGCGATGAGGTTGATCCGCATTGTTGATATAGTCGATACCTTCATTTCATTTGCTTGTCATGATAAGATTACTAACCTTCTTCCCAAACCAATGAGCGAACAGAAGATTCAAAAATAGAAAGCATACGCCGGCTAATCCCGCAAGAAACAGATGGATTTCTTTGAAATAAAATATGAGGAAAGGTCCAAAGATAAGGAATTGTATAATGGAAGTTACCAATCCCGGGACATACCCGCGGAAGATGATTCCTTGAATAATGTGAACCAGCAGATGCATGGTATACGCAAAGAAGAGTCCGCAGAGAATAATCCCAAAGACTCCAATCTCTCCACTAATTATGAATGCGAAGATGATTAGAACTAACACGACAGATTCCTCTAACACGGCAAATGTGAACGCTATGGTATCCATGGAAAGCAGATGGTCGAATACCTTACTCAGCTTGGGAAAACGTTGTTTTAGGGTCGCTTCGTTCTTCAACATCCATTTTCGCTGGACGTAAATCTCCTCTATTTCATGAGCTACAAAGCCTATTACTAGTAGCAAAATGAAAATAAAAATTGCACCTACAATACCATCCATATTTTCTCTGTCTTTTAATGATGACTAAGGTCATGCCTTACCCATAGATATAGCAATAGACCTACTCCTAATAGGGTGGTGCCAAGGGCTATGCCTATTGCTGTTGGAGTCGAGAAGAAGAAAGAATAAACTATTGATAAAATAGCCAGAATCACCAATATTACCAATATCAAAATTACACTAAAAATATTCATATTCTAATCAATTATGAAGAAAAATACTAGAAACAAGAGTATCGTCAGACTTGCCATTATTTTAAAAATACAAAAAACACGACTATCGGAGCTATCATCACCGTAATAACAAACGATAATACGATTGCTGATAGGATAGGGTGGAAGAAGAAAGAGAATATGATGGACAAAACGGTCATAATGATTAAGAAGGGAGCAATATGGAACTTGCTGTTTAAATCTTGCATCATCGTTAAGCAAGCGGTCAAAAAGCTACGCCGGTAGGCATCTCGGTGTATGGACACATTCTTTAAATTCTTTGGGCGTTTCAACTTTTTACAATTCTCGAAAGCAAAAGCCTTGATCTTTTTTAGTGAAGAAGGGCAGGTGACGGACTCTAATTGTTTGCAATTGGCAAAGGCGTGGGTCCCTATGGTTTCAACACCTTCTGGTAGGACAATCTCCGTTATCTTTGACTCCTGAAAAGCCTCGCTCCCTATTTCCCGTATCGTGGAGGGTAGTATCACGGTTTTTAAGCACTTACACTCCTTGATGAAATTCTCCTCTAAGGTGGTTACTCCTTCGGGAATTTCTAACACTCTCAAGGATGGACAACTTCTGA
>JAFZKQ010000117.1 GCA_017553575.1 Paludibacteraceae bacterium
AAACATTTGTCTCCCATACCTTGGAATTGCTCCCATCGTTGTGAATTGCTTTCAATTTTGTACTTTTAAGCGGTCTTAAACATTGCCTACGTCCTTCCTTCCGTCTTGACGTTGGTTGTGAATTGCTTTCAATTTTGTACTTTTAAGCGGTCTTAAACATTCTGGTAACTCATATTTAGAATTTCTGCAGGTTGTGAATTGCTTTCAATTTTGTACTTTTAAGCGGTCTTAAACATTTCAATGCCCAATATGGTGACCAGTTCCACCGTTGTGAATTGCTTTCAATTTTGTACTTTTAAGCGGTCTTAAACATTTATCTCCCATACCTTGAAATTGTTCCCAGCGTTGTGAATTGCTTTCAATTTTGTACTTTTAAGCGGTCTTAAACATTACGATCGTAGCAACTGATTATTATTCAATGTATTAAGGCTAGTTTTAGAATAAAAAATCTGGTTCGGGAGAGTCCGAATCAGATTTTTTTGTCTGTTTTCTTTATCCTAAATTCAAGTTCCATCACCTATTCTTGTCGAGGATTGCTGGCCCTGTAGGGGTGGGGAGTGGTAGTTTTTTCCCCTTTTTTTCTTCGGAGCGATTTTTTTTCATCTCCTTTTCGGAATCTCCACGAAGATGGGATAGCCCAATCTTCCCTCTTTGAAGCGGATCGGCATGCCACAGTATGGATTTGAGTGTAACTCTTCCGCTGCCTCTTCGACGTTTCGTCGGGTTATGAAGTTGTTTTGGAACTGCATTTCGAAACTCTCTTTGGAGAAGAAGCGCATTTCGTATTTGAAATCGGATTCGTTGTTGATGATCAGCGTCAGTGCGATGGGGAGCAACCCTATCAGGATCGGATGGGTGAAAATACGGATGCTGTTTCGATTCCGTAACAGGGTGTAGAGCAAAACCGTGCCGCATCCGCCTAAGATTCCCGCCCCGAGTGTCCACAGCGGGATGAGGGTCTTCGTGCCGAGGAAGAGGAGGGCGTAGAAGTGGATGGAGAAACAGGCGCCCAGAATGCCCCATTCGTAGTTGTGCAGGTTGTTCTCGTAGTTGGATATGTAGTTGAATTTCGTATGGGGGAAGGAGACCATGGCGATGATGCCTGACAGCAGGGCGGGGATCACCCATGCGTTGGGCAGGTCGATAATCGTCTCTTTCTGTGATACGAAGTCGGTGACGCAGAGGGAGATGGCATTGATGATCAAGATGGTCATCAGATAGAAGATGATGTCGCCATATTCGTTTAGCTTCATCATATCCTTGTAGTACTGCGAGTTGACGAACTCCTCGTAGCGTTTCTGGGCGTAGGCGCGCGCCTGCTCTTTGGCGTAGGCTCTCCGTTTGTTGGCGTCGGGATTCTCCCACTGGGGGGACTTTCGGGGCGTGGTGAGTTGGATGTACGCCTCGTTCAGTTTGATGAAGTCATCGTGGGCAGAAGGAGAGGGATTGTAGTCGGGATGCAACTCCTTGGCTTTTCGTTTGTAGGCTCTCTTGATCTCTTCGAGAGAAGCGTCAGGGGGTACACCTAAAATCTGATGGTAAATGCTTCCTTTTTCCATGTCTGTCGCTGTTGTTAGGGGAGTGGTTGGTGCTCAGAAAGGCAAACTCTTGTTGGGCGGAGCAAGGTGGAAAAGGAAGGGAGCGTCGGACGGACCTCTCCCTTCCCGGTTATCTTAGAACGTCATCTTCATGCTGGAAGGTAGGGGCGATTCAAACGAAATCTTTTGCCCTGTGGCAGGATGACGGAGCGTCAGCTTGGCCGCATGGAGGGCAATCCTTCCGAACGGTGATTGCATGGATCCATACTTCTTGTCTCCCGTGACAGGGTGGCCGATGCTCTGCAACTGTACGCGGATTTGGTTCTTCTTGCCGGTCACCAAATTGATCTTTACCAACGAGTAGTTTTTGTTCCTTTTCTCGGTCTCGTAGTGGAGAACGGCTTTCTCACCGCCATTGTCGGTCGGACTGGAGTAGACGATTTTGGACTTTGGCGATTCGGTTAGCCATGAGGTGATGGTGCCCTTGTCCTCTTCCATCCTTCCGTCTACGATAGCGTAATAGACCTTTTCGAGGACATCGTGGTGCCAGAACCTTTGCAACGCTTCTTGAACCTCTTTCGTCTTGGCGAAGAGTAACACGCCGGAGGTCTCACGGTCGAGACGGTGCACGATGTAGACGCGGTTCTTAGGGTTCAACCGCTTCTGGTAATTCATGAGGATACGGAAGGCTGTCGTCGGCTCCTCCTTTTCGGTGGCGACGGAGAGAAGACCATCCGACTTGTTGACGACGATGAGATAGTCGTCCTCGTAGAGTATTTTGAGTTTAGGGTGACGAAGACCGTTCTCCTTGTTGGTGAAGCAGATGGAGACGGTGTCCCCACTCTTAAGGGCGTAGTCGAATTGCGTCACGATATTTCCGTTGACGCTGATGTTTTGGCGGGAGAGAAGCCCTTTGACGGCAGTCCTACTCATTCCTCCCATCTTTTTCATCACATAGTCAAATAGTTGAGCCTCCTCTTTCACGTAGAAGGAGGTTGAACGTTCTTTCTTGCGACCTTTCTTTTCGGTCTCCTTGTTAATCGAAATTCTTGGGGTATTCTCTCCGAGCAGCATAGCGTTATATTTTTAGGATTCACCTTGAGGAAACACAACTTGTCGTGTTAGGTTCCCTTGTTTCGTGCAAATTTAAGCATAAAAAGAGAATTAAAGGAGCAGAAGACAAAAAAAGGGAGGAACTCCTATGGAATTCCCCCCCGAAGGTAAGTAGTGAAAAAAGTTAGTTTTTGAAAGTCAATCCTTCTCCCTCCGCTTTGACTACGATCGGTTTCTCGCGGTCGATGGTTTGCGCTATCAGGCTCTTGGACAATTCGTTGAGCAGCATCTTTTGGATGACCCTCTTTACAGGACGTGCACCGAATTGTGGGTCGTAACCCTTCTCGGCCAATAGGCTGATGGCATCGTCGGTGAGCTCCAGTTTCACGCCGTTTTGCTCCAGCATCTTTTGGATGCCTTTGATTTGGATGTGGACAATCTCCTTGATCTCCTTCTCGTTGAGCGGTGTGAACATGATGATCTCGTCGATACGGTTCAAGAACTCCGGACGGATGGTCTGTTTCAACATATCCAAAACCTCGTTCTTGGCGCTCTCGATGACCTCCTCCCGGTTGGATTCGTTCAATTTCTCGAACTTCTCACGGATGAGGCTGGAACCCAAGTTGGAAGTCATGATGATGATGGTGTTCTTGAAGTTCACCAGACGGCCTTTGTTGTCAGTAAGTCGTCCATCGTCAAGCACTTGCAAGAGGGTGTTGAAGACATCAGGGTGGGCCTTCTCGATCTCGTCGAAAAGAACGACGGAGTAAGGCTTCCTACGGATGGCTTCGGTCAACTGGCCACCTTCATCGTAGCCGACATATCCTGGAGGCGAACCGATGAGTCGAGTGACGGAGAACTTCTCTTGGTACTCGGACATATCAATACGTGTCATCATATTCTCGTCGTCGAAGAGGAATTCAGCCAACGCCTTGGCCAACTCAGTCTTACCGACACCCGTCGTGCCCAAGAAGATGAAGGAGCCGATAGGTCGTTTAGGGTCTTGCAATCCTGCACGGCTACGACGCACGGCATCTGCGATGGCGCTGATGGCATCGTCTTGGCCTACGACACGCTTGTGGAGCTCGCTTTCCAAATGGAGCAGTTTGTCCTTCTCGCTCTGCATCATCTTGCTGACAGGGATACCTGTCCAACGGGAGACGATGTCGGCGATGTCTTCGCTGTCCACCTCCTCCTTGATCAAGGCTGAGTTGGATTGGATGCCTTTGATCTTCTCTTGGCATTCGGCGATGCTCTTCTCCGCCTCTTTGATCTTGCCGTAACGGATCTCAGCCACTTTCTCGTAGTTGCCGTCACGTTCTGCACGGTCGGCTTCGAATTTGAGGTTTTCGATGTCGATCTTCAGTTGCTGGATTTTGTTGATGACCTCTTTCTCGGAGTTCCACTTAGCACGGATGACTTTGCTCTCCTCTTTCAGGTTGGCAATCTCCTTGTTCAGTTGATCCAGTTTCTGTTGGTCGGCTTCCCTCTTTATTGCCTCGCGCTCGATCTCCAACTGCTTGATTTCACGCTCTTTCTTGTCGAGGCTCTCTGGAACGGAGTCCATTTGGAGACGAAGCCTTGCTGCAGCCTCATCCACCAAGTCGATGGCCTTGTCGGGCAAGAAACGATCGGTGATGTATCGACTGGAGAGCTCCACGGCGCTGATGAGGGCATCATCCTTGATACGAACCTTGTGGTGGTTCTCGTACTTCTCCTTCAGTCCACGGAGGATGGAGATGGTGCTTGCCTCGTCCGGTTCGTTGACCATGACGATTTGGAAACGACGCTCCAACGCTTTATCCTTCTCGAAATATTTTTGGTACTCGTCGAGGGTGGTGGCACCGATGGACCTAAGCTCACCACGGGCCAAGGCCGGTTTTAGGATGTTGGCAGCATCCATGGCTCCTTCGCCCTTTCCTGCACCCACCAGCGTATGGATTTCATCGATGAAAAGGATGATTTCGCCGTCGCTCTTGCTCACCTCGTTGACCACGGATTTCAGACGTTCCTCGAACTCGCCTTTGTATTTGGCACCTGCAATGATGGCGCCCATGTCGAGCGAGTAGATCTGCTTGCTTTTCAAGTTTTCGGGCACGTCGCCACGGAAGATACGGTTGGCCAATCCTTCCACGATGGCGGTCTTTCCGGTTCCTGGCTCACCGATGAGTATCGGGTTGTTCTTTGTCCTACGGCTCAAGATTTGAAGCACACGTCGAATCTCCTCGTCACGTCCGATGACCGGGTCCAAGTTGCCGGAACGGGCCTTCTCGATCAGATTGATGGCGTACTTGTTGAGCGCGTTGTAGTTCTCTTCTGCCGATTGGCTGGTCACGTTGTTGCCCTTCCTAAGTTCGGTAATGGCCGCTTGCACGCCACGTTCCTCCAAGCCTGCGTCTTTCAAGATGTTGCTGGCCTCGCTCGGAGTTGTTAAGATGGCGAGCAGTATAAATTCGATGGAGGTGAACTCGTCACCTGCCTTCTTTGCGTAGTCACTTGCTTTTTGCAGCACTTCGTTTGTCTCTCTCGATAGATAAGGTTCGCCACCATTCACCTTTGGGCAAGCCTTGATTGCAGCTTCCACCCTTTCCGAGATACGGTGCGCGTTGGCGCCGAACTTGTTGAAGATGAAAGTTGTCACGCTCTCGCCCTTGTCCATGATGCTGCTGAGCAGGTGGACGGGTTCGATGACTTGTTGGTTACGCCCCTGAACTATCTGGATAGCCTTTTCAATGGCCTCCTGACTTTTGATTGTAAAGTTGTTAAAATTCATAGCGTATAAAAATTAAGTTCATAATAACTGTCTGGCTCGTCGCCCGACACTATCTATTCTTCAAAAGGTTTGCCAAGGTGCTTTTTGTGGTTGTTTGAGGTGGTTTTGTCATATTTGGGGTGATTCTATCTGTCAAAATGGCAGTTTTGCGAAATTTCTTCTGTCAGGTCGTGGTGGGGTGGGGCGTTGCTTCGTTCTCCGAAGGGCTCTTTGTCTCTACGGTATGGTTCGTCCTCTTGGGTGCATTAGTTAGGGAAAGGCGTCGCAACAAAAAAGAGGACGTACCTTAGATACGCCCTCTTTAGCATTAGTTATCTCAGATCGGATTATTCGTTTACCTTGATGTGAGAAACTTTACCGTCCTTCAACCAAATTGAAGTGCTCTTCTCGTTCAAAGCAGTCTTGTCCAAGTCAGCAAGAGCCTTCTCGCTGTTGTCAGCAAGAACAACTACAGCGTCTGACAAGATCTCCAATTTGTTAGCGCCGTTTACAGCGTCGATCAAATAAAGAGTCCAAACACCGTCAGCCTCACGGAAGCCGTCTGTCTTAGCAGGGTAGCTTTCGCTTGCAGGGAATGGATCAGCTGCAACTTCCTCAACTGGAGCTGCCTCTGTAACTACTTCTGTCTCTGGTTGAGTAACCTCTTCTTGTTGAGCCTTCTTCTTGCCACAGCTAGCAAGGAGAGCCAAACATCCGATCAAAAGAAATACTTTTTTCATTTGTTTTGTAATTTAATATGAATGATTATAGATTATTGTTGAAATCGATGTGGTTGATAAATACGGTGTCGATAGCCTTAGAAGCGATCTTCGCATTTTTAACCTTAGTTGCAGAAACCAAAGAAGTAGAGCCTGCTTTCAAAGCGAACAATACCTTTGTAGGGTCAGCCTCAGCGTCAGCCATCTTGATCTCGTTGAGGTCGTTGCCGATGTAAGAAGCACCAGCGTCAGAAAGCTCGATCATTACGCCGTCAACCTTGATAGTTACCTTTCCAGCCTCAACCTCACGAACCTTGATTTCGCCCGTTTGGCCGATGTGGTTGTAGCGAATGCTGTCGTTTGAGCTTGCCAAGTCGATCTCTGTAGAGCCTTGTTGGAAGTTGGTCTCTGAAGCAGCGCCCTTAACAACCGTGTTAGCAGCCTCTGTAGGAGAGATTAATTTCGTTGACTTTGCGGCCAAGACCAAGAGAACCTCAGAAGGGTTAGCCTCTGCCTTTGCCTTGTTGATTGGCTCCAAAGATGTGCTCAAGTAAGAGCAACCTGCGTCAGACAAGTTGACTGTCTTTCCGTCGATAGAGAAAGTTACGTTACCTGGTTCTGCTGACTTAAGCTTGATAGCCCCAGCGTATGCTGAGTTATTACATGCGATGACGTCGTTAGCGCCAATCTTTGCCAAATCTACTGAATTTGCCATTTTCTATTAGTTTTTAAAGGTTAGAATGTTTTTACGGAAGACTAAATTACTTTATTATATTGTGAAATCAAAAGTTTTGATGAGGAAAATCAAAAAAATGGTGTTTTTTTAATGTTGTTTGACGAAAAACTTGTTTCGAGAGGTGGGGATACAAAAAAAGAAGCCCTTTTGGAAAGGCTTCTTGGTGGTGGTCCCACTAGGATTCGAACCTAGGACCCCCTGCTTGTAAGGCAGGTGCTCTGAACCAGCTGAGCTATAAGACCGAAGTTAATTTATAATTTTGAATTATGAATTTTGAGGTGACTCGTGGAGTCGTTCGCCATTCTTAATCCGTCTGTTTGATTCTAAAGAATCGTGGTCCCACTAGGATTCGAACCTAGGACCCCCTGCTTGTAAGGCAGGTGCTCTGAACCAGCTGAGCTATAAGACCGTGCTTTCTCGTAAAGCGTTGCAAAGGTACGTCTATTTTCTAAATATCCAAACAAAAGAAGCCTTTTTTTTGAAAAAATAAAAAATGAAGGGGGCTGAAGCGCATCTCGGGATGAAAATTATCGGGGCTTGGGGCCTTGGGGGAGACGAGACTACTTGCAATTCCCGTAATCCGTCGTGGCGGTTAGAAGGCCAGATTTCTAAATGATTTGAAGACTCTCCTTGTAGCCCAGAATGGGCGTTACATCACAGGCAGGGGTGTACCCCCCTGTGTGAAACGAAAAGGTATTTTTCTAATGGATGTGTCTCCTCTTCGAGGCTTTTAATCATCACCCAATGCCCATTATACAGGGGGTAGCCCCTACTTATAATATACCATCCCTTCGGGACTTGCGAAATTTGAGAAGTCCGTGATATGGGGCGAATATTTTCCTCCTCTTTCTTGCTTATTTGAAAATCTCTCTCTAATTTTCCTCTGAATATCGGTGAGATTTATTGGATGTTTGCTCCTGGTCTTTACTTTTTGTCTGTAAGGATGCTGAAATGTCTATTTATTTAGCTGATAATCAATTGTAAGTATATGGTTTTTTGAGGACTTTGGAGCCTCTTGACAGAGTTTATATAATTAAATAGCTTCTTATAACAATGGGTAGCAAATTGGCCATAGGTTGCGCGTTGGCGACCGTTTTAGCAACAAGTTTTTTTAGTTCCTGTGGAAGAAAGGACCACACATGGCAAGACGTACAAGATACTATCACCTATCAATCGCCCAAGCCGGTGGATTGGAATGGGAAAAGAGGAAACCTAAACATTCCTCTCAAGGGAAGCCTGAATTTGGACAGCGTTAAAATCAATTACGGATCTCTCTATAGCGATTCGTTGGGTCGCTTTAAGTTGTCTAACACTTTTGTCAGAAATGGAAGGTCTTTGGTTGTTTTTGAGAAGGATGGCTATTTCCCTTTGGTGAGAACTGGTCTTTTGGGTAGCACAGACATGGGTAATATCGTCTTGCAAAAGAAAGGCGAGAGTGACCATACTACACAGAAAACGTTCGATTCTGCCGAAGGTATAGATCTCGACGTTGACGATTGTATGCTACGTATTGTGCCTAATTCTATTGTGCGGAATTACGGAAACTGGGCGAAGGCATATGAAGGAAAGGTGACGGTAGACCTCTATTATCTCTCCCCTGAGGAGAAGGACTTCGTTGACCGAATGCCGGGTAGTGACTTGGCGGCCGTCAATAAAGATGGCGAGGAGGTGACTTTGCTCTCCTATGGAATGGCAAACATCCTATTGTCCGATACCCTCGGCAACGAACTTTCGCTTAACGACACAATGCCTGCCACGATCGTTTTCCCTGTGCCAAGGGGCATGAAGACGGATTTGGCAACCATCCCGTTGTGGCATTTTAAGGAGTCGCAAGGTTTGTGGATGGAGGAGGGCGTCGCTTATCGACAAGGCGACCTTTATGTGGGAAAAGTCGGTCACTTCTCTTGGTGGAATTTGGATTACCCTTCTTTGCGTTCCTTCGTGCGCGGAACCGTCCGAAATCAAAAGGGACAAGGTTGTCCTGGTGTCAAGGTGGTCTTGGATGAAGATCAAAAAGTATGTTACACCGACCAAAATGGTAATTATCTTGCCGTCATTCCAATGGGTAAGAAGGTGGATGTCTCACTTCCTTTGGAGGGACTTTCGAAAAATGTGAAATGCGATAAGGCGATGGACACCCTCACTTGCGACTTTGCAATCAAAACACGAGTGGTAAGCCTTACCTTCCGTTCGTCGTGTGGAGAGACTGAGCCGTTTAAGTTGGATTACACCGTGAATGAAGAGGCAGGCGATCCGGAATCCAAAACGCTCTTTGTGGAGTATGGCAAAGAGTATGATTTCATCATTCAGGAGAGGGCTCGTAGCCTGCAAATCACTTGTCAAACAAACAACGGATATTCGCAGGAGTCTATCGATTTGGGAACAAAGAAGGAGATTTCTCAGACCATCGATGCTTGCAGCAAATTGGATCGATTCCCAGAGCCTTCCTGTGTGGTCGGTGACACCATTCTTGGGAAATTCACGATAACCGACAAAGAGGGCAAGAAGCATGAGTTTGACTTGAATGCGAAGGATATTCTCTCAAGATTTACGGTCAGCCAATTGTTCCAAATCGGATTTTTGGACAATAGCTTTGTTCAATGGGGAATTGCCCCTGATGACAATACTAACGTCATTAATATCTCCCCAAAGAATTACAACAAAAAAGTGGAGGTTTGTTGGGGTTCCCGTGCCAATGCGTATGGGGGGAGTGAAACTGGCATTAGGCTTCCAGAAAAAGGTACCATAATTTTCCATCCTGTCACAAATGGAAGATTTGAAGTGAATTTCCATGGGGAAGCGGAGTGCAAAGCTATGGGCATCGAGGGAAAAGCCATCGATGTATGTATCTGTGTGGAATATCCAAGTATGACGGAGGAGACAACTTTCCCTATCAATCACCCGCTTCTCTTCCCTGACAATGCGGAGAGTGCTGTCTATTTCTATCGCAATAGGAAGTTAACGGAGATGATTTTCCCTGTGCAGAATTTGCTTCGTATAGAGGAACTTGAAAAAGTGCAGCAACACCTTCTCAAGAATGGATTTAAAGTTATAAAAGAAGAAAAGGAAGGGCCGAATGTGAGATGTATATATAGGAGCGATGATCCAGCAAGAGATATAGAGGTGCATATAATTAAGGCCAAAGTCTTCAATGAATTTATTGAATGCTTCATTTCTGTGATGTACGGAAAAAAGGCCGAATGATAAATGATTAAGAGTGTGGGCGTATCGAAACTGGTTGGTTTCGGTACGCCCTCTTTTTTGTTATGGTGTTGTGGAAAATAAGTGGGGGCAATCTTGGCCTTCTGAGAGCAGGAGCACTGTGGAATTTTTATCGATTTAAACATCACTCTGGGCAAATGGCCAAAATTAAATAGTTATAAATTCTATTTGTTGCCGATTCCTTTGATTTTCCTTTCAAAACGTAAGTAAAAATCATGTGTTTAAGGCAAATGGAAAGTATTTGCTCTTTTTTGTGTCATTTTCCTCTCTTTTTCTTTCTTTTTTACCAAAATATATAGAAATTTGCACAATTTTTATGACATAAGATTATGCACGCATACAGACCATTGAATTTGGTGCTTGAAGATGGCACCGTCTTTAAAGGAAAATCATTCGGCTACGAGAAACAGGTAGCAGGCGAGGTCGTTTTTAGTACGGCGATGGTAGGTTATCCCGAAAGTTTAACAGATCCATCTTATTCGGGTCAAATTTTGACGGTCACATTTCCTTTGGTTGGTAACTACGGAGTTCCTACCGAAAAATTGGACGGAAATGGCATATCAACTTTTTTTGAATCGGAAAAAATTCAGGTCACAGGCTTGATTATTTCCGATTTTTCTTTTCAATACAGTCATTGGAATGCTATTGAGAGCTTGGGTAACTGGCTGAAAGAGCAACAGGTCCCAGGTATTTTTGGCATTGATACCCGTGAGTTGACGAAGATCGTCCGCGAGAAGGGTGCATTGAAGGGAAAATTGGTCTTCCCAGATGAGCAAGACATTCCTTTCGTGAATCCAGACGATGAGAACCAAGTGGCCAAAGTAAGTTGCAAGGAGGTTGTGACTTACGGAAACGGAAAGCACAAGGTTGTCTTGGTCGATTGTGGTGTCAAGAATAACATCATCCGATGCTTGTTGAAGCGTGATGTCACCGTGACACGCGTTCCTTGGAATTATGACTTCAACCAATTGGAGTATGATGGATTGTTCATCTCCAACGGTCCTGGTAACCCTGCCCTTTGTGGCGAGGCTGTGGAGCATATCCGTAAGGCCATGGAAGGTAACAAGCCTATCTTTGGTATCTGTATGGGTAACCAATTGCTTTCCATCGCAGGCGGTGCGAAGACCTATAAGTTGAAGTATGGTCACCGTAGCCACAATCAACCGGTGAGCATGGTGGGCAGTACACGCTCGTTCATCACCTCGCAGAACCATGGTTTTGCTGTGGACAACGCAACACTCGGTTCGGATTGGGAACCACTCTTCGTAAATATGAATGATGGTACGAACGAGGGTATTCGCCATAAGACGAAACCTTTCTTCTCAGCCCAATTCCACCCAGAGGCAGCCAGCGGTCCTACGGATACGGAATTCCTGTTTGATGAGTTCGTGAACTTGATGGAGGGTAAGCCATCTGAAATCTTCTCCTCTAAAGATAAAGAAGCCTTCTTGGGCCCTAAGAAATATAACAAGGTGCTCTTGTTGGGTTCCGGTGCTTTGAAAATCGGTGAGGCCGGCGAGTTCGACTATTCAGGTTCACAAGCCTTGAAGGCGTTGAAAGAGGAGGGTATATCTACCGTCCTTATCAATCCGAACATCGCGACGGTGCAAACCTCCGAAGGTATTGCGGACAAGGTCTATTTCTTGCCTGTGACACCGGATTTCGTGGAGCGTGTCATCGAGAAGGAACGTCCGGATGGAATCTTCCTCTCTTTCGGAGGTCAGACGGCACTCAACTGTGGTGTGGCACTCTATCGTTCGGGCGTTCTCGAGAAATATGGAGTGGAGGTGTTGGGTACTCCTGTACAAGCCATCATTGATACGGAGGACCGTGAAATCTTCAACCAGAAACTTTCTGAAATCAATGTCAATTATATAAAGAGTGAGGCGGTAACCGATTTGAACCATGCCTTGAAGGCGGCTAACGACTTGGGTTATCCGGTCATCGTCCGTGCAGCCTATGCGTTAGGTGGTTTGGGCTCGGGCTTCTGTAACAACGACGAGGAGTTGAAGGTGTTGGTGGAGAAAGCCTTCTCCTATTCCCCTCAAGTCTTGGTGGAGAAGTCGTTGAAGGGCTGGAAAGAGATCGAGTATGAGGTGGTACGTGACCGTTATGACAATTGTATCACCGTCTGCAACATGGAGAACTTCGACCCATTGGGCATCCATACGGGAGAGAGTATCGTGGTGGCTCCATCTCAGACATTGACCAATAAGGAGTATCATAAGTTGCGTGAGTTGGCCATCCGCATCATCCGTCACATCGGAATTGTGGGTGAGTGTAACGTACAATATGCGTTCGACCCTATGTCCGAAGATTATCGTGTGATTGAGGTGAACGCACGTTTGAGCCGTTCTTCCGCTTTGGCTTCCAAGGCTACGGGTTATCCGTTGGCTTTCGTGGCAGCTAAGTTGGGTATGGGCTATGGTTTGCCTGAGTTGAAGAACTCGGTAACCAAGGAGACTTCCGCTTTCTTCGAGCCAGCTTTGGATTATATCGTTTGTAAGATCCCTCGTTGGGATTTGGGTAAATTCCATGGCGTTTCCCGTCTGTTGGGAAGTAGCATGAAGAGTGTGGGCGAGATCATGGCCATTGGCCGTACCTTTGAGGAGGCTATCCAAAAGGGTCTTCGTATGATCGGTCAGGGTATGCACGGATTCGTGGCGAATAAGGATCTTAGTTCGTCGGATTTGGACAAAGACCTTTCTCAACCTACTGACAAGCGTGTCTTCTACTTGGCTCAGGCTCTCCACGAGGGCTATACGATTGAACGCATCCATGAGTTGACGAAGATAGACTTGTGGTTCCTCCAGAAGTTGCAGCACATCGTGACGCACGAGAAGGAGTTGAAGACCTACGATTCGTTGGCTTCCCTCCCAGATGATCTCCTCTTGCATGTGAAGCAGCTTGGATTCTCCGATTTCCAAATTGCCCGTTTGGTGACGAAATGCAGCAAGGATGATATCGACGAGCAGATGATGAACGTTCGTAATTATCGTAAGTCGCGTGGCATTGTCCCTGTCGTGAAACAAATCGATACGTTGGCTGCAGAGTATCCTGCGCAAACGAATTATCTCTATATAACGTATAGTGGTATCGCCAATGATGTGAACTATGTGGGCGACCATCGTTCTGTTGTCGTTTTGGGTTCAGGTGCTTACCGCATCGGTTCTTCCGTGGAATTTGACTGGTGTGGTGTGAATGCCTTGAATACGATTCGTCGTGAGGGCTACCGTTCCGTGATGATCAACTACAATCCGGAGACCGTTTCTACGGATTATGATATGTGCGACCGACTCTACTTCGACGAGTTGAGCTTCGAGCGTGTGATGGATATCATCGAATTGGAAAATCCGATGGGTGTCATCGTCTCTACGGGTGGGCAGATTCCGAATAACTTGGCCGTGAAGTTGGCTGAGAATAATGTGAATATCTTGGGTACGAAGGCGGAAGACATCGACCGTGCGGAAGACCGTCATAAGTTCTCTTCTTTGATGGATGAGTTGGGCATCGACCAACCACGTTGGAAGGAGTTGACGACTTTGGATGATGTGAACGACTTTGTGGACCGTATCGGATTCCCTGTCTTGGTTCGTCCTTCTTATGTCTTGTCTGGTGCGGCAATGAACGTATGTTATGACCGTTCCCAATTGGAGAATTTCCTCCGTTTGGCTGCCGACGTCTCACAAAAGCACCCTGTCGTAATCTCAGAGTTTATCGAGCGTTGTAAGGAGATTGAGATTGATGCTGTGGCTGAAAAGGGCGAAATCGTGGTCTATGCTATTTCGGAGCACGTGGAGTATGCCGGTGTCCATTCCGGTGATGCTACGACGCAGTTCCCTCCACAAAAGATTTATGTGGAAACTGTACGAAGAATCAAGCAGATTGCACGCAAGACGGCGAAGGCGCTCCATATCTCAGGACCTTTCAACATCCAGTTCTTGGCTAAGAATAACGAAATAAAAGTTATCGAGTGTAACTTGAGAGCTTCACGAAGCTTCCCATTTGTCTCTAAGGTGTTGAAGATAAACTTCATCGAGTTGGCAACGAAGGTGATGTTGGGCTTGCCTGTTGAGCGTCCTGAAAAGTCGGCCTTCGATTTGGATTATGTGGGCGTGAAGGCTTCCCAATTCTCTTACGCTCGTTTGCAGCAAGCAGACCCTGTTCACGGTGTGGACATGTCCTCTACGGGTGAGGTAGGATGTATAGGCGATGATTTCTCCGAGGCATTGCTTAAGTCCTTGCTTTCTGTAGGTTACAAGATTCCTAAGAAGAGTATCATGATTTCATCAGGAGCTACGAAGTCCAAGGTGGATTTGTTGGATGCATGTAAGTTGCTTCAAGTGAATGATTATGAGATATATGCTACAGGCGGTACGCATAAGTTCTTGACCGAGAATGGTATTCGTTCCACTATGGTCGGCTGGCCGGATGAGGACAAGGGCGTGATGAATGTGATGGAGATGATAGCCGACAAGAAGTTCGACTTGGTCATCAACATTCCGAAGGATGCCAGCAAACGTGAGTTGGCAAATGGATATGCCATCCGTCGTGGAGCCATCGACTTCAACATTCCGTTGATTACAAATGCTCGTTTGGCAAGTGCCTTTATCCGTTCGTTCTGCGAAATGACTTTTGATGATATTAAGATCAAGAGTTGGGATGAGTATTGATTAGATAGTAAGCAATAGTAATAAAAAAGGGAAGTTCCGATGGAATTTCCCTTTTTTGTGCATAAACGTGTGCTTCCTACTGAAGCAAGTCTCTATTACCTGTCTCCTTTAGTTTTAAGTGGCATCGTTGGAATTATAGATCCCAAAAATCATCATGATGGAAGATTTTATCAGCGAACCAAGTCACATCTTCCCCTTTCCTTTGCTTTTCGTATAAATCTTTGAGTTCTGCTGATGTCTTTTGAACAACAGATTTCCAATCGAATTCTAAATCGATATAAGGATCTGCAAATTTCTCTAAATAATCTTCTCCTAACTCAGAAGAATACCATACTTCATTAGTTCCGAATACATTACAAATCTCTTTTATAAATCTTCTTATTTGGGTGGATTCTTTTGATGGCTCATATATGATGCCACTACTATCCCAAATGAAGATGCCTGCATATCCAGGTAACCCTTCATCAACGATATGAGTACATAAACCTCCTCCTATAAAATGCCAATAACCTTGGCTATAGCTAATGAGCTTAGGGTTTGTTTCCCAAATTCTCTTACATATAACATCTTCTTTGCATTCCATATTGGAAGGTAACTCAAACCAAGCAGTTATTCTATCTGACATTTTATCTCTTATTTTGGTTGGTCAAAAACTACGACCACATATTCTTCCTCTTTGATATTTAGTGTCCCTTTGAAGTAGTCTGCGAAGTTGATATATCTGGCATTTGCTTTCCAATCCTTTGTAAACCATCCATTATGTGTCTCTCTATTTTTGAGCGACATGGTATATTCTAATAAATCATCAGCACTCATGTCCATATTGTCGAAAATGGATTCTGTGGGTCCTTGGTCTGCACAGATGATGACTTGTTCGCATTCGAAAGCCTTGGCTACATCCAAAATCTCTTTTCTTATTTTTCGGAGATACTCTTTCGCCTCTTCGTCATTTCTGCGAAATAAACGATCGAAATGCCCCCATCGCATCATCTGTGGGATAGCAATGTCAATGTTTTCCGTAAATATCCTAATTTCAGGGATTCCCACTTTTTCGTCATCTTCAATTTCATATAGTTCAAAGGGATAAAAATCTAAGATGTTGTCTTTCGCCCATTGGGAAGAAAATTTAGTTTTTCTCAGCCTATCCTTGCCTATCGTTTCCTTGATTTTTTTTATTTGATAGTCATGAACGATTAGCTTTACACATTTGTCGGAGTTGTCATAGTTAAATTTCTGAAGTTCAATGAATCTATCGCCCTTTTTTACTTTGGAAACGGTGTCGGTTTCACTGTCGTATTCAAACAAATTATGAGCTACCAATTGAATGTTTACCTTCAATCGTTTCGCGACCTCTTGCGCAGTTGCATACGGGTCATTTACCGGCAATTTGTGTTTGAACCCAATTTCTATGATATCCCATCCCATGGCCTAATAGATTGTGGTTTTTGCAAATATATAGTAAATCGAATAACTCCGAATCGTTACTCTTTGTGATTTTGATTTTTCTGATTGATATTCATAGATTGTTTTATGAGGGAAAAACACGAAGCCTTTGCTGTTGTCATGCTACAGAAGAAAGAGCCTGCCATCCAACATCAACATCGAAATCTTCAGTTTCCTTGGGAAGCTAAAGTCACTTTCCCTCATTTCGAATTGTATTTTGGCGGAAATTTTGCGATATTTGCCCCATTTTAGAAGAGTTAATTATCGATAATCAACAACGACCTAATTCGTTGGAATAGAAGCGCTATTCTGGTGAGTTAGTACAATTACTTATATATGTCAACACTTAGATTTAAAGTCGTAGAGGAGGCTTTCAAAAAGAAGGCTATGGCTGTAACGGCTCCAGACCAAATGACTTCCGAATATTTCAGGAAGTATGTTTTTGATCGGGCAAAAATGGCAAAATATCTATCTAAGGAGACCTTGAAGGTCTTCACGAATGTGATAGATAAGGGTATGCCTTTGGATAGGGAATTGGCCAACCATGTGGCAGCGGGTATGAAAATGTGGGCACTTGAGATGGGTGTCACCCATTATACGCACTGGTTCCAACCACTTACGGAGGGTACGGCTGAGAAGCACGATTCCTTCATCGAATATGTGGGCGCGCCTGGTGGTTCTATCATTGAGGAGTTCTCCGGAAAGCTCTTGGCTCAACAGGAACCGGACGCTTCTAGTTTCCCGAATGGAGGACTTCGTAACACATTCGAGGCTCGCGGTTATTCGGCATGGGACCCCTCTTCTCCGGCTTTCATCGTAGATGACACGCTTTGTATTCCGACGGTCTTCATCTCTTATACGGGTGAGGCACTTGATTATAAGACTCCTTTGCTGAAGGCGTTGAATGCCATCAACAAGGCGGCTACGGATGTTTGTCACTATTTCGACCCTTCAGTCAAGAAGGTCTTCTCTTTCTTGGGTTGGGAGCAGGAGTATTTCTTGGTGGACGAAGGTTTGTATGCTGCCCGTCCTGACCTTTTGCTTACGGGACGTACGTTGATGGGGCACGAGTCGGCCAAAAATCAGCAGTTGGAGGACCACTACTTCGGAGCGATTCCTGAACGTGTCCAAGCCTACATGAAGGAGATTGAATACGAGGCTTATAAATACGGAATCCCTTGCAAGACAAGACATAACGAGGTGGCTCCGAACCAATTCGAGTTGGCTCCGATCTATTCGGAGACGAATTTGGCGGTAGACCAGAACTTGATGATCATGTCCATCATGAAGCGTGTAGCTCGCAAGCATGGTTTCCGCGTGCTTTTGCATGAGAAGCCTTTCGCAGGTGTGAATGGTTCGGGTAAGCATTGCAACTGGTCTTTGGGTACGGATACGGGTGTCGGTCTGCTTACGCCGGGTAAGACGCCGGAGGAGAATTTGCAGTTCGTGACCTTCTTGGTGAATATCTTGATGGCTGTCTATAAGAACGATGCCTTGTTGAAGGCCTCTATCATGACGGCTCAGAATGCACACCGTTTGGGTGCCAATGAGGCGCCTCCTGCCATCATCTCCGCCTTCTTGGGAACCCAACTCTCCAATATCTTGGACAAGTTGGAGAATTCGACGAGCGAGGAGGCCATCGTTTTGGACAGCAAGAAGAAGATGCGTCTGGGCGTGGCTTTGATTCCAGAAGTGTTGGTGGACAATACGGATCGAAACAGAACCTCTCCATTTGCCTTTACGGGTAATCGCTTCGAGTTCCGTGCGGTCGGCTCTTCTGCCAATTGCTCTTGTGCGATGATTGTCTTGAACTCGGCAGTGGCTGCCCAATTGGTTGAGTTTAAGGAGGATGTCGATGCTCGCATCGCTTCTGGCGTTTCAAAGGAGAAGGCTATTTTTGATGTGCTCAAGGAATATATCAAGATAACGAAGCCTATCCGTTTCGACGGTAATGGCTATGGTGAAGAGTGGAAGGTTGAGGCTAAGAAGCGCGGTTTGGACTGTGAGACGAGCGTTCCGTTGATTTACGATGCTTATTTGGCGGATAAGAGTGTGGAGATGTTCAAGAGCGTGGGTGTCTTCAACAGGAAGGAGTTGGAGGCCCGTAATGAGGTGAAGTGGGAGATGTATACCAAGAAGATTCAGATCGAGGCACGCGTCTTGGGCGATTTGGTTGTTAACCACATCATCCCGGTTGCCACTCGTTACAAGAATCTCTTGTTGGACAACGTCTATAAACTCTCTCAAGTCTATGACAAGGAGATGGCTCTGCGTCTCTCTACGGATGATACGGAACTTATCGAGGAACTCTCGGCACGTGTCTCTTCTGTCAAGAAATTGGTGGCAGACATGGTGGATGCACGTCGTGTGGCCAATCGTATCGCCAGCGAGCGTGAGAAGGCCATCGCTTACCATGACACGGTTGTTCCTTTGTTTGAGAAGATAAGAAAGGATGTCGATAATTTGGAGTTGATAGTGGACGACGAGATGTGGTCGTTGCCTAAGTATCGCGAATTGTTGTTCATCCGTTAATGATATGGATCCAAGAAAGAGCGGACGGAAGTCTTGCCCTTTCTTGGTCTCTTAGAAAATATTGAATATGCTTTCAGGTGAATCAAAAGTAAGGGTTCGTTACGGAGAAACGGACAAGATGGGCTATTGCTATTATGGCAATTATGCCGAGTTTTATGAGGTGGCGCGAGGAGAGTTGCTCCGTGAGGCGGGCTTCACTTATCGTGAGTTGGAGGAGATGGGAATCATCATGCCCGTTGTTACGATGCATATTGATTATCGTGTGCCTGCCCATTACGACGATTTGTTGACGGTCAAGGTTTTTATCAAGGAGAAGCCTTCTGTTAAGATACGGTTCGACTATGAGGTGTACAACGAGGAGGGCAAACTGCTCAACTCGGCTTACACGGTGCTCTGCTTCGTCAATCAAAAGACAGGTCGTCCGGGATTGCCTCCGCAACCGTTCCAAGATTTGATGGGAAAGTATTTTGAATAGGGGAATCTCAGATTCTCCTTACCTTTCCCTTCTACTTATTCCTGTCTGCACTGTCAGTTAGTATTTTTACACCCTTTGTCCAAATTTTTTAAAAGAAAACCATAAATGTCAATTGGAAAAATCTTGGGAAAAACCACCCATATCTGCCACCCA
>JAFZKQ010000118.1 GCA_017553575.1 Paludibacteraceae bacterium
CTCGGCAATCATCTCCATCTCCAACTGCGCCGTCTTTACCGAATAGCCCTTACCGATCATGGTTCCGAATGTCCTGTTACGGCTGAATTTCGAATAGGCGGTCACCAGCAGGTCGCCCAAATAGGCCGACTCGTTGATGTTACGGTGTTTCTGGCTGACGATATTGATGAAACGGAGCATCTCCTGAATGGCATTCGAGATCAGCACCGCTTGGAAGTTGTCACCATACTTCAAGCCATGGCAGAGACCTGCGGCGATGGCATAGACATTCTTCAATACGGAGGCATATTCCAAACCGTCCACATCGTCGATGACTGCCGTCTTCACGAAGTTGCATGCCAACATGCTTGCAAGGATCTTTCCGTTCTCCCTATCCAAACAACCAATGGTCAAATAGGAGAGGCGGGCCAAGGAGACCTCCTCAGCGTGGCAAGGTCCCGAAATGACCATCATCTTATCGTCATGGACCCCATAGACCGTACGGAAATAATCGGAAATGATCATATTCTCGTCAGGCACGATACCCTTAATGGCAGAGACGACAATCTTGTCAGAGAGCGGCTCAGTCAATTTCTGAAGGTGCGACTTCAAGAATGGCGAAGGGGTGGCGAAAATCAAAATGTCGGAGTTGCGGACAACCTCGTTCAAGTCGGAGCTAAAACTGATTTTGTCCGTGTCAAATTGAACGGCCGACAAATAAGACGGATTGTGCCCCAAACGCTTGAACTCCTCAATCTGCTCACTCCTTCGGAGATACCAGTTGATGCTGCGTTCTGGGTTCATCAAACAGATTTTTGCGATGGCGGTAGCCCAACTACCTCCACCCAAAACTGCTATTTTGGGTTCTTTTTCCTCCATAATCAAATTTTACTGATCCACTCTGCAACCTCCTCGCGGGTAGGGTTCGGCAAATCAAGTTTAAATTTCTTATTTAATCCGCAGATGTCTTGATGTAGTTTGTTCGGATTGCACTCCTTCAGACTCTCGACAGTCGCGAAACCAGCCTTTTGAATTACTTCCACCCAATTTTCAGGAATGCCCAAAGCCACATATTTAGACTTTGCATCCTTCACTTGAGTTATCTCTGGCTTCATCTGAGGGAACAACATCACCTCACCGATAGCGAACTTACCTGTCATAAGCATGACCAAACGGTCGATACCGATACCGATACCGAATGTCGGAGGCATACCATATTGAAGTGCACGAAGGAAGTCGTGGTCGATAATCATTGCTTCGTCGTCGCCCTTATCGGCAAGCTTCATCTGATCGATGAACCTCTGCTCCTGATCGATTGGGTCGTTCAACTCAGAATAGGCATTTGCAAGCTCCTTACCATTGACCATCAACTCGAAACGTTCTGTCAATCCTGGCTTAGAACGGTGCATCTTAGTTAGCGGAGACATCTCGACAGGGTAGTCGCAAATGAAGGTAGGCTGGATGAAATCGCCCTCGCAAGTCTCACCGAAGATCTCATCGATAAGCTTACCCTTACCCATTGTCTCGTCAACCTCGATACCAAGTTTCTTGGCTGTCTCACGAATCTCCTCCTCGCTCATTGGATAAAGATCGTAACCCGTCTTCTCCTTGATTGCGTCAAGGATAGGAAGGCGGCGGAATGGAGCCTTGAATGAGATAACCTTACCGTCGATTTCAACCTCAGGCTTCCCGTTTACTGCGACACAGATTTGCTCAAGCATCTTCTCCGTGAAGCCCATACCCCAATTCAAATCCTTGTAAGAGACGTAAAGCTCCATACAAGTGAACTCAGGGTTGTGAGTCTTGTCCATACCCTCGTTACGGAAGTTTTTACCCATCTCATAAACACCCTCGAAACCACCTACGATGAGGCGCTTCAAGTAAAGCTCCGTAGCGATACGCATATACATATCTTGGTTAAGAGCGTTGAAGTGTGTAATGAACGGACGGGCAGAAGCACCACCTGCGATACTTTGCAAGATAGGAGTGTCAACCTCCGTGTATCCTGCGTTGTCCAATATGTTGCGTATAGTGCGGACAATCGTAGCACGCTTTAAGAAAGTCTCCTTCACGCCATCGTTTACGACCAAGTCAACATAACGTTGACGGTAACGAAGCTCAGGATCATCAAATGCGTCGTATGCTACACCATCCTTATATTTTACGATTGGAAGTGGCTTTAAGCTCTTGCTCAATACGGTCAGCTCCTCAGCATGGACGGAAATCTCACCCATCTGCGTACGGAAGACATAACCCTTGATTCCCACGAAATCACCGATATCAAGCAACTTTTTGAAAACCACGTTGTATGTATCCTTGTTCTCACCAGGACACAAATCATCACGAGAGATATAGACCTGAATGCGGCCTTTGCTATCCTGCAACTCCATGAAAGATGCCTTTCCCATGATACGGCGGCTCATGATACGGCCTGCAATCGAAACCTCCTTGCGTGGAGCATCATCGGAGAACTCTTCTTTGATAATCGTCGAATAACCTGTAACGACATATTCTGCAGCAGGATAAGGGTCAATGCCCATCGCCCGCAACTCCTTTAGGCTCTCACGCCTTAGGATTTCCTGTTCACTCAAATCCAATAAACTCATCAGTCTTTTTATATTTATCTCTTGATAATAATCCAAATATCCGCAAAAATACAAAAAAAATCAAAGCGCTGGCTTTTAAGTCAGTTCTAAAAATCGATTTCTATTGTTTTTTTGGATATAGGTCAAGAGAAGAAATTCCTAAAAATCAGATTCCAGCACCTTTCTAAGCGGGTCCTAAAATTGAACTTTATAAGATGCCTTATATTTGTTGAAAATTTCCATAAGGGGAATCACTACCCCAAATAGAGTCGAATTCAAGGGAGCAATTCTCCTGAAACAAACGGGCGATGGAAGCATAGGCATTCTCCTTAGGAATAGAGAGTTGACTCACCTTCCCCGCCTTCAAATAGAGCATCTTTCCCATGCGGGCAACCACATCGAGATGGGTAATAGCCAAGTGGAAACGGCAATGATTATAGGCGGATAGGGAATGTCGCTTGAAGGCCTCATTCAGGAGGTCAAAGTCAAAAATCCCCGTCTTGAAACGTCCTTGGAATTCATTCATCACATTCGTCTCATTCTCCTCGTCGCTCAAATCATACCCCTCATGTGACAAGGGCTCATAGCCGTTGCCATGTCGAGTCAGGTAGGTGCGCACTACGAGATAGACATCCGCCCCTTCCCTATCCGAAGGTTCCAAGGCATCCAAGCCCGTCGACGTTGCCGTAACATGGGGCAAGAATCCCTTGTCAGCATCCAAAAGCAGCCCTTGCGTCGACTCGAATATCCAGTCATCGAAATCGCCTTCCTGCAATGGGAGATTCTCTTTCCGCGCCCACTCGAAAGCCTCTACAAACATTTCATCATAGGGGGCGTAGCGTTCTGTCTTATAGTAGTTGGCCACCTGCGACAAAATCTCGTCAGGAGTGTTTCCCAAGGTGAACCGAAGTCCGGAAAGGGTCCGTTTCCAAGCCATATATACGCCCTTTCCGCAAGTTCCATCTTCCCGATTTTGGGCATCGTTGCGGTTGGCTTCCACATCGTAAGGCGTAATGATGGGGGCTTGGCGAACGTCCCATATGGGTTGAGGGTGGCACTTCCCTTTCAAGACCTCCCATTCGTTTTTTAAGCAGATGGGATCAATCATCGACGAGGGTCGGTAAAGGGTTGGAGCACCCAACAGCGAGCCTGAGCCGAAAGAGGAGAAGACATGGGTGATTGGCCTCCCTGCCACGGAAGACTTCACAGTATGTGCAGCCTGCGGTCCTCCCGTAAAACGGACAACCAAGGGAGTACGCCCCTCGTCCAACGACTTTCGACAAAGCCATTGAACCAGAGTGCCCTTCCCCTCGTCACCGAACAAGGCACCAATGACAATCTTTTTCCTCATCGTTCCTGTTGCTTGGATGCGAGATTTCCCTTGATTCGTTGATAGTGTTCGATCGCCAGACAAGCGATTACATTCGAAACATTCGTGTCTGAGTTGGAATCCACCTCAATATAATGGTCGCCCAACAAATTCTTCCAATTATCCTTGGTACCCTTCAGTCGTCCACTGAAATCCAAGACATTGATATGGTATACCTCCCAATTCTTTCGGGCGGCTTCAAGAATCTCCTCTGCCGTCATATCGACCTGAGCCCCACCGAAAATCTCCCGAAGCGCACTCTTCGTATAGAACCGCAAGTTAGGTTCATCGCCGATTGTGACCAACAAGCCCTTTTCGCCTCTTTTCGTGATGGCATCGCATGAAGTATGGAAAGCCGCAAAATAGTGGACCAGAGAGGTGCTCTCTCCGTCATTGCCACCACCTCCACCTTCCAAATAGATGGAAGTGAGCCATTTCTCCATCAATTCATCGCTTGCCTCAAACTGGCCGACCTGCAAAGGAGCCGAGTCGCACGTATGGTCACCGTAAGCCGTGAAACACAGCTGCGGACAAGGGATGCCCTCGTCGAGGATTTTCTTCATCACTTCTGGAAAATCATTTTTTATCAGATTCGCCGGAATATGTCCCATGGACCCCGTAACATCCAATCCGATAATAATAGGCATCACTTCTGGATGCTCCGCATTTTCGCAACATTCACGCACCACCCCGGATGGATCCATAGACTTGGGCATAGACTTATTCACGAAAATTCGAGTTATCTCTTGCTCTTCATATAGGCTGACACGGCGCATAGAGGCCGTCTTATAAGAATAGAAACCACTTCCCATAATTATTTGTTTTTATATTAAACCATAAACAAATTTATAAAATTTCATCCAGAATCGCACGTCACGAAGTAGGATTTATTCGTTGGACTCAAAATTGTCTCATTCTATTGAACAACCATAAAAAGGTTTTTCTTACTTTTGCCTTAGAAACAAATAGAGAAAATTTCATTTGCGCCTAATAATGATGAAGAAATTGATTTCCGGTCTTCTTTTATCCGGACTATTAATAGGATGTGGCCAGCCCACTTCCAATCCAAAGAGCCAAACAAGCAACGACTCGTCATCCGTAGCGGAGACAAAAGACACCCTTACGGTCAGTGTAGATTCTGTCAAACAAGACAGCGTAAAGATTGACACGGACACGCTTGCCGAAGTCGCCATTC
>JAFZKQ010000119.1 GCA_017553575.1 Paludibacteraceae bacterium
AATGTCCACTCAAGGTACGAGTACGACAGAACCTACTCCATTTGCCAAGGTTCGGATTTCGCAGGCGAAACTTACAACTCTGCTGGTTCATTCAACAGGACATTCACTTACCAAACTGAGTATGGTTGTGATAGTATCATCAATGCGACAATCGACGTAACAGAGAAGATCTCCGTTACTTTGGAAGATGTCGAATTGTGTGAAGGTACGGATGCCTACACGTTCGATGGCGAAGTCTATACAGCTGCTGGTACCTACGACTTGTCAGAGACTACGACGAGCGTCATTTCCGGTTGCGATAGTATGACCAGCGTGCGTTTGATTATCCATCCAAGATACAGTAACCGAAACAATCCTATCGATACAATGATCTGTTACGATTCTAAATTGTTCGGTACGGTTTATCCAGAGCCTACAACCGCTCCAATCTTGATTAGGGATCCGAACACGTACACGACTATCCACGGATGCGATAGTATCGTATACTACAACTTGGAGGTATTGAAGATTCAGTTGAAACTCGAAATCTCATCCGATAAGAATACGGTATGTAAGGGTGAAGAGGTGGAAATCTTCGTAAAAGACTTGAAGCCTGCCAACACGCCTTTGACTTGGACTCCAGACTTGGGTGGTTCTAGTGCTACAAGGAAGTTGTTCACGCCTTCTGAAGATATGGTTTGCGTTGTAAAGGCAAGAAACGATGTCGCACAATGTGAGACAACAGATACGGCACGTGTATACGTTAAAGAGTCTCCAGTCATCGTAGTTGACACGTTGGACGACAAGAACAACATCGTTACCTACTCCGTCACAAGCGGAACTGAGCCGTTCTACGTATATCTGAACAAGAACCAAATCAGCATGGAGCCTTATGGTGAGGTTAAGAACTCCCCTATCGGTACCCACAAACTTTGGGTAAGAGATAGTAGCGACTGTACAAGTTCCACCATGTTCGAGATCAAGCCAGTTCCTATCACGCCAAACGCTTACATCACTCCAAACAGCGACGGCATCAACGACACTTGGACAATCGAGAACATCGATGTATATCCATTGTCAAGGGTAAGAATTTTCGACCGCGATGGTAAAGTAATTGGCGTATACGAGCCATACGATAACGCTAACGGATTCGATGGAACTTACATGGGCATACCTCTTCCATCAACCGACTACTGGTATGAGATCGACTTGGTAGAGTCCGACCAACAATTTGTAGGTCACTTCACTTTGATTCGATAGTATTCTGATTGCGTTTTAACCCGTTAGTAATACCCACAGAGGCAAGATTCCTTCGAATCTTGCCTCTCTTTTTATATTAGCGTCATTCATACTCCAATCAAAGGCTAATATCGTCAGAAAGGATTCTACCGTACCAGAGGAACGATTTATAGTCTCTCCTCCAAGTGATCAAACAAGGAATTTAGCATCCGTAGAATGCTCAAAACACACTTCTAAAAGAATAGGAATGCTGCAGAAGGGGAAACACTAAACCATTGGAAAATCGGCTAAAAAGCCTCAAAGAAAGGAGAAAGAGAATTCGGGAAACTGTCCAAAGGAAACACCTCTTTTGGCACAAAGGATTTCAATCATAGTCAAAGACTCCAGAATGCAAACCAACAAAAAAATGAGGGGCAAGCCTCGCCTACCCCTCAAGATTATCATAAATAAGTCTTCCTAATTTATTTCTTCAGATTGGACAAATCCACCTTCAGGAACAACTCCTCCAACTGAGCATCTGCAATCTTAGAAGGAGCATCGTTCATTACATCGCGACCAGAATTGTTTTTAGGGAAAGCAATGCAATCACGAATTGAATCCAAGCCAGCCAACATTGAAACGACACGATCCAAACCGAAGGCCAAACCACCGTGAGGAGGCGCACCGAAACGGAAAGCATCCATCAAGAAACCAAACTGATCTTTTGCCTGTTCAGGAGTGAAACCGAGCAAACCAAACATCCGGTTCTGCAACTCCGAATCATGGATACGGATAGAACCACCGCCCAACTCGACACCATTCATCGCCAAATCGTACGCATTGGCACGCACACGGCCTGGATCACTCTCCAAATAAGGAATATCCTCAGCCTTAGGGCTTGTGAATGGATGGTGCATTGCATAGAAGCGTTGGTCTTCCTCGCTCCACTCAAACAGAGGGAAATCAACCACCCACAACGGAGCGAACTTATTCTTATCACGCAAGCCCAAACGCTCACCCATCTCCAAACGGAGTTCGCACATTTGCTTACGAGTCTTATCCGCATTGTCGCCACAAAGGATCAACATCAAATCGCCAGGCTTAGCCTTGAAACGATCCGCCCAAGCCTTCAAATCCTCCTGTGAATAGAACTTATCCACGCTAGACTTGAACGAGCCGTCCTGCTCATACTTCACATAAACCAAACCTTTCGCACCTACTTGAGGCTTCTTTACGAAATCCGTCAAGGCATCCAATTGTTTGCGAGTATAGGAAGCACAACCCTCGGCACAAATACCAACCACAAATTTTGCGCTATCGAAAACAACAAAATTATGGCCCTCTGTCAAATCCTTCAATTCGACGAACTGCATGCCGAAACGGATATCTGGCTTATCCGAACCATAAAGGCGCATACACTCATGCCATGTCATACGAGGGAAAGCCTCTTTAAAGTCAACTCCCTTCGTCGTACGGAAAATATGTTTAATCATCTCCTCAAAAAGGTCGATGACATCCTCTTGCTCCACAAAAGACATTTCACAGTCGATTTGCGTAAACTCAGGCTGACGGTCAGCACGCAAATCCTCGTCACGGAAACATTTTGCGATTTGGAAATAGCGGTCGTAGCCAGCCACCATCAACAATTGTTTGAAAAGTTGAGGAGATTGTGGCAAAGCATAGAACTCTCCTGGATTCATACGGGAAGGCACCACAAAGTCACGAGCACCTTCAGGAGTAGACTTTATAAGGATAGGAGTCTCCACTTCCAAGAAGCCGTGCTCATCGAGGAAACGGCGAGTCTCGAATGCAATCTTATGGCGCAACTCCAAATTCTTACGAACCGGATTACGACGCAAATCAAGATAACGATACTGCATACGGATATCATCACCACCGTCCGAATTGTCCTCAATGGTAAACGGAGGCACATCCGATGTATGGAGCACGGTCAAAGAGGAAGCGATCAACTCAATGTCGCCAGTAGGAATATTGGCGTTCTTGCTGCTACGCTCTGCCACCTTACCCTTCACTTGAATCACGAATTCACGACCCAACTTGTTGGCCTTCTCGCACAAAGCGGCATCCACCTCCTCATTGAATACTATTTGCGTAATACCATAACGGTCGCGTATATCCACAAAGGTCATACCTCCCATTTTCCGGGCTTTCTGCACCCAACCTGCCAACGTGACCTCTTGCCCAACATTGGACATACGAAGTTCACCGCACGTATTTGTTCTGTACATATATTTTGTTATTTATTGTATTCTAAAAGGCAAAGTTACATATTTTCCATTGATTGCGCCTGCAAAATAGGACTTTTAAAAGAGCTATGCATAAAAAAAAGAGGACCCGATCCGAAACCGAGTCCTCTTACTCCTTATTGAGATTTAGAATTTTATTTCTTTTCCTTCAACAAATCGCGAATTTCCGTAAGAAGAACCTCCTCCTTGGATGGAGCTGGAGGCGCTGCTGGAGCCTCTTCCTTCTTCTTGGACAATTTGTTGATCAACTTAACCATCAAAAAGACAGCCACAGCCACGATCAAAAAGTCGAACGTAACTTGAAGGAAGTTACCATAGTTCAACGTCACATCAGGAGAGATCACCTCTTTTGTGGCAGGATCAAGCACTGCATCCTTCAAAGAAATCTTCAAATCCGTGAAGTTGACACCACCTACCAACAAACCGATTGGAGGCATGATCACATCAGCCACCACAGAAGAAACAATTTTACCAAAAGCACCACCAATGATTACACCGACTGCCATGTCGACCACGTTGCCACGCATCGCAAAGGTCTTGAATTCGTCTAATATTTTCATTTTTCGTATTTTTTTTGAAAGGATAAGGAAGGCCCACCCTCTCCGTTAAGAAAATAAAAGTTATTTTATGACAAAATTAAAGAAAAAAGAGATAAGGTGGAACTTCACATCTGCGCTTTTTCAAGAAAAAACGAGCAATTTTGAACAGTTTCCAAATCTTCCCTACCGGAAAAGAAAACCTCTCTCCCCTCTCCTTCGCAATTATCTCAATATCCGCTTAATACGATTTGCCTCCTCAATCAAAGCTCGGAGTTGCTTCTCGTCTTGGTTCTCCAACGCCGTTTTGAAGGACTGCAACTTCTCCATATAGGAGTCAAGCACAGAAAGGACGTTGTCCTTGTTTTGCAGGAAGATCGGAGCCCACATATCGGCATTACTTTTAGCCAAACGTGCCGTAGAAGCGAAACCTCCCGACGCCAAATCGAAGATGTTCTTCTCGTTCTTCTCCTTGTCAAGCACCGTCAACGCCAAAGCGAAAGAGATGACATGGGAAACATGGGAAACATAAGCCGTATGGACATCGTGGTGTGCCGCACGCATGTAGATGACACGCATATTCAAGCAATCATACATCTTACGAACCAACTCGACAGCCTTGATGTCAGAATCCTCCGCATTACAGATGATGCCCGCCCTACCTGCGAACAGATTAGGAATAGCCGCCCACGGACCACTGAACTCCGTACCAGACATAGGGTGCGAAGCCACATAATTCTTACGTTTAGGGTGATAATGAACAGAATCGTTCAAACGCTCCTTCGTCGAACAAACATCCGTCACGTATTGGTCATCCGTAATCTTATCCAAAATGTCGGGAAGCATACGAAGAGCTGCACTCACAGGCACGGAAAGGATAATCAAATCACTCTTTTTGATGAGTTCCTCGTAAGGGACAATCTCATCGACCAAACCTATCCGCTGCGCCGTCATCGCATTCAAGTTGTCATTGTCGCAACCCAAGAAATGATCGGCGAATTTATTACGTCTCAAATCGATGGCCATGGATCCTCCAATCAAGCCAAGGCCTATAATACCAATTGTCATATAGAATTTATGTTACTATTATATCTGAACCGCAGCAGCAAAAAGCGACAAGCTAGAAACCCAATGCCTCAACAAAGACAAAATGCGGAGAATCATCAAGTCCAACCTGCATTTTCTTTCTACTGAACACATTGCAAAAATAAGGAAAAAAACGGAACTTGGAAATTAAAAGTTAAGGAGGCTCGGCGCAGATTCCAACAAAAAGCAAAGGGAATCTTCACAGACTCCCTTTACCTCATTTTAACTTAAACCTTAACTATGAAAAATCTACCTATTTTGTTTGCATTACAAATGTATGTCTTTTCTTTCATACGAGCACTTGACATATATCATAAAAGAGGAAATCGCGGCTATTATATTCGATTCTCCATTATAAATCATCCATAATCTGTTTGCGTAACTTCTCTTGCCATCTAAAAGAGATAGGATGGTTTATGATACAAATGTGCAGGATGTACATTTCGCCATAGACCCTACATATCACTCATCGACAGACATTTTTGTGTTATAGAGTAATCCGTATACTTTCCAGTTGCACGAGTAAATGTCTCAACTTTTTCTTTCAATGCATTAGGATCATAATTTTCAGATTTGCGTTTAACTTGAAAAAAGACAGCTTCGTTGGTAAGCTCGTTCTCCGCAACAATATCAATTTCATTCTCCCCCTTACGATTCCACCAACTGCCGATGCGGGTGTACTTCTTACTCTGAACCAGCACACTCTTAAAATAGTCTTCGAGCATTAAGTCATAATCACGATTGATAATCGTCCTTAGTGCATCATAGTTCTCAATTTCAAGCATATAATTGTACTTGTAGATAAATCGGAACCTAAATGTGAAGAAGTTGTCCTCTATTGTATAGCGCACATTCTTTGTTAAACTCTTTTCGAATATAGGCTGCTTCTTTCGGATAAGTTAATACTCCTTTTCTAATTTTGTAAGGTAGTCTCCAATCTCCTTTCCTACAATCTTTTCAATCTCCGAACGAGAAGTCTTGCCACAAGCGATAGCAGAAAGAAAGAATAGAGAGATTCTATAGATTTTAAATGAAAAAGCCGTGTCCTTTTGCACAATAGCCCCATCATTTTCTTTTTCCCTAAACTTTCGTTAAGCATCTTTTTTGACTACATTTGCAAGAAAAATAGCGTTACGTGGAAGAGTACTTGAATTTATTAAACAAAGGTCAAAGGGAAGCGGTTCTTTACAACGACGGACCTTCCCTTGTCATCGCTGGGGCTGGCTCGGGAAAGACGAGAGTCCTCACCTATAAAATAGCAGGATTGATGCAATCGGGCTACAACCCCTCCTCTATCTTGGCGTTGACCTTTACAAACAAGGCTGCAAGGGAGATGAAAGACCGTATCGCTGCTATTGTCGGTGAAGAGAAAGCGAAACGCCTTTGGATGGGTACGTTCCACTCCATCTTCTATCGAATACTCCGAATGGAATGCGACAAGATCGGGTTCCCGGAGACGTTCACCATCTATGACACCTCCGATTCAAGGAACTTGCTCAAAAGTATCATCAAGGGAATGCGATTGGACGACAAGACCTACAACCCCAACAAGGTTCATGCTCGTATCTCCCAATTGAAGAACAACCTTGTCACCCCACAAAGCTATATGGGAAGGAGCGACCTGCACGAATCGGATATGCACGCCCGCATGCCTGCCATCAAAGACATCTATTTCGCCTACACGGAGAGATGCCTGCAAGCAGGGGCCATGGACTTCGACGACTTGTTGCTATACACCAACATTCTCTTTCGTGACAACCCTGGTGTCTTGATCAAATATCAAAATCTCTTCAAGTTCATCTTGGTGGACGAGTACCAAGACACCAACTTTGCGCAACATCTGATCATCAAAAAGTTGGCCGACAAGCATCACCACATCTGTGCCGTAGGCGACGACGCCCAAAGCATCTACTCGTTCCGTGGTGCCAACATCGCCAACATCCTGAACTTCAAAGATACTTTTCCTGAATGTAAACTCTTTAAGTTGGAGCAGAACTACCGCTCCACCCAAAACATCGTCAATGCAGCCAACAGCCTCATCGACAAGAACAAAGA
>JAFZKQ010000120.1 GCA_017553575.1 Paludibacteraceae bacterium
CGTTGTATGAATTGTTCTTTCTTGTCTCTTTCAGGATGTCCGTCTCTTTGTGTCTCTACCTTTTCGGTTTTGACGGTCGCTTGTTATGCTTTCCTGTCTCTTTCCTTTTCGTCTATCGCCAATCCTTCAAAGATCTCTCTTCTTTTGTGTGGCGCCTGCCCTTCGGCCTGCGCCCCTCTTCCTTTTCGAAAGCGGATGCAAAGGTAGGCAACTTTCATATTCCCTCCAAATTTTCCAGCCTATTTTTTTGAAGAAAATCTTCGTTTGACTGATTTTCAGTGGGATATATTTTCACTCCCAACGCCTTTGCGCGGGATTATCAGCTGCGATGTCTCTGCGAGACGTTTCAAAAGTTGGGCGATGAAGTTACCGTGCCAAAGCCACGACAACTGGACAGCCGCTTTTTTCAATGGGGCAGGCAATGAAAATTCAAAATTCAATTCTCCTTGTCTACCGTTGCGAAGAGTTCGATATGCTCATCGACATAAGTGGCAATGATGTTAGTGGACTCCTCCTCTATCTCAAAGAATTGCTCCTCCATCTCATCAAAAACCTCGAAATCGACATACATGGAGTAGAACTCCTCTTCTGTTGTTTCCTTCTCCAACTCATCCTTATGCTGGTCGTACACCTCCTTGGCCGCATAAATCAACTTTCCCAACTTCACGGCGCCGAAGAGTTTCAGCGACTTTGCGAAGGGATTATGAAAGATATAACCTCCGTACCCATTTTGTATGAGCTGGACGAAACCTCCTTCGTTAATTTGCTCCCGGAACAGATCATACGCCAACAACGTATGCTGATAAGCATTCAGTTCGGACATAGTACCTGCAGAGACCTCCGCCCCCACCGTTGATTTGTATTTATCAACAAAAACCTTCAAAAACTCATCCACTCCCTGCTCGGACGCTTTGATAAGATCCGATTCCTTAACCACTATATCCATAACGATCTATTTTTATCAGGAAAATTCCATAAGGTACCCCTACCGAAACTTTCCACCCATTGCTCTTCACACAATGATTTTCAATTATCTATACATTCCAAAGACGAAAGATCTTGCCATCAACGAATCTGGCAGAACCGTCGCCATGCTTTGCCTCAAATTGCGAGCCTCCTCCACAGATTTTACCGCACGGGTGACCAACAAATATTCATTTTCCACCCGAAGCACCTCAAACGTAGCGAGGGAATCGTCCATCTCTCCAGAGAGGGAATCCGCATAGCCTTTGGCCGCCTCCGACTCCGTAAACTTATCCAAGACCAGATAATAACTTTTTTGAGGAAGCACCACCTCAGAAAGATGCATCGGCGTAAAATTGGCCGTATCCACATGGCGCCCGTCACTCACCGGCTGGGAGAAAAAGCACAATGCCACCAACGCTGCTACACCCGCTACCATGAAACTAGGGAACGACCGCTTTGATTTAGGTTGGCTTTTGGCCTCGGAAAGAACGGGTTCATTGTCCAAAAGAGGAAAATAGAATTCGCGCAATCCGAAAGAGGAACTATCCTCCACCCGCATCTCTGCCTGATGGAAAGTACAACCCCGCTCTGTCGCCACGAACGACCCATACGTTCCCACCTTGAAGAAGCCCTTGCTATCCAAAGCCGCCTTTACAGAAGCCACCGCCTTGGCTATCAAATCCGTAGCCTCCTCAAAAGAGATATTCCGCTCCTGCATCATCGCATGTGCCAACAAGCCATCATTATGAACCAAATGCTCATTGAACAACAATTCCTTGCTTGGAGGCATAAAACAACTCGAAGCATAATCCACCGCCGCTGACTTCGCATTCATGACAAAACCACCCAAATTCGGAATGATCACACACGAATGCTCTTGCATCAATTTCATCAATATAGAGAATATCTCCTGCATCTTTTACACTATTTTCTCCAAAGATACGATAAAGTGTAAGACCCTTTCGAGAAGTCCGCCGAGTATTCTTAACACACTTATCAACATTCTTGACAAAAATTGTTGATAACTCACCCGCACAACCCACCTTTCAGAATCCAGATCTCAAAAAGACAAGCCTTTACACATGAGAAAAAAGCGGAAAGTTATCAACAGACAACTTTCCGCCCTTATGATTTCAGGGTCACCCCCACTAGTTTACGCCTTTGATTTAGACAACTGATATTTCTCGTACTCTGCCTTGAGGCTAGCGAAGATTTCCTTCACCGTCTCAATCTTTTTAGCACGGAAAGCATTCGAACCCGCGAAAGCATATCCACGGTCGAAATTGCCTTTGAAAGCATTGTACAACGCCATGATGATGCAATATGGGCTCTTAGAGCTATCGCAAGTCTTGATGCAATGGCAGACACAGCCTTTCGGATGCGTATTTCCCTCCTTCATCTTTTGGATGAAGTTGTTCCAAATAGCCCTGCCCGGCATTCCGACTGGACTCTTAATGATTTCGATATCCTTTTCCTCGGCATTGATATACGTCTGCTTAAAGGCGTCAGAAGCATCGCACTCCTCCGTCGTCACGAAACGCGTACCCATTTGGACACCTGCAGCACCCAACTCCATGATACGGGACATATCCTCACCCGTATAGATACCGCCTGCAGCGAAGACAGGAATATCTTTCTCTTCCTTATATTCATTAGCAACACTCACTACCTCAGGAATTGTCTTCTCCAAAGAGTAATTCGAATCGTCAATCTGATTCTCCTTATAACCCAAGTGGCCACCAGCCTTAGGACCTTCCACTACGATAGCGTCGGGCAAGTAGTTGTAGATGCTCTTCCACTTTTGGCAAATGATCCTTGCCGCACGAGCAGAAGATACGATAGGCACCAACTTAGTCGTGCTGTCGCTCTTCAAGAAAGAAGGCATATCCAAAGGAAGTCCCGCGCCAGAGAAGATGATATCGGCCTTCTCCTGGATAGCAGTCTTCACCATGTCCGCAAAGTTGGACATTGCCACCATCACATTCACACCGATGATACCATTACTCCGTTCTCTCGCCTTCCTAATTTCCTCCTTCAATCCGTATATACTTGCCTTCAAATAATCCGTAGAGAAATTCTTATAGAGCAAGCCCAAACCTGCACTTGAAATCACGCCCACTCCACCTTCGTTTGCCACTGCGGAAGCCAAGCCTGACAAAGAGATACCTACTCCCATTCCACCTTGAATGACCGGCATCTTCAATGTAAGATTTCCAATTTTAATCTCTTTCATAATTTATGATATATTTAAAAAATGCGCATTTTTTAACGATCCGTTTTACGTCGCAGATCTAATGATTTAACAATTAACAGTCTACAAAGACAAATTAATTGACAAATGTCATTGCAAATATAAGCATTCCCCTAAGAATTTTGTCCCAAACCGTGCCAAAAAAATAGATTTAGAGCGCAGAAAAGAATTTTGAGGCACCCAAAACAAAAACGCCCCGACTATCGAGCCGAGGCGTTTTCTTATTGTAAACGAGCTAATTACTCTTATTTAATGCTTTGTGCATCGATAACGGCGATTGTCGTCATGTTGATGATGTCACGAACAGAGCTTTCCACATCCAACACATAAACAGGCTTCTTCAGACCCATTTGGACAGGACCAACGTTTTCGCAAGGGCCCATACCCAAAATCATCTTGTAAGCGATGTTTGCTGAATTCAAGTTAGGGAAGATGAACGTATTCACATCCATACCATCGATCTTGCTGAATGGGAACTTCTCGTGACGAAGCTTCTTATCCAAAGCGAAGTTAACTTGCATTTCACCATCCACCAACATATCAGGGTTGTTCTTGTGCAAGATCTCAACTGCCTCGTGAACCGTACAAGGGCTACCCGTCGTATCAGCGCCGAAGTTAGAATAAGACAACATGGAGATAACCGGAGTCGTTGAGAAGTGCTTTCTAACTGCATCGTTCGTCAAGTTAGCGATTTCCACCAAAGTCTCAGCAGAAGGACGATTGTTAACCAACGTATCAGCGAAGAAGAAAGTACCTTGCTTCGTCGTCATGATGTTCATAGCAGCGATATGGTTCACACCCTCGCGAGTACCAATGATATCCAAAGCTGGCTTGATAGCATCTGTATACTTCGTATATACGCCTGTAATCATCGCATCAGCATCACCAGACTCAACCATCATCGTACCGAAGTAGTTGCGGTCGTACATCTTCTCGTTAGCCTCAGCGAAAGAATAACCCTTACGAGCCAACTTCTCAGCGACATACTTAGCATAACGAACACGGCGAGCCTCTTCCCTATCGTGACGAAGGTTGACGATCTCGATACCGTCTATATCAATATTATTTTCGATTGCGATCTTAGAGATGCGCTCCTCGTTACCCAACAAGATAGGAATACAGATTCCCTCCTTCTTAGCGGAAGCAGCAGCTGCAAGCATATTCACGTTGTTAGCCTCTGTGAAGACAACCTTCTTAGGAGCTGTCTTAGCCTTCTCTGTCAAGCTGTTGATCAACTTGTTGTCCATGCCCATACGCTTGCGGAGTTCATCACGGTAAGCGTTCCAGTCTTGGATTGGACGACGAGCGACGCCTGAATCCATAGCTGCCTTAGCAACAGCAGGAGCAACCGTTTCGAGCAAACGTGGATCGAAAGCCGTAGGGATGATGTACTCACGACCGAAAGACATTCTCTTACCACCGTAAGCCAAGCTTACTACCTCTGGAACTGGTTGCTTAGCCAAATCAGCCAAAGCCAACACAGCAGCCAACTTCATCTCCTCGTTGATAGCGCAAGAACGCGTATCCAACGCACCACGGAAGATATAAGGGAAACCTAACACATTGTTGATTTGGTTAGGATAATCGGAACGTCCAGTTGCGAAGACGATATCAGGACGAGATGCCATAGCATCTGCGTAAGTGATTTCAGGATTAGGGTTAGCCAAAGCGAACACGATAGGATCCTTTGCCATGGAACGAACCATATCTTGAGAAAGGACACCACCCACAGACAAGCCCAAGAATACATCAGCACCCTTAACAGCCTCTTCCAACGTGTTGATGTCACGAGAAGTTGCGAAAGGCTTCTTTCTGTCGTTCAAGTCCGTACGCTTCGTATTGATAACACCCTTAGAGTCGCACATCACGATATTCTCCAAACGGGCACCCAACGCCATATACAAACGAGTACAAGAGTTGGCAGCTGCACCAGCACCGTTCACAACGATCTTGGCATCCTCGATCTTCTTGCCGACGATTTCCAAAGCGTTCTTCAAACCGGCAGCCGAGATGATAGCCGTACCATGTTGGTCATCGTGCATCAAAGGAATATCCAACTCCTTCTTCAATCTATCCTCGATTTCGAAACATTGAGGAGCCTTGATATCCTCCAAGTTGATACCACCGAAAGTAGGAGCGATAGCCTTAACCGTTTGGCAGAACTTATCGATATCCTTCTCATCCACCTCAATATCGAACACATCAATATCAGCAAAAATCTTGAAAAGCAAACCTTTACCTTCCATCACTGGTTTACCGGACAAAGCACCTATATCGCCCAATCCGAGAACTGCGGTTCCATTGGAAATCACAGCCACCAAATTTCCCTTTGCTGTATAGTCATAAGCCAATTGGGAATCTTTTTGGATAGCAAGACATGGTTCTGCCACACCTGGAGAATATGCCAATGCCAAATCCTTTTGTGTTGCGGTTGGTTTTGTCGGAACGACCTGGATCTTTCCGGGACGACCCATAGCGTGATAATTCAACGCTTCAGACTTCTTTTCTTCGCTCATTTGCTATATCTATTTATAATAATTTGTTGCTGACTAATACAATTCGGAAACGACAACTCCGCTTATTCAAACTCCCTACTCTTTGCCCATTTCCTCTACCTGTCAAAACAAAATTCTTTTTCGACGCGCAAAGTTAGCACTATTTTGTCATTAACATATCATTTCGGAATGTTTTTTATCAAAAATGCTAACAAATTGGAACAAAAATGCGTCATTGTGTGTATCGGGTCATCTTTTTTAGGCTTTATACGGGAAGAATCGGGAGGAGAAATCAGGAAGGGAATTGACTTTGAATGCGGATTATGCTTATCTTTGTAAAACAAGAAGACTTCTTTAATTATGGCACAACCATTAGCGGAAAGAATGCGTCCTCAGACGTTGGACGACTACATCGGACAAAAACATTTGGTCGGAGAGAACTCCATCCTTCGGAGAATGCTCGACTCGGGCTTCGTCTCCTCCTTCATCCTTTGGGGGCCTCCGGGCGTCGGGAAGACCACGCTCGCCAACATCATCGCCAAGAAATTGGAACGTCCGTTCTTTACCCTTAGTGCCATCAGCTCGGGTGTGAAAGAGGTGCGCGAAGTCATCGAGAAAGCCAAGAGCTCCCGTTTCTTCAACTCGGCACCCCCGATCCTATTCATCGACGAGATCCACCGATTCACCAAGGCGCAACAAGACTCCCTTCTCGGAGCCGTGGAGCAAGGTGTGGTCGTACTGATTGGAGCGACGACGGAAAACCCCTCATTCGAGGTCATCACGCCATTGCTCTCCCGTTGCCAAGTCTATGTGCTGAAATCATTGGAGAAGAGCGACTTGCTTGAACTGGCCAACCGCGTAATCCATAACGACATAGAATTAAAGAAACGTTCGATTTTCCTTGACGAGACGGATGCCATGCTCCGTTTTTCAGGGGGCGACGCACGCAAACTGCTCAACATCATCGACCTCGTGGTCAATGCGGAAGAGGGCGACGGAGAGATCCACATCACCGACAAGAAGGTGGTCGAACGACTTCAGCAAAACCCCAACGCCTACGACAAAAACGGTGAGATGCATTACGACATCATCTCCGCTTTCATCAAATCCATCCGTGGAAGCGACCCCGACGCCGCCATCTATTGGTTGGCCCGTATGGTGGCCGGAGGGGAAGACCCGAAATTCATCGCCCGGCGTTTGGTCATTTCAGCAGCCGAAGACATCGGCCTTGCCAACCCCAACGCCTTACTGATGGCCAATGCCTGCTTCGACGCACTTCAAAAAATAGGTTGGCCAGAAGGTCGTATCCTCTTGGCGGAGGCTACCGTCTACCTCGCCACCAGTCCGAAAAGCAACTCGGCCTACAAAGCCATCGGTGAAGCACTCGCCGCTGTCGGAAGGACAGGCGACCTGCCCGTTCCGCTCCATCTCCGCAACGCGCCCACCAAACTGATGGAAGAACTCAACTACGGGAAAGAGTACAAATATGCACATGACTACGAAGGGCACTTCGTCCTTCAAGACTATATGCCGAAAGAGCTCCAAGGCACACAATTTTGGCACGCGCAGGAGAATCCTGCAGAAGCCCGACTCCATGAAAACATGAAACGGTTGTGGGGCGAGCGGAAAAAGTGAGTCATGTTTTTTAATTAAAGTTCAGTATTTATTTTTGAGGATAGACATGACTAGCGGATTTGACAAAAAATGATAGTTAACTCTTTATATCCATTCTCCCTCCTTCAGCAAGGTGCCCATTTCATGCCAAGGGATCCAAACCCCATCCTTCTTGTGATAGACCTTTTCAGGAGAGACGAAAGGGAAGTCCTCGAACGGCTTACGGATTTCATAGATGTCTGTGACCTCCGAATCAGGAACTTTCGTCACATAATAGTGAATGCACTTGTCGTTGTAATCAATGATGGGCTTAATTCCCAATTTTGCACCGTCCGCGTCGCCTAACAAAATAAGGAGGTTGCCAGTCTCCTCGTTCAATTCCATCAGAAGTGCCTCATAGCCCTTGTAGGCCACACAAATTTTACACACCTTAAAGGCAGAATCTATCTCACTTTTATTGACAGGACGATCAAAATAGATTCCCTTAGGAACGAATCCCATAGACGACAATTCGGGGTTCGTGCCACGAATCACGCCCTCAGCAACAGAATAAAAATACATTCTGTTTCCTATGTTAACAATCGTAGCTGAATAATTTGCCACATAATCGCATTCTTCTGTATTAGCTGCATTAAAGAAACCATACACAGCATGCGTATAGCCTATGAGTCTGTTCACTTTTCTTGTTTCACGAGAATTAGTAAGATTTACCATATCGCTTTCATTTTTGTATATTTAGCAGGTTCTGCAAATACATTTGCAACCAGCAAGTGAGAATCAATAATTAAGGTGAGAACCACCAATATAGCCTCTTTTTCACAAATTTAAGCATTTCGCAAATACGAAGGCAAAAAAGAGTCCTAAATATAGCCTTGGAGAAAGGGGAAAAGAATACGATAGGGAAATTTTCGGCTTTCGCTATTGTAGTATTCGTATTTTTACTACATTTGTTGCGTGATAAAAACGTACCCTTATGAGTTACAAATCGGTGAAAGATGTTGTGGACTTGCTCCTAAAAAACGGTTTTGAGCTAAAGGGACAGAGGGGAAGCCATCTAAAATTCGAAAAAGAAGGCAGGATAGTCATCGTCCCCAACCATGGTTCTAAAGGTGTGGAGAAGGGCACTTATCACAGCATTTTGAGACAGGCGGGGCTTAAATAGCCCACTGTCTCCTTCGTCGGACACAAAGAAATAGGAGTTTATGAAAATAGTAGACGTTATCGTGGAACACGCAGGCAAAAACCTAAGTGCATATATCGAGGGTGCGCCAGTGATTACCGTAGGCAACAGCATGAAGGAGATTGAGACAAACATGAGGGAGGCCATCGACCTCTATCTGGAGGACAATCCCAACCCATGCGAAGTCCTTTCGGGAGAGTTTGAACTACGCTTCAAGGTAGACGCAGCCACCTTCATCAACTGCTACAGCGGCATCTTCACAAAGGCAGCGCTAAGTCGCATCACGGGCATCAACGAACGCCAGCTATGGCACTATGCCGCGGGAGTCCATAAGCCAAGGAAGGGTCAGATAGAAAAAATCCAAAACGGCATTTTGTCCATAGCGGGAGAGCTTTCCTCCATAGATGTTTGTTAATGAATGTCTTATTTCCAACACAGACAACCCATTCTACTTCAGTAAACTGAAGGCCTCCTGCCTTGGGGAGATTCAACTGTCAGTAAGAATGGACGCATAAAAGGGCGACATTGGGGGTATATCCCAGATTTTGATCAGTCAATGCAACCCGTGAAAAAACAAACAAACTCATAGACTCCCGTCATTCAAAAAAAATCATTATCTTTGCACCCGAAAAGAGCTTTCAGTTTTTCCTCTAAATAACTAAAAACAACATGTCTAGAAGTGCAGAAGAATTAGCAGGCGTTACCCTATTGGGTGAAAAGAAAACCGTCTATCCGACAGACTACGACCCAAGCGTGTTGGAGTCGTTCATCAACAAACATCCGGAAAACGACTACCTCGTGACACTCAATTGTCCCGAGTTCACCAGTCTTTGTCCAAAAACAGGGCAACCCGATTTCGCCAAGATCGTCATCAACTACATCCCCAACGAACAGATGGTGGAGAGCAAATCGCTCAAACTCTACCTCTTCAGTTTCCGTAACCATGGGGACTTCCATGAAGACTGCATCAACATCATCATGAAGGATTTGATTGCGCTCATGCACCCAAGATACATCGAAGTGTACGGCATCTTCACCCCTCGTGGAGGCATTGCCATCTATCCTTTCGCCAACTACGCCGATGCGGCACACCAAGAGTTGAAAAACCAACGCTTGGCCGCTCAGATGAACCGTGTTTTCTAATTCAAACTCCATCATTTATGAAAGACAGCGTCATCATCGTATCAGGAGGGATGGATAGCACCGTCATGCTATATGAATACCAAGAGAGAATCGCCTTGGCGGTCTCCTTCCACTACGGAAGCAACCACAACGACAAAGAGATTCCCTTCGCAAAAAAACACTGCGAAAAACTGGGAATCAAACACATAACCATTCCGCTCCAATTCATGAAAGAGTATTTCCACAGTTCTTTGTTGGAGGGAGCGGAAGCCATTCCGGAAGGAAACTATGACGACGAGAACATGAAATCGACGGTCGTCCCTTTCCGTAACGGAATCATGCTCGCCATTGCAGCCGGATTGGCCGAAAACTACGGACTGAAACATGTCATGATGGCCAACCATGGAGGCGACCACGCCATCTACCCCGACTGCAGGCCTGAATTCGTCAGAGGAATGAGCGACGCCATTACGGCAGGCACCTACGAGGGCATCAGCCTTGACGCGCCCTACACCAACCTGACCAAGAGCGACATCGCTGCCAAGGGAAAGAGACTCGGAGTCGACTTCGCCGAGACATGGAGCTGCTACAAAGGTGGGGAGATCCACTGCGGGAAATGCGGCACCTGCGTAGAACGGAAAGAGGCCCTTAGGGAGGCTGGCGTGGAAGACCACACCATCTACGAAGAATAAGGAATCCAAAATAGTCAGAACCACCAATAACAAAACGCCCATGTATTACATCACCAAAAGATTGGAGATATCGGCTGCCCACCAACTGCAGCTGCCCTACCCCAGCAAATGTACTCAACTCCATGGACACAACTGGATCATCACCATCTACTGCAAGTCCAAGGAGCTGAACGCCAACGGAATGGTGACTGATTTCACCCTTATCAAGGAAAAGATAAAGGAGAAGTTGGACCACACGATCCTCAACGAGTCGCTCCCCGGCATCAACCCAACCGCGGAAAACATCGCCTTCTGGGTGTGCCAACAAATAGAGCACTGTTACCGAGTGGACGTACAAGAATCGGAAGGGAACATCGCAACGTATGAACAAGATTAACGAAATATTCGTCAGCCTCCAAGGTGAAGGGTTCCACACGGGAAGGGCCAGCGTCTTCGTCCGCTTTGCAGGATGCAACCTGAAATGTCCCTTCTGCGACACTAAACACCAAGATTTCAAGGAGATGAGCGACGAGGAGATTGCCGAAGCGGTCTGCAAACACACGACCGAATGGGTCGTCTTGACCGGTGGCGAACCCAGCCTCCAAGCCACGGAACACTTGGTGGACCTGCTCCACCAATGCGGGAAACAAGTGGCAATAGAGACCAACGGTACCCACAAACTCCCCCAGAATTTGGATTGGGTAACCCTCTCTCCCAAAGAGGATTCTCTTCTGAAATTAAGCAAAGCCAACGAGGTGAAGGTGGTCTTCTTGGGACAGGACGTGGAGCGATGGAAAGAGAGCATCCAAGCCAGCCACTACTTCCTCCAGCCTTGCTCCTGCAAAAACACCCAAGAGGTGGTCGACTATATTCTAAAACACCCCCATTGGAGACTTTCCCTCCAAACTCACAAATACATCGGCATTGAATAACCCCTAAAAAAGAACGATAATGGCAGGATCAATATACCTCATTCCCAATACGTTGGGCGAATGCGAGACCCACAATGTGATGCCCGACCTCAACTACCGCATCATCAAGGAGATCAAGCACTTCATCGTGGAGGACGTGCGCACAGCAAGACGGTTCTTGAAAAAGATGGATAAAGAGATTGACATCGACAGTTTGACCTTCTTCACCCTGAACAAGCACACCTCACCCGAAGAGTTGTCCGGCTTCCTGAAACCTGCCAAAGAAGGTCACGACATCGGCATCATTTCCGAAGCGGGATGCCCCGCCATCGCTGACCCAGGCGCTGAAATCGTAAAAATAGCCCAAGAGAAAGAGTATAAGGTCGTGCCGCTCGTGGGTCCCTCCTCCATCCTGTTGGCGCTGATGGCCTCCGGATTCAACGGACAAAGTTTCGCCTTCGTAGGATACCTGCCCATCAAAGATAACGAACGAACACTCACCCTCAAACATTTGGAGAAGAGGGCACAGACGGAGAAACAATCGCAGATATTCATTGAGACTCCCTATCGGAACATGAAGATGATGGAGGAGATTCTAAACACCTGCCACAAAGAGACCAAACTCTGCGTAGCCTGCGACATCACACTGGAGACAGAATACATAAAGACAAAAAGCGTAGGCAGCTGGAAAAAAGGAGAATTACCTGATTTGAACAAGAGACCTTGTATTTTTATTTTATACTAACGAATTACATAACAACAACATACGATGCGTAGAGACGATGTGCAGATCGTCTCTACAGAACCAATTTATGACATTCATCATCGTTTGTCATTGTCGAAAATAACGACATACGCACATAATCCAGAAATAAAACAGTATCTTTGCAGCGTTTTGTTCCAAGTTGCTTATCATCTTGGATGAAAAGGGAATCGGGTGAGAATCCCGGACAGTCCCGCTGCTGTAACCTCCTAACCAAGGTTGCTAAAAGATGCCACTGTCAACGACGGGAAGGCTTAGCAACTGGAGGAAGTCAGAAGACCTGCAAAACAACATAGACCTAACACCTCCGAGGAGAGGCAGTAGGAGAAAAGGAAGAGGAGGCGACCCATGCTTTCCCTACTATCTTTTTGCATCCGCATCTTGTCCGAGCGAGTTAGGCATATCTCTTTCCCAAAATCACATCTGAACGGGAAAGCAACAAAAATGTGCTATCCATGGACAAAATCGAGCTGACAAGTCTAATTTTTCTTTTCGCCGCTCCCCTCACTTTCGGAGAGCCGGCAGACAGCACATTTTCAACTAACGAAATCGAAGAGGTGGTGGTCATGGGTAAAGAACAAGAGAAGACGCCCAACGCCACCACACAGACCCTCCAAATAGAGGAGTCGGAACGTCGCGGCATCACCAGCCTCCCCAACGCCATCAAACGCATGGCAGGCGCAGATATCAAAGACTATGGCGGCATCGGGGGACTGAAAACCATCTCCGTGAGAAGCCTCGGCTCCAAACATACGGCCGTGACCTACGACGGCATAGCCCTCAGCGACTGCCAAAGCGGACAGATCGACCTCGGACGATTCACCCTTGAACAACTCAGCCAAATCAAACTCACCATCGGCGAAGACGACAACATTCTGCACACGGCCCGCCACTATGGCTCCGCCTCCGTCTTGGAGTTGCAATCGACCTCGCCTGACTATGTCGACAAGAACTACAACGCACAAGTCAAGCTCAAGGCGGGATCGTTCGGCTTGGTGAGTCCATTCGTCAGTTTTGACCATAAAATCGGCAAGATGAATTGGGTGAAAGTCTCCGCAGACTTTCTCCGTGCGGACGGACAATACCCCTACATCCTAACGAACGGTAAACTCAAGACCGAGGAGAAACGAAAACATACGGCAACGGAGAGTGGCCATGCGGAAATCAACGGCAAGTTTCAACTATCGTCGCGCACCCAACTATCCGCCAAAAGCTACTACTACGCCTCTGACCGTGAGTTGCCTGGCCAAGTAATCCTAAACAACGCCAAAGAGAACAAAGAGACGAGCCAAGACCAAAATTTCTTCACCCAACTTCAAACAAGGACAGACTGGGAACGGACGACGCTCCTCTTTAACGGCAAATTCAATTGGGCGGCCTGCCGCTACCACGACGAGGCAAAACAATACCCCAACGGAGAGGTCAACTTCAACTACTTCCAACGGGAGTGGTACGGAAACAGCACCCTCCGCTACAAAGCGAACGACCACTTCTCGTTCGCAAATGCCTTCGACTACACCTTCAACAGCTACAACTTCAACGCCTACAATTGCGTTTACCCTAAACGGCACTCCCTCCAAGATGCCATAAGCGCAAAATATGAGAACCAATGGTTAGCCTCAACAGCCACCCTGTTAGGCTCCTTTTTCAAGAATGAAGTGGAGATTGGAGAGGCCGCCAAAGACCAAAAACGGCTCTCGCCCGCCTGGGCACTTGCCTTCCACCCCTTTCCGTTCGACCTCTCCTTCCGTGCCTCCTACAAGGATATTTTCCGGATGGCGACGTTCAACGAACTCTATTTCAACCAAGTGGGGGCAAAAAATCTCAACCCGGAACGGACAAAACAATACAACGTCGGAAGTACCTATCAGTACCATTCCGACAAAACCATAAAATCATTCGGCATCTCTGTTGACGGCTACTATAACGAAGTGAAAGACAAGATTGTAGCCATTCCGAGAATGTTCTTCTGGAGTTTTCTCAACTTGGGCTACGTGGAGATATTCGGTATAGATTGGATGAGCCACTGCGAGATAAAAACCTCCCCAAGAAGTGCCCTCCTGCTCAGTGCCAAATACGCCTTCCAAAAGGCAGTTGACAAGACGGACAAGGCATCGGTGGTCTATGGCGACCAAATCCCCTACACGCCCCTACACTCGGGCAACGGAAGCCTCGCATTCGAGAATCCATACCTCAACCTATCCTACAACATCAACCTTGTTGGCAAACGCTACTGCCTTCCCCAAAACAAGGCAGAGAACCGGATAGACGCCTACATAGAGCATGGCATAACAGCATATAAGCAATTCAAGTTCAAGCATTTCGACACCAAATTACGAGGAGACGTCCTGAACTTGACCGACAAACAATACGAGGTAGTGAAATGGTATCCCATGCCAAGACGTTCCTACCAAGCATCTGTAGAATTTATTTTTTAACCAATTAATTTATAAAAAAATGGAATTTAAAAGATCATTTAGAACAATCGCTCTCCTTATGATGGGAGCTGTATCTCTGACAGCCTGCTCAGATGATGACGACGATGAACCCAACAACGCTCCAGAAGAGAAGTTTAACGCAGTTCTCGTGGTAAACTCAGGTTCTATGGGCCAGAATGACGCCTCTTTTTCCGTCATCGACCTCGACTCCAACAAAGTATACAACAACAGCTTCTTCAAAGCCAACGACAAACGCTTGGGTGACACAGGACAAGACGCTGTCCGCTACGGAAACAAGATCTATATCGCCGTTTCTGGATCCAACACCGTTGAAGTAATCGACGGAAAGACGTTCAAAACCGTAAAGACCATCAAGCCTGCAGAGGGTTACCCTGGTTCTCCACGTGACATCCTTGCTTACGGCGGTAAGATTTATGTTTCGCTCTACGACGGTTATGTTGCAAAAATCGATACAGCATCCCTTGCTTTTGAGGACACGGTGGCTGTAGGACCTAACCCAGAGGAGATGACAATCGCCAACGACTACCTTTATGTAGCCAACTCTGACGGTTTGAACTATAACAACGGCTATGAGAACGGTAAGAGCGTCTCAAAGATCGACCTCAAGACGTTCAAGGAGACCTCAAAAATCGAGGTTTTGATAAACCCTTGCAAATTGGCTTCAGACAAGTCTGGCAACGTATTCGTTATCTCCATGGGTAACTACGGCGACATTCCTGCCACTATCCAAAAGATCGACAAGAAAGACAAGGTGACCAAGATCGGCGAAGCTAGCCTCATGGCTTGCTACGAGAATACCCTCTACACCATCAACGCTCCTTTCGGTGCTACGACAATCGATTTCATCAGCTACAACACAACTGACGGCAAAGTTGCCAAAGAGAACTACCTCAACGCAACAGCAGAGGAGTTGCCAAGCAACCCATGCGGTATCAGCGTAAATCCAAACGACGGCAACATCTTCATCGGTTCTTACGTTAGTTCTGCTGACTACACAAGCGACGGCAACGTATTCGAATACAAGGCTGACGGTACATTCAAGGCTAAATACAACGTGGGCGTAGGTCCTATCGGATTCGCTTACTAATTTAGCTTGCTTTGAACTAATTTTGTAATTTTGACAAATGGAAGGGTATTGCTTCGGGAATACCCTTCTCTTTTAGTCATTTACAAAAAACAAATAGATGATGAGACGGACAATAGAGGTACTAACACTCCTACTGCTCATGCTCCTACTGAGCAATTGCAACGGCAAGGAGAACAAGACAAACGACGGAACGCTAATCCCGTTCAAATACGCCCAACTCATAAAGCTTTGGGATTGTGGCGAATACAAGAAATTGGAGATTAAAAATCCTTGGGACACGGCTAGCCTGTTACAGACCTACCTATTGGTAGACAAATCACAGCCGACCCCGAAAAACCTCCCCAAGGGAGTCATTCTTCGCACCCCCTTGGAAAAATCGGTCGTCTACACCACCGTCCATTGTACCCTCCTCCAAGAATTGGATGCAGTCCAATCCATTGCAGGCATCTGCGATTTCGAGTTCATGCAACAAAAAGCTATCATCGAAGGCTGTAAGAACGGCACAATCGTCGATTTGGGTAACAGCATGGGCCCCAACAAGGAGAAAATAATCGACCTCAATCCTGACGGAATATTCCTCTCCCCTTTTGAAAACAGCGGCGGCCATGGCGATTTGGACAAATTCGGCTTGCCCGTCTTTGAATGCGCCGACTATATGGAAACAGAAGCGTTGGGCCGCTCCGAATGGATCCGTATCTACGGTCTCCTCTTCGGGAAAAAGGAGAAGGCCGACTCCATCTTCAACGAAGTGGAAAAAGCGTTCGAGCAAATCCAGGCTCAAGTCCAAGCAGACTCGACCAGCCATCACCCCACCCTCCTATACGGACTCCGATACGGAGACACTTGGTACGTTCCGGGAGGCAACAGCTACATGGCCAAACTATTCAAAACAGCAGGGGCACAATACCTCTTCGCCGACACGCCTAATTCAGGAGCCATCCCCTACTCTTTCGAGACCGTCTACGAGAAAGGTTACAATGCCGACCTTTGGCTATTCCTTTACAACGGGAAAGAGGAGATGACCTACAAAGAGATGGATTTCTACTATCAATTCAAATCCTTCCAAGAGAAGGAAATCTATGCTTGCAACACCAGCAAGACCCCATATTTCGATGAGATTCCGTTCCATCCCGAGCGACTCTTAATCGATCTATACCAAATCATCCATCAGAAGAACGAGGATAGTTTACACTACTACAAACGATTGGTTGAATAACAGACAAGATTATGAAAGAACATCGCAACCGATACTACGCCATTGGAATGGGGGCAATCCTGCTCCTGCTCTTCGCCAGCAATCTCTTCTTCGGCTCCCTATCGATCCCCTGCAAAGAGACACTCCGCATTCTGATGGGCGACGAGACGGCCAAAGAGAGTTGGCGGTTCATCATTCTCGAATCCCGCTTGCCACAGGCCTTGACCGCCCTCCTGAGCGGCGCGGCGCTATCCGTCTCCGGGCTACTGTTGCAGACGACCTTCAACAATCCGTTGGCAGGTCCCTCTATCTTAGGCATCAACACGGGAGCCAGCTTAGGCGTGGCCTTGGTCATGCTTCTCATGGGAGGCTCCATCGGCGTGGGCAGCCTCACCTTTTCGGGATTCCTCGCCGTCCTAATCGGAGCCATCATCGGCGCACTCTGCGTGATGTTCATCATCCTGCTCTTCTCCTCCATAGTCAAAGGAACGCTGACCCTGCTCATCATCGGCATCATGGTCGGCTACATCGCTTCATCCGCCATCTCCCTTCTCAACTTTTTTGCGACGACAGAGGGTGTCTACTCTTATATGATTTGGGGATTGGGTTCTTTCAGCGGCGTATCGCTCTCGCAAATGCCCTACTTTTCGGGCAGCATCCTCATCGGACTGATAGCCTCGTTGCTACTCATCAAACCGTTGAACGCCCTCCTCTTAGGCGAACGGTATGCTCAAAACCTCGGCATACACATTAAACGATCACGCAACTTGCTACTGACAACGGTCGGCCTGCTCTCCGCCAGCACCACCGCCTTTTGTGGTCCCATCGCATTCATCGGATTGGCAGTTCCGCACATCGCACGACTTCTTTTAGGCACGTCCAACCACAATACGCTCCTACCGTTCACCATCCTGACGGGCGCCTCCGTTGCCCTCCTATGCAACCTGGCCTGCTCGCTTCCTGGAGAGAATGGCATCATACCGCTAAATGCGGTCACCCCTATCATCGGTGCGCCCATCATCATATATGTACTCGTACACCAACACAAAATCCAATATTTCAACTGATGGAAAAAGAGATCATAGTTTCTGCACAGAACCTCAGTATCGGTTACCGTAACAAAGGGGAGAACACCCCAATCCATACGAATTTGGATTTTACCCTGAGACGCGGAGAACTCACCAGCCTATTAGGGCCCAACGGGGCAGGCAAATCAACCCTGATGAGAAGCATCTCCCACCTCCAACCTACGCTATCCGGCACGATTACCCTATCCGGGAAAGAACTTAGCAACTATAACGAAAAGGAGCTGTCCCGCACCATCGGAATCATCTTGACCGACAAGACCCAGACAGGAGGCTTGACCGTGAACGAGTTGGTGGCGTTAGGGAGACAACCCTACACGGGATTTTTCGGGCGACTCAGCAAGCAGGATAAGGTAAAAATCGACTCCTCCATCCAAGCCGTGGGCTTATCCTCAAAAAAAGAGGCCTATATGGCGGAACTCTCGGACGGAGAACGTCAGAAAGCCATGATTGCCAAGACCTTGGTACAAGAATGTCCGCTGATCCTTTTGGACGAACCCACGGCCTTCCTTGACGCTGCAAGCCGTATCGAAATCACCCAATTGCTCCATGAAATCGCCCAAAAAGAGAACCGTGCCATCCTGCTTTCGACACACGACATTGAACAAGCCCTCGTCTTATCTGACAAAATTTGGCTACTCACCCAACAGGGCCTAACCTGCGGAACACCAGAGGATTTGGTGCTCAACCACCAGATGGATACGCTCTTCGAAGGAAAAAATGTACGATTCGACAAACAACGAGGATCTTTCTCACCCACATTGGGCTATCAGAAACAATTTTTCGTAACAGCCTCCGAAGAGAGCCTCCTGCATTGGGGGGTAAACGCAATCAACCGTTTAGGCATCGGGCAAGCCTCAACACCACAAGGCCACCCTCAGCTCCAGTTTCTCGACAAAAATAGAATCCTATACAAAGGGGAAGATGGGAAAGAAACGACATTCACCTCGTTCGAAGAGATGACAAAAACATTAGCAGAGTTTTAATTCAATAGAGCCCTCACCTGAAAAGGCAAGGCTATAAAAAGGTCGTCTCTTCTACACGGTAGATTTCATCAACCCGCTCGTCTCGAAAAGGCGACACAGCCAATAGCAGCTTACACCAAGGACTATTTTAAATTGACTACAACATCTTTCGGATGCGCGCCAACTCCTTCATGCCTTCCTTCACCAGCAAATCGATTTTCCGCCTATTCTCATCAAACCGTTTTCTGTCAGCTAAGACACCCGACTTCTCCTTCTCCAATTCGGTAAGCCACTCGACCAACGATGCATCCGCAACCAACTTAAAGATAGCCAACATCTTATGAGCCAACCTACCCGCCGTATGCACTTCGCCACTCGTCTGTAGACGCTCTAGTTCAACCACATTCTTTTGGGTCTCCGTCAAGAAAGAGGATAAAATTTCAAACTCTGCCTTCACATCGCCACCCGCATAAGCCAAAATATTCTTGAAGCCAGAAGAGGAAGGAATCACGGTACGCGAAGAGTTGGAAGAGACACACGACTCCGACAAATCCAAATGCTTAGCAATCTCGCCAATCAACTGGTCACAAGTGAACGGTTTGTTCAAGAAAGAGGTAAAGCCGTGTTTCCTAAACTTCGACAAGGAGATGTCCGCCCTTGCCGACAAAGCGATGACAGGGATTGTCTTCGCATTCGGGAAATTACCCGACCTGACACGCTTTACGATCTCAAAGCCATTAAAACCTGGCATCTGAATATCAGAGAGGATGATATCGAACGTATTCTTCTCAATCACATCCAAAGCCGAATAAGGGTCCTCGCAAGCCGTACAAGTCAATCCTCGGCTCTTCAGCTGCTCCGAAATCATCGTCAACTGCGAAGGATCATCGTCGATAACCAAAACACGAGGAGAATCTTTCCGTTCTTGGAAGTTCGACTTCGGCATAGCCTGCTCATCAGAATAAGTCAAAGGCAAGGTCACCTTGAAGGTCGACCCTTTCCCCAACTCACTCTCCAAAGAGATCGTACCTTTGTGGATATCCACCAATTTCCGCAAAATGGAGAGACCCAAACCGAAGCCCTCCACAGGAACAGAAGAATCCGTTTCAACACGCACATACTCCTTAAAAATCGTCTTCTGGTTTTCAGGCGAGATTCCCACACCCGTATCCGAAACGACTATCGACAACGAGCAGTTCTTCTCATCCACCTTAGTCAAGGAGACAGCCAAGGAGACCTTTCCTATCTGCGTAAATTTCACCGCATTGGAGATCAGATTATGGACGATTTGACGGATACGGAGAGGATCGCCCACCAACATCGTACGCTCTGAATCGGAAGTGAACTTAAACTCCAACCTCAGATTCTTCTTCTCCGCCTGCGGCCTAAAGGTCGCCACCACATCCTCAAAGAGGCTTCGGCTATTGAAAGGGAGCGGATTCAGTTCCACACCACCCGCATCCAAACGGTTGAAATCCAATATGTCGGTCACCAAATGGAGGATATGTTCCGACGAGCTCTTCATATTATCCAGATAGTAACTCTGCTTGACGTTCAGTTTATTATTGTCCAGCAACTCGATATATCCGATAATGGAACCCAACGGAGCCTTGATATCATGGGCCACACTCAACATCATCTTCTCACGGCTATCCATCAAATTCAACGTCCGTTGATTGGCCAGCCGCAACTGATTGTTATACTTCTTATAAATGTTGATGTCACGCCAAACCATCATAACCAAGATAAAGAGCAAGAAAACGGCCACCACGATAAAATTGCGCAGGTAGCTCATGACCTTCCCGAGCGAAGCCTCACGGCCATCGAAAGCGGAAAGCGCATTGTTCCAGTCCTCCTCCTGCAACTGATGGATAATCTTGTTCATCTTAACGTTTATCACCTTGTTGGTCTTCTGAATCTCGACCATATTATCCATCATCGACTTATCTATGTTAAGTTTTTTCTCCCGGACTTGCGACTTCAAGGACTCAAAAATCTTATTGATCGTATCGGCAGGATTATAGGAAGAGAGCAAGGAATCGGTCACCGAATATTCCATAGAGCGCACCTCCACCACAGTATCTTCAGGCTCTGAGGAGGAGAATATTCGACGGAAAAAAGATTTCTTTTTCTGGGAAGGACGCTGATAGGTAATCGTATCGCTCACCACCGTAACCGTCTGTTCCACCACACGGTTGCACAACAAAGAGTCATTCTCTTCGATGGTCTTCAAGAAATGCTGACGATAGAGTTCATCGATGGAAGAGTTGGCAGAAAGCAAAACGAGGCTCTGCACATTGTTCCGTTTTTGGTCCAACAAAAGCGACAAGGTATCCAGCAACTCTATCTGCTCCTGCTCCGCGAAAAGTTCCTTCAACTCCTCAATCTGCTTGCGGATTGAATCAGAAATGAGGACATAATCCTTATACTTGGAAGGGAGGACCAAAGCCTCACCGATAAGACACTCGGAAGTATATAGATTGTAATACGTTTCGTTCAAAGCATACATCTTCTCCTTCGTCACCTCCCCACTCGTATCGAACGGAGAGAGGGAACGCATATTGTTGACGATAAAAAACATAGAGATGACGGCCACCAAAGAGATCAACAGATAGCCGACGACCACCTTCGTCTTCAAGAAATGAAGCCCATTACCAAATCTATTGCTTTTCTTCTCCATCGAATACAATCTACTGGATCCACATTACTCAAAAATGCCCAACTGCCGCATCTTGTTATAGAGCGTCTTACGGTCGATCTGCAAAAGAGCCGCCGCCTGTGATTTGTTATTGTTGCAGTCTTTCAACGCTTTCAATATCTTACGCTTCTCCGAGTTCGAATCACGCAGAGCCCAGCCATCCGAATCGTCGTCCGCCTTCTTCGCATGGAGCAACTCCTCCGGCAGGAGCGTTGATGATATGAATTGCGTCTTTGCCAACAATGCCACCCGATTGACGACATTCTTCAACTGCCGCAAATTGCCGGGCCACGCATAATCCAACAGAATGGCGATGGCCTCCTTGTCGAAGCCCACAATCTCCTTCCCCAACTCCTCGTTTGCCACCTCCAAGAAATAGTCAGCATAGAGCATGATGTCACCTTTCCTCTCTCGAAGGGTCGGCACAGCAATGGAGAATTCGTTAACCTGATGATACAACTCGCCCAAGGAAGAGATCGCGGCAGACTCCAACGACGTGGAGGAGACCAAGCGGACATCCACAGGGTAAGTCTTATCCGTACCCACAGGACGCACCAAACGATCACGCAAAACTTGAGAGATCAAAGGCAAGACACTCTCAGGCAGACTCTCCACGCCACCCAAGAAAAGCGTTCCGCCGTCAGCCATCCGGAAATAGCCCAACCGACGTTCTTTCGGCACAGAGGGATCCGTATCGGCACAACCGAAAAGTTCGACTGCCGCAGAGTCCTTGCTTAACGACGTACAATCTACGGCGACAAATCCATCCTTCTTTCGACCGCTCTCAATATGAATCTGACGGGCAACGACCCCTTTCCCCGAACCGTTCTCGCCAGAGAGCAAGACAGCCATGTTCGTCGGTGCCACCAAACGGATGTATTCGTGCAACTTGCGCGACACGTCACTCTTACCAGGGACATAATCGCCGAAGGGAACCGAACGCTTCTTAGAGATCCGATGGGAAGCCTCCCGTTGCGCCAACGCCTCCTTTATCTTATTGTATAACTCATCTGGATTAATCGGCTTAGCGATAAAATCAAAAGCACCCAATTTCATGCTATTGACGGCAGACTGCACCTCAGCATAGCTTGTCATCACCACAAACGGCACATCATAACCCGACTCCTTCATCCACGACAACAAACATATGCCATCCTCGTCGGGAAGACGCAAATCAGAGAGGACAATATCATAAGAACTATCCACCATTTTTTTTGCCTCAGCCACCGTACTGGCACAATCGACAGCAAAACCTCGCTTGCTGAGCCAAGTCTTCAACATAACACTGAAAGTTATATCATCTTCCAACATCAAAATTTTTTTCATAAGAAAGACGCCAAGAATAAAAAATTGGTTTAAGGTTAAGCATTTGATTCCGAAAAAGTCTTTGATAAGGAAACGGCTCTAAATGCTTACTATAAATTAAATGGCAATGATCCGCTTTTTAACTGATGCTTTTAGTAATCGGCATTTCCCAATTACTAATAGGATTGGCTTTCAGCCAAATATAGAGATAGCAACACACACTAAAATCAGTCACAAAATGGAAAGAACCATGTAAATGCAAAAATAATCTTATTAAAGGAACTAGAGAAATCAAAAGGAGAGAATATTCGATAAAATCGAGTAGGAAGAAAATGAAAGTTTTCTTCCTACTTTCATTTTCTGTCCTCTCACACCACCGTACGTGCCGTTCGGCATACGGCGGTTCTCTAATTGCGATGCAATTTGGCATAGATGCCGATTAGCGAGGGATACC
>JAFZKQ010000121.1 GCA_017553575.1 Paludibacteraceae bacterium
ATGATTGACAACTCAAGCGCATTCCGTATGGACAACGACGTTCCTTTGGTAGTTCCTGAGTGCAACGCTGCAGACGCGCTAAACCGCCCACGCAACATCATCGCTAATCCAAACTGTACCACCATCATGATGGTCGTTGCTTTGCAACCATTGGAGAATATCAGCCACATCAAACGCATCCACGTTTCCAGCTACCAAGCTGCCAGCGGTGCCGGTGCTGCTGCCATGGCCGAACTCGAGCAACAATATAGAGAAGTGTTGGACAACAAGCCTGTTACCGTCAACAAGTTCGCTTATCAATTGGCTTACAACGTCATCCCTCAAATCGACGTTTTCACTGAAAACGGCTACACGAAAGAGGAGATGAAGATGTTTAACGAGACGAAGAAGATCATGCACAGCGACGTAAACTGCTCCGCTATGTGTGTCCGCGTTCCTTCCCTCCGTTCCCACTCAGAGTCTATTTGGGTAGAGACAGAGAAGCCAATCAGCGTAGAAGAGGCTCGTGCCGCATTCGCAAAGGGCGAAGGTCTTCAATTGATGGACGACCCAGCAAACAAGAAATACCCTATGCCTCTCTTCTTGGCAGGTAAGGACGATGTTTATGTAGGTCGTATCCGCAAGGATTTAGCAAACGAAAACGGTTTGACATTCTGGATCGTAGGCGACCAAATCAAGAAGGGAGCAGCCCTCAACGCTGTTCAAATCGCAGAGTACTTGATTAAGGTAAACGGCCTCAAGAAGTAATACGCACAAACCGATGACAACACAACGCCTTTCCAGAAAGGGAAATGGCATGATGTGATTGTACTGAAAATAAAACAAGAAAGCGGCTACCCTCAAGGATAGCCGCTTTCTTTTATCTCTAAGTCCAGAACCTAACCCCTCCTCGAACTACTCGACGACAGGTACGCTATGTGAATTCTTGGTCTCGTCCATGACAAAAACACTATGTAAAGCGCCGATGCACTCTATCGCCCCCAATTTAGTCATCAGGAAATTCTGATAATCCTTCATATCCTTTGCATAGACCTTCAGCATGAAATCATATTCGCCAGAGGTATTGTAACACTCCACAACCTCCTCCATTCCATTGATAGCCTCAACAAAGTCACATCCATTGGTCCGCGTATGCTGGCTCAGACGCACATTGCAAAAGACGAGAATGCCCAAGCCCAACTTTTCAGGATCGGCCACCGCCACATATTTTCGTATATACCCCTCATTCTCCAACCGTTTCTGGCGCTCAAACACTGGTGTGGACGACAAATTCACCGAGGAAGCCAACTCCTTTGTCGTCAATTTCGCATTCTGCTGCAATATGCGCAATATATCTCTATCCGTCTTGTCTAACATAAATCACTATTCTAAAACAGCACAAATATACAGAAAATTATTCCAAGTTGCCAATCAAATAACAGTCAAAACAGTTGATTTATCTTATTTCAAAAGAACTTTTCACAAAGAGGAAGAAGAACCTTATTTTTGCATCGGATTTGGATGATGAATCCACAAAAACAACAAAAATGAACACAAAACATTTTCCAAAAGATTCCATGACTGAGAATCGGACAAATGTAACCGATTCTACACAAAAAGTATCCATCGTTCTATTTGACGAAAAAAGACATCGCGACGCTTACAAAGATCTCAACGTACAATGGATAAGCGACCTCTTTACGGTCGAAGAATCAGACGAAAAGGTTTTGAACCATCCCGAAAAGATAACAGAGAACGGAGGCTACATCTTCATGGCGGAATACGAAGGGAAACCCGTAGGCACCTGCTCGTTAGTAAAGACTGCCGACCCTAAGTATGACTTCGAAGTAGCAAAGTTCGCCGTAGACAACACCATCCGTGGGAAGGGCATCGGCAAGATGCTCATGGATGCCTGCATCGAAAAAGCCCACGAAAAAGACGGGAAACGAATATTTCTAGAAACCAACCACTTGTTAAAAGCAGCCATCCATCTTTATGAACGATTCGGTTTCATACGTATTCCTTTGAAACACGCCGGCCACGAAAGAACAGACATTCTAATGGAGAAAACCATTGCCTAATTATTGGGCAATCAATTTTGGCGTTAAGGCATTTATCTCAATAGGATGGCTGAGATATTGCCTGAGAAAGACGGGGTTCGCCCCGTCTTTTTTTTGCTCCACGCGATGAGGTGAAAATGAGTAGTTTTAGCCTCAACCCGACAGCACCTATCGGTGCAATCGGTTACTAATAAGATAGGCTTCCAGCCTTGAATACCTTTCATTTAAATTATCCCCTACAATCAGGAGGGGTCTCTTTCGGATTATCGTAACGATCTTTTTATTATATTTGTTAGAATAAAATCGATAAATATGAAAATTATACACACGTTAATTATATTCATGACTATGACAGGTATGGATTGTATTGCACAAACGGTCAGTGGTAAAATCAACGGCCACGATTATGTAGATTTGGGCTTGCCGAGTGGTTTGAAGTGGGCAACAACCGATTTGAATTCTTCCGGTAACTTGTTCGCATGGGGAGAGACGAAGGAGAAAGACATTTTTAGGTTTCGTCGCGAATGCTACAAATGGAGCAAACTGAGACCTTGGGAAGATGTCAAATCACTTTTCCCCGATGATTATGACAAGACTACATATGAAAAACAATTCTGGTATATGGACATGGATGTCTATGTGCCCAAAAAGTATGTGAAAAAAGACAAAAAGAAGGTGTTAGATCCCTCCGACGACGCCGCCATTGTCAACTGGAAAAAACCTTGGCGAATGCCTACTGCAGAGGAATTTCAGGAACTATATGAGGGTTGCCAATGGGAGGTGGTAGCTAATGGATATAAAGGAACCTCCAAGAAAAACGGGGCAGTGATTATCCTATCTAATGGACCTGATGGTGGATACATGGATACTTACGAGAATGAGACAATGACATTTGAATGGGGCTTTTTCTCAGGCTCTTATTGGTCTGCATCTGTCGGTTCAGAGGAATGGAGCGCTTATTCCTTCCTAATTTCCAATAGCATTAAAAATAGTATCGTTGTAGGAGGCGTATCCCAAGAGCTCCGATATAGAGGGTTGAGTATCCGTCCCGTCTGTCGATAGGATTAAAAATTGCCCACGGGTTCACACCCATGGTAGGGGTAATACAAAAAAGGAGGGTGTGTCAAAATTGAATTTTGACACACCCTCTCTCTATCATGTGAAATAGAGATTCTTTCTCAATCTGGATAGAAATATCCTGCACCGAAAAGATAGGCGAATCCACCCACTTCCGTCGGCTTAATTCCTATCTCTAAACAGTCACTAGTATAACCATGAGCGGGGATAAACCAGACTTCCAAAGCATCCTCTGAGTAAGAAATAGTCCCATTGACCGAATCGAAGGTTCCCTTATACTCCTTATTAGGTTCTCCATCAAAAACAAGGACCACCCCACTTTCCGTCACCGTAAGCGAAGACCATATTCCCGTCGAGTATTTAGTCCCGTCAGGCATCTCCTGGTAACTTCCTGTATAGGTAATAGAGGAGACCCACTTCCCGACATAGGGGGAGAGGTCGTGTACACGGATTTTCTTGACCTCATTCTTTCCCTCGTTTGTACCTTCTCCTCCGTCGTCCTTCTCGTCCGAATCGGATCCCGCATTGTCTTTATTTTCCTCCTTTTGAACGTTCTGCTCTTCATCCTCAGAATCGTCCTCCTTGTCACAAGAAACGAGCCCCGACAAGAAGAAAGTGGCACATAGAGAAATAAAAAGTTTTTTCATGATACAGCTATTTAGTTGAACATTAGGCTTTCACAACGTAGCCCAACTACAAATATAAAAGGTACTTTTTAAAAACCCATCATTTATGTGAGGAAAATCACAAGGTTGTGAGACCTGCATAATAAGACGAAGCCAACTCCGTCTCATCGTTCGAACGCACTAAATGTCATGCCTTGATTTTCAATTCCCCTCCAATTCCTCCTTCAGGAATTTACCCGTAATGCTATCGGGAGACATAGCCACCTCTTCAGGGGTGCCTTGACATACGATTTGACCGCCCGAACGACCTCCATCGGGGCCGACATCAATCAGATAATCTGCCACCTTGACAACATCCATGTTATGCTCTATCACAAGAATCGTATTCCCCTTATCGGCCAATTTATTCAGCACATCCAAAAGAATACGGATATCCTCAAAATGCAATCCCGTAGTCGGCTCGTCCAAGATATAGAGCGTATTGCCCGTATCCCGACGCATCAACTCCGTAGCCAACTTGATTCGTTGGCTCTCACCTCCCGACAACGTCGTAGAGGGTTGTCCCAACTTGATGTACCCCAACCCTATGCTCTGCAACGTCTTCACCTTCGTGAGAATCGACGGAATGTTCTCGAAAAACTCCACAGCCTGATTGATGGTCATGTCCAACACATCGGCAATCGATTTACCTTTGTAACGGACCTCCAACGTCTCCCGATTGTAGCGCTTACCGTGACAATCTTCACAAGGGACATAGACATCCGGCAAAAAGTTCATCTCTATCGTCTTATAGCCATTTCCGCAACAAGTCTCGCAACGGCCTCCCTTCACATTGAAAGAGAATCGTCCTGGCTTATATCCCCGCATCTTTGACTCTGGGAGAGAGACAAACAGGTTTCGAATGTCGCTAAACAAATCAGTATAGGTTGCCGGATTGGATCGTGGCGTCCGCCCGATAGGCGACTGGTCCACCGTGATCACCTTGTCGATGTTCTCTATGCCTTCGATCGAATCGTAAGGCAACGGATCCTGCAAGGAACGATAAAAATGCTGACTGAGAATCGGTTGCAAAGTACTATTCACCAACGAGGATTTTCCGCTTCCAGAAACGCCCGTGACACAAATGAACTTACCCAAAGGGAAGGTGACATCCACACCCTTCAAGTTGTTGCCCCGCGCGCCCTTCAAAACGATGTATTTTCCGTTTCCGGGACGTTTCTCGGTTGGCACCTCTATCTTACGGAAGCCGTTCAAATAGTCGGCCGTCATCGTATGCGTCTTCAACATCTCCTCCGGTGTTCCCGCAAAGACAATCTCACCGCCATGACGCCCCGCTTTCGGACCTAAATCCACCACGTAATCGGCATTCAGCATCATATCCTTATCGTGCTCCACCACAATGACAGAGTTTCCGATGTCCCTCAATTTCTTCAAGGAGTTTATCAACCGTACATTGTCTCGCTGGTGCAATCCGATACTTGGCTCATCCAAGATATACAAGACATTCACCAGTTGAGAACCAATCTGCGTAGCCAATCGAATACGCTGACTCTCACCGCCCGACAAGGACATGGAAGCACGGTTGAGGGAGAGATAACTCAACCCGACATCCAACAAGAAGCCGATTCTGTTTCGTATCTCCTTCAAAATTTCTGTCGCTATCACCACCTGCTTACCGGACAACCGTTCCTCCAAACCGTCAATCCAAGCATTCAGCTCAAGCATATCCATCTTTGCCAAGTCGGAGATATTCTTCCCGTCTATACGGAAATTCAACGCCTCGCGGTTCAATCGGGCTCCCCCACATTCAGGACAGACAACCGTCTTACTGAATTGTTCCGCCCATTTCTGAGCCGTTGCGGAAGCCTCGCCGTCCTGTTGCATCTCCACGTAACGAAAGACGCCCTCGAAGGCGTAGGCATAGTTAGAAGAGCCCAAAGCGGTGTTCTTCACGGCTATCCGGTCTTCGCTACCATTCAGGATAATATCCAAAGCCTCTTCCGGTATCTTAGAGACAGGATCTTTCAGCGAAAAGCCATATCGCTCGGCAATCACCTCCAACTGTCCAAAAAAGAGTGATTTCTTATATTTTCCCAAAGGAACGATTGCCCCATTATAGATGCTCTCCTCCCTGTTGGGAATTATCTTTTCAATATCAATCTCCGTCACCATGCCCAAACCCTTACACTTAGGGCAATAGCCGAAAGGTGAGTTGAACGAGAAATTGTGTGGTGCAGGCTCGTTATAGGAGATGCCGGAAGTAGGACACATCAGCATCTTACTGAAATAACGGATCGATTGATCAGACTTCTTCATGATGATAATAGAGCCTCCGCCCTGCTTCATGGCGACACGCACCGAATCACGAAGGCGCTTGGCATCCTTCTCGGAGACCGTCAACTTATCTATCACCACCTCGATGTTGTGGTTCTTGTATCTGTCGACCTTCATGCCGTGCATGATTTCGAGAATCTCACCATCCACACGAACCATCAGATAGCCCCTGCGACGAATGTCTTCGAAGAGTTCCTTGTAATGACCTTTTCGGGATTTGACCTTTGGAGCCAAAATATAGATCGCTTCGCCAGAATAGTCCTGCTCAATCAATTGAAGAATCTGTTCCTCCGTGTATTTCACCATCTTCTCTCCCGTGACATAGGAGTAGGCTTCACCCGCCCTCGCATAAAGAAGACGTAGGAAATCGTAGATCTCCGTCGTTGTTCCGACAGTGGATCGAGGATTCTTATTCGTCGTCTTCTGTTCGATGGAGATGACCGGACTAAGTCCTGTTATCTTATCGACATCCGGACGCTCTATATTTCCCAAGAAATTGCGGGCATAGGCAGAAAAGGTATCAATATAACGACGCTGACCTTCAGCAAATATGGTATCGAATGCCAATGAAGATTTTCCACTACCACTCAAACCCGTCATAACCGTAATCTTGTTACGAGGAATGGAAACATCAACATTCTTAAGGTTGTGGACTCTTGCACCATAGACCTCAATACGGCCCGTCTCCAAGGCTTCCTCCTTTATCTTATTCTCCATAAACTACCATGAGCGGGGTGAGACACCCCATTCTTATTGATTGATACCCTTTTCTTTGTTTTAGGATGAGTTTCCGAAAACGTGCAAAGTTACAAAATAAGTGCCGTGTAAAAAATAAATTAAGACAAAACAAAACCCCACGCCAAGGCGCAGGGCTATGAAAACAGAGTGCATTCCTTCTCTTAACTTTTAATCTATCCTCAACTTTTCCCCGTCACGATGCGTTTTATATCATTCAACTTGTTCAAAGCCTCCAACGGTGTCAGATTGTTGACATCCAAATTGACGATTTCATCCCGCACTTGGGAGAGGACCGGATCATCCAACTGGAAGATACTCAATTGATAGCCTTCCTTGTGTTCTGCGATATTCTTTACGGGTTTAGAGATCTCCCCATTATCGCGATTATTGTCTTCCAACTGCTTCAGAATCTCGTTGGCACGCTTGACCACGCTTTGCGGAAGACCAGCCAATTTCGCCACATGGATACCGAAACTATGCTCGCTTCCTCCCTTTTGCAGTTTACGCAAGAAGATGACCTTTCCGTCCACTTCCTTCACCGAAACATTATAATTCTTAATGCGGGAATAGGTCTTCTCCATCTCATTCAATTCATGGTAGTGTGTCGCAAAGAGGGTTTTCGCCTTGGCCTTCGGATGTTCGTGGATATGCTCCACGATAGCCCAAGCGATGGAGATACCATCATAAGTACTCGTGCCTCGACCCAACTCGTCGAAAAGGACCAAACTCCGTTGGGAGAGGTTGTTGATGATGCTCGCCGCCTCGTTCATTTCGACCATAAAGGTGGACTCGCCCATGGATATGTTGTCCGAAGCTCCCACACGCGTGAAGATCTTATCCACCACACCAATCTTCGCCGACTCGGCCGGAACGAAGCATCCCACTTGCGCCATGAGGACAATCAAGGCCGTCTGTCGAAGCAAAGCCGACTTACCCGCCATGTTCGGTCCCGTAATCATGATGATCTGCTGGGAATTGCTATCCAAAAAGAGGTCGTTGGCAATGTACGACTCCCCTATCGGCAACTGCTTCTCTATCACAGGGTGACGACCTTGGTGAATATCAATGATATCGCTCTCGTTCACCTCTGCACGCACATATTTATTGGCAGCAGAAACTTTGGCGAAAGAGAGTAGGCAATCCACCTGCGCCAAAAGATTGGAATTGACCTGGATAGCTGGGATATATTCTGCCAACTCCAGAACTAAATCGTTGTATATCTTCGCTTCGAGAGCCAAAATTTTGTCTTCCGCTCCCAAAATCTTCTCTTCGTATTCTTTCAACTCCTGCGTGATGTATCGCTCCGCATTTGTAAGCGTCTGCTTCCTGATCCACGTTTCAGGCACCTTGTCCTTGTGCGTATTGCGCACCTCGATGTAGTAACCGAAGACATTGTTATAGCTGATCTTCAAGCTTGGAATGCCCGTCGCATCCGATTCACGCTGTTGGATCTGCAAGAGGTATCCCTTGCCGGAATGAGCAATCTTACGCAGTTCGTCCAACTCCTCGTTAACGCCATCCGCCACAACACCGCCTTTATTCAGCATGTTGGAAGGGTCGTTGACAATCACTTTTTCAATCTTCTCCCGGATGGTCGGACAAGGATTCAACTGTTCTCCTATACGCCTCAACCCTTCGTTATCGCTCGCCAAGCAAGCCTCCTTAATCGGAAGGATGGAAGTCAAGGCCACCTTCAACTGCACCACCTCACGAGGCGTGACACGTCCGACAGCCACTTTGGAGATGATACGTTCCAAGTCACCGATAGTAGAGAGATTCTCGTTTAAGAGCGTCTTCAAATCTATGTGGCGGAAGAAACTCTCCACGATATCCAACCGCTCATTGATCGGCTTCACATCCTTCAACGGGAAGGCTATCCAACGACGGAGCAAACGCGCTCCCATCGGCGTAATCGTATTGTCGAGAATGCCCGCCAACGTCTGTCCCCCTTCGTGGATCGTTCCGTACAACTCCAAGTTGCGGATGGTGAATTGATCCAACCACACATAACGATCCTCCTCAATACGGGAGAGGTGTGTGATATGCCCCAACTGGAAATGCTGCGTAATATCCATATAGTGGAGAATCGCTCCAGAGGCGATGATGCCCAACTCCAGATTCTGGACACCGAATCCCTTCAAGTTCTTGGTCTGGAAATGCTTCAACAGGCGGTCGTTGGCCGACTCGGAGGTATAGACCCAATCATCCATCTCAAAGGTATAATATTTCGAGCCGAAATGCTCTTCAAAAAGGGCACGTTTGCCACGTTCATAGAGCACCTCCTTGGGCGACATGCTATTCAAGAGTTTATCTACGTAATCGAAGGGACCCTCCGCCGTCAGGAACTCACCCGTTGAGATATCCAAGAAAGCCACACCCGCACTCTTTTTCGAGAGATGGACAGAAGCCAAAAAGTTATTCTCTTTGTAATTCAGTATGTTATCATTGATAGAGACACCCGGAGTCACCAACTCGGTGATTCCTCTTTTCACCAAGGTCTTCGTCAGTTTCGGATCCTCCAGTTGGTCGCAAATCGCCACGCGCTGTCCCGCACGCACCAATTTCGGTAGATAAGTATCCAACGCATGATGGGGGAAACCTGCCAACTCGACAGACGAAGCAGAACCGTTAGCCCTACGCGTAAGCGTTATTCCCAAGATTTCAGACGCCTTGATGGCATCATCCGAAAACGTCTCATAAAAGTCACCCACACGAAAAAGAAGAACAGCATCCGGATGTTTTGCCTTCATCTCGTAATACTGCTTCATCAACGGAGTCTCTACCTTAGCCATAATATCTACACTATTTTTTCAATTCCCACACTTTCAACTCTTTATCGATTCCGAATCTCTGGAAATTGCCCCTCTACGGGTGTTTTGATCTGATAGTGCAATATTCGGCAAAATCCACGATTTATGCAAAAAATAGCCCTCTCTTTTGCGATGGATTCTAAAAATTCGCCCCCTTCTTGTTTTTTGGACGTATACGTTTTCCAAAAGATCCATACACAACCAGCCCAAAGCCCAAAAGGAACGGCAAAAGCCAATAATCTCCCCAGAAGTGAACCGTGCTGTAAATTGCATTATAGTAGATCGTAACCTTGCGGGGATGGATCAAGGCAAAAAACGGCGAAACAGTTACAGTTTGACCCGTATTTACGGCCACTCTACTGATATTACCCTCCTCATCGGCCTGTAGATCTTCCCCCTCCCACTTCAGATCCACCTTATTCCAACCAGCGGTCTCCACCTCCGCCTCTATTGGGAAATGAAGCCCGTCATGCAGTTTGCCGATATGCCAAATGGCCATTGCGGAACTTCCGATAAGGATAGCCACACCCAAAACCGAAATCCACACATAATGCCCCCATTCCCGAACAGGTTCTTCCTTTCCCTTCGGCTCCAAAAGCGATGACTGTTTGAGTTCGTCCGACAACTCTGACGATTGTGGATTGTCTTTCGAATTTACATAGGGCTCTTGAGATGAAGTTTCCAAAGGCAACTTCCCATGCTTACGAAGGAACATACGCCTATTCATCATGCGGTTTTCCTCCCGCCTCGGTTCCACGGAAATGACCCTATTAATTTCATCGTCGAACTCATCCACTATCTTGAGTCCCCTCCGCTTTGCCTCCCGGAGCACGAGGAATCCGCCCCAACAGAGTGCAACACTCACACAAAGAGACAAATAGCCTATAATCAAAGAGAGAATTTCACTATCGTGGTAACACATTATCGCAGTGGGAAATCCGAACGAAAAAACAGTCAATCCCAAAATAAGGAGCAAATAGAACCGCCTTTTAAACGAACGCCTCTCCTTATTTTCAGGCATCTGCATATCCTTCTCTTTAGGCTTTGGCATTACTATATACATCTTCTGAAGAGAAGTCAAATCTACCTCAAGATGCCAAATCCAAGTCATCGTTATTATCTTGTTCGCTGCCATATAGACCCCAAAATAGAGGAAGAGAAACGTAAAGGAAAGGCAGAAAACGAAAAAGAATATATAATAGGGTTCACTCTCAATAAGGATGGGCGAAGTAAATTCCGAATATAATCTATTCAGCAAAAGGAGGGGGAATGAGAACGCAGACATCACGCCACCAAAGACCCCAATAAGAATAAACAGGATTCCCACATAGCGTTTTTTACCAATCACCATTATCCAACGACCCCTTACAATCGCATGGTTGTCAGGATTTTTCATCGGATCATACCGCCACAAATATCTTTCTCTTCGACTCCTATACATAATTCATGTTTTTAATCATTCAACCAAAACCTTTTGTGACACGCCACCTATTTCTACGATATAAACACCAGAATCTTTGACATCTATTGTAGAGACGATGTGCACATCGTCTCTACGGGCGATCAAACGACCCATTGAATCATAAACGCGGATAGCCGAGGTGGCATTTTCCACCACGATGGTGTGAGGGAGGGTATAGAGGGTAATATCGCCATTTGACTGGTTGTCAACGACAGCATTATCATTCATCGGAAGATAGGTTTCAATTCCACGATACTCATTGTCGAGATTTATCATCGTGGTGTTTATCGGCTCCCATAAATATAACCAACCGTCATAGTCGCCCCTCCAGCCGAAAAGCAGATGGACCTGCAAACGTCCATCCACAAACCTTGCGCCATCAAGCACCATGGCATGGTCACTACTTTTATCAGCCGTGTAGCAATGCAACATCATAGGACGATTGCCTGCCAATTCTTCTACAATTAAGCGTTCCATTTCGACCTTCCCCAATTCCGTCGGATAAGCAAAAGCCCTACGTTCCACATCAAAGTTTTCAACCACTTTCTTCGATGAAACGGCATAAATATAGCGAGACGTTTCCAATTTGTTCTCTTGTGGAGTTGTTTCCGTCAATTCGCACTCAACTTTCGAGAGGTCAACCGTCATACTCTTAGGCAAAAGATGATGATACAAAAGGATCTGCGCAATCGCAAGGTTGCCACAACCCATATAAGTATCGTCCGTAAAAGCAAGCCGATAGTCACCATTCTGGTTCCAATGGGTTTTCAGGTGCAAATATACGAAATCAGTTACATCAGAAGCATTTGAAACCTTCACCAAACGAACATACCGAACCTTCCTCGATGCACTACTACCATATATGCCACTCGACAAATCGAAATAAGAAGAATTCTCATCATCTCCGCCGTTCATCCAATAAACACCATTGTGTGGTGCCGAAACCACCTGCAATCGATTGAAAACCGCCATTTGATTTGCTGTCGGCAACGACCATTCCTCGCCTGTCAACTCCGAATAGGCTTCAGCGACCACAAGCGCATCCGCATGGTTCCACATTCCCAGATAGGGGCTAAGTTCGTAACGGTTGCCGTCCGATTCCACCACAAGATTTTCGGAAATCGTGCGGACAAGAACCACACCGTATTGCGCCGAAAGTCCTGCTGCCGCATTGTGGTAAGATTTTCCGTCAGAAAAATCCAAGAACCAAACATACGGCGTATTTTTCAATCCGTCACGCGTCAACGACCAATAACGCATCGTGCCAAAATCAATTCCAAGATTCTCCCTTTCGTTATAAATCAACTCCAACTCCTCGGATGAAGGTAGTCGCCAATCGGAAAAACCACCTCCTTTTTCGTCCAAAGCCATCATTGTAGCAGTAGCCCAATCGAGAGTTCCCTCTATCCGTTTTACTTCAAGATAGGTGTTATTCGACTCATCCGCAAAAAAGACCACTCCACCGCCAGAGCCTTTGTCGCCGACGACATACGCCTGCGCTGAATGTGGAGTGCGAACGTTGGCGTAATGCATAAACTCATTGTTTGCCAACAACTTATTCGTCGTCAATGCCAATTCTTCAAAATTCAATTCGCCCTCACCAATGGTTTCGTATTTGTAACCATACTCCACCGCATATTTATGAGCCTCGGAACCAGCCGTGACAATGAGTGTCGCTTTTTGAGGGAACGCCACATAACCTATGCTTTTCACACTTTCAGGTATCTCAACTTTAGAAAGCATACCACACGAAGAAAAGGCCTCCCTTCCAATCTCCTCAATCCCCTCTTCCAGCACAAGTTCCTCAATCCCTACACAATTTCGGAAAGCCATATCTCCAATTTTCTTCACACTCGCCGGAATGTGCACCTTTGAAAGCGAAGAATTGTTGTTGAAGGCATACTCCTCAATCTCTGAAACTCCCTCATTTATAACGACTTCTTTAAGACTTGTAGCATTTGTAAAACAAGAAGCTGGGATGGAGAGAAGTGTTCCGGGAAATGATATTACCTCCAAATCATGACAATCATAAAATGCATAAGTTCCGATAGATTCAAGACCTTCGGGCAAAACCGCAGAGACAAGAGCCGTCTCCCTAAAAGCATTTCCACCTATCGACTTCAACGAGGAAGGAAATTGAACCGACGATAGATCCGTCTGGCCACGGAATTGACTGCCCCTTATTTCGGTTGTTCCTTCGGGAATAATCAAAAAACCGTTTATATATATAACTCCGTTGGAATTTGTTCCGCCTAAAGTACGGACATTTGCCGTAAGAGTAAGTTCCTTCGGCATAGATTCAAGAGAGAAGCGACAAACTGCGCTTTTCGGATTCGTTCCTGCTGACATTTCTGTAGTATCCGACCAAACCATCCTACCGTCAGCTACAATATTCACATCTTTAAGGCAAAGCTTGTTCGAACCACTTGTGTATAAAAAGGTAATGGAATTCTCACCCTCTACAAAATTTGAGACATCAAAATTCCACACATGCTCCGTCCACTCGGCAGTAAACTCGCCCGACTTCCATTCGCACACCTGGGCCGACAAATGAATAGCCGTCACCATCCACATCCCTATCAAAAGCAACCTTCTTATCATAATCCGCATCTTTTCAAATCCCGCTATTCTACCCGCACCTTTTGCGACACCCCACCTATTTCTACGATATAAACACCAGAATCTTTGACATCTATTGTAGAGACGATGTGCACATCGTCTCTACGGGCGATCAAACGACCCATTGAATCATAGACGCGGATAGCCGAGGTGGCGTTTTCCACCACGATGGTGCGGGGAAGGGTGTAGATGTTTTGACAAACAATCGATTGAAAATCGCCAACAGCATTAGATCCACCCAGATAATCCACCTTTATCGTTCCGTAGGATTCCGTACCACCGCCCGTTTTAGCCAATGCGTAGAGTTCTAATTTCTCCGTGCCCGCAGGAACCGTAATCTCATAAACGATCTGGCGAGGATTGGATCCTGCTGAACGCATTTCCGGAATGTAGGAGATAGCCGTCCCGTCTGCGACAAAAAGCGCATCCGCCAAGCAAAGACGACATGCACCTCTTGTATATTTGAACGTTATCTTGTAATCGCCACCACCCTTGAGCGCATCCGAAAAATCCCAACGACGGCGGACATTGGTCGACAAGAAATCGCCCGTCTCCCAACCTATAGTCGATGCCGAATCAGCATTCGCCCCATCCTCCATGATCTTTGCCACGATCTCCTCCTCTGGCTCAGGCAAAAGTTCTATCGGATAATTGTTATCCATCGCATAATAGAAGGCAGCAGAGCCATACTTCACCACCCACACCACATTCTTCGAGGTGACTGATTTTCCGAAAGTTGTGACACTCTCTGGAACCTCTATTCTTTCAATACCTGTGTTCTGGAAGGCATTGTTGTCGATTTTTCGCACACCGGACTCGATTACCACCTTAGTGAGATTTTGGGCTCCTTGAAATGCCCGTGAACTAATGCACGACACTGAACCATCAACGATGACACTCTGTACATTTGGATATAAATCTTGGAAAGCAATCGAGGAAGGCGACTCTATCGTATCCATACAGACAATTTCCTTCAAGGAACACCATTCAACTTCTGACTTCTCCAAAGTTTCATTCTTTGAAATATCCTTTGTGTCTATCCTATAAAACGTCAACTTTTTACCATCAGTCACGTACCACGTCACATAGCCATTATACAAAATAGGGACACAACTTGAGAGATGTCCCTCAAACGAATATTGTTCACCCAAAGTTCCGTCACCCCCTACATGCATGTAAAACACCTCGTCACCCATCGACCAAAGAAGCAAGAAATCATCTTTCCCATATTTCACCAAGTGAGGCGTACGTACCGACTCTGAGCCCTCTGGATAAGTAGTAACCTGCCTATGGATATGTTCACCAAATCCATCTGGCAAATCAGGAGTTGCTGTTATGTACAAATTACGGGTAGGATTACTGAACTCCTTAAAGTGAGCAGTGTCAACCATCACGTATGCAGTCAAGAAGTGCGTTTCAGAACTTGTAAATCCTCCAACACTCGCTCCTGTATAATTGTCGCCTATCTCTCCTGGGAAATTGCAAACTCTTGTCGAGTAATAAGAACCTGCCACATTTTCACTTATCGGATTTTTGTTTTTCCCTATAATAATGGCTCGCGGATAAGCATCCCCATGATCAAGCCCCGCATAAAATCCATTTTTAGTTGTCTGTAGTTGGTTAAAGGAATGACTCGCATATTGTATATAACTTCCACCTAAGCCTGTTTGCTTGTAGACTAAAGATAAGTCCCTCTTATCTATATCCAAAAAGACATTCGCTTGATGCGACACGCCGTCGGAGCCCTTATACATACCATGGGCAGTTCGTACAAACAGAAAATCATCGCTTTCCATCATCGTAAGCTGAGAAGCTGAAAATGGTTGGCTTGTATTACAACCAAACAAAGAAAGGGCATTGACCCGATTCCAATCCTTGTCGTATTGAATAATCCTAAACGTCTCCACCTCGTCGGAATCGGCTGAATTATTCTGACCCTGAACCACATAAAAAGAGCCATTCCTCGATGCAAAGAAGCCTCCAAAAGAAGGAAGTTCACGAGCAATCTTTTTCGTAGCCACACTCTCGAACTGCGAAGTAAAATATTCAATCAAGATACTGTCACCCACATTAACCAACATCAACAAATTATTGTCAACCTCCGTCAAATAAGAGTTCGAAACGGCTGAAACCTGATAATAATTCTGCCGTTCTTTATTAGCACTATATTTCTTGCCATAAACAGAATGGAGCGTATCACGTTCCTTCCCTATTAGTTTAACTTCCGAATCGTCAAACTTATATTGCCTACCGCTCCAATATTCATCGCCATCGGTCATATAAGAGGGCCGCACCAACTCCTCTTCTTTATTCTTGGAGTACTCCCTATACGTGTCGGTGACGTTGACGAGATACCAGCCATGCGACATTACCCATTCATCCACATAAGGATTATTGTAATTCCGTAAAGAGATTAGCGACGAAGGGAAAGGATTGCCTTCAATGGAACGAACAAAAGTTCCCAAGGACATTTTTTGTATCATCGTATAGTACTCATATTGACCATCCGACAAAGAGTCCGCTATCAACAACTCTAAAAACGGATTTGTTTTGACCTTTTTGATACCAAGCAAAGAGGCGATCTCCTCCATTTTCGAACCCTCTTTTGTATAACACACAGAACCAGCGACAACAGATACCTCATCAATATCCACAAAATGAAATACTAGGTTTCCGGCTATTGGAAAAGTCGACTTTCCCCAATCCTCAATGTTCGTCGTCAAATAAATATGTCGAAGAGAATCACAACCACTAAACGCCTCGTTACCAGCCATTGTCACAGTCGATGGAATGGTAATCTCTCGAATTGCAGCCCCCTTAAACAAACGAGCATTTAGGCTGGTAAGCTCCTCTGGCAACGACACCCTTGTCAGCGACGTGCAATTCTGAAATGTAGCATCTCCGATCGTTGTTACAGAAGAAGGAATATCGATCTCCTCAAGACTTCCACAATCAGCGAAGGCCTGCTTGCCTATCTCTGTTACAGTAGCGGTGGCTGGGAAAACAACTCGTTTTATCCTTGCATTCCCCTTATAGGCATTTGCCTTTATCGCCGTAGTGCCTGGTTTTATATATAAAACACTATCCTCCAATATATCATACCGTGCAGAAGCAAGCCACTGCTCAAAGCTCTGTACGGGATCATTGCCGATGAGTGTAAGCCGCTTGTCGAAAGAGAAAAAAGCATGGGCCTCTGAATACTTGTCCACCCGTATCTCAGTCAGGCTATCGCACAAAGAAAAGATTTCCGAGCCTAATTCCGTCACTGTGGATGGGATGGTAATTTCTCGAATCGCCGTTTTTCTAAAAAGACGATAAGGCATATTCGTCAGGCCCTCATGCAACGTCACTTTCGTCAACAACGAATCGTTTTGGAACACCGACTCTCCGATAGTTGTCACCGATGATGGAATGTCTATCTCCTCAAGACTTCCACAATCAGCGAAGGCCTGCTTGCCTATCTCTGTCACAGTAGCGGTGGCTGGGAAAACAACTCGCTTTATCCTTGCATTCCCCTTATAGGCATTTGCCTTTATCGCCGTAGTGCCTGGTTTTATATATAAAACACTATCCTCCAATATATCATACCGTGCAGAAGTAAGCCACTGCTCAAAGCTCTGTACGGGCTCGTTGTCGGTGAATGTAAGTCGCTTGTCGAAAGAGAAAAAGGCATGGGCATCGGAATATTTGTCCACCCGAATCACAGTCAAACTATCAGAAAAAAGTTCCGAGCCAAATTCCGTCACTGTTGACGGAATCGTGATCTCACGAATCGAGGTCCCTTTAAAAAGTCGATATGGCATATTCGTTAGCCCCTCATGTAGCGTCACTTTCGTCAGCGCCGAATCGTTTTGGAACGCTGCATTCCCGATTGTTGTCACCGAAGATGGAATATACACTTCTTCAAGATTAGTACAACTATGGAAGGCAAGACTGCCGATTTTTGTCACCGTGGAAGGAATCACCACTTTCTTGAGAGTTTTATTTCCATAATAGGCACTGCCTCCGATTTCCGTAGTGCCTTCGGGAATATATAAGACACCGTTTATGTATATGATTCCTTTGGAACTCGTACCTCCTACCGTGCGAGCCGCTGCCGTAAGCGTGAGCGTTGTTGGAACGGCATCAAGATCGAAGAGATAAGTTATACTCTTCGGATTCGTCCCTGCGGACATCTCCGCACTGTCCGCCAACACACACTTACCGTCGGCTATGACATTCACATCCTTAAGACAGAGTTTGTTCGAGCCACTTGTATATAAAAACGTGATAGTATTGCTACCCTTAACAAAACTTGAGGCATCAAACTCCCAGAAGTACTCCTTCCAATTGGTCATGAAATCGCCCGAGTTCCATGATTGCGAATTGGCTTCCACTCTCGGCTCGGGTTCATAAAGGCCTCCCGTGATTGTACCGTTAGAGTTCGTGCCGCCTGCCGTGCGGACATTGGCCGTAAGGATGAGGGTATTGGGTGCCGCATCAAGGTTGAAGACATAAATCGCACTTTTCGGATTCGATCCAGCGGACAATTCCACACTGTCCGTCAACACCGTTTTCCCGTCGGCAACGATATTCACGTCCTTAAGGCACAGTTTATGTGCACCGCTTGTATAGGTGAATTTGATGCAATTTTTCCCCTCCACAAATTTTGAGGCATCAAACTCCCATACGTGCTCTGCCCACTCCGTGGTGAACTCGTCCGTCGCCCATTTGCCCAGTTGTTCTGTCTGAGCCGACAGCGGAAGCGCCGTCAACAGGCACGTCAATATCATGATTAATAACCTTCCCATACCCTACATCTTAATTAGTTGCCACTTATTTTACGACCAGCTTTTGCGACACACCACCCATCTCTACAACATATACGTCTGGTTTTGGAACAGGGATTGTGACAATGCCTACCTTGTCGCTACAAGCCACCAACCTGCCCGAAATATCATAAACGCAGATATCGGCATTGGCGTTTTCCACTACGATGGTACGACCCGAAACATAACAATTAATACCCACCACAGAAGCCTCATCCATAATCACCGAATTGGCACCGCTTGTGTCTTTCTGGGCTACCTCATAAATTGCCTCGTCGCCTGGAGAGGCCTTCCGTACAAGCCTTATGGCTCCTCCCTTCGACGGTTGCTTTGCCGAACGTGCCGAAACACGGAGGCCCGTACGATAGGCTCGATAATCGCCTCCTCTCAAGACTTTGTAATAGCCAATGTTGTTAGGCTCCTCGTAGTTATTGGAATACCATTCAAAACACCACTCCATGGCATTGCCTGCCATATCGTAGAGTCCCCATCTGTTCGGTTTCTTCTGTCCGACAGGGTGCGTCGTCGCATTGTTCGGTCCAATGATGTTCCAGTTCCATTGCGACTCCAAGCCACCGAGGTATTTATCACCGGAGTTCTTCCAATACCATGCATAGAAATCTACCCCCGTACCATTCTTGCCCTCGCCAGGACCAGTTCCATCTGTCCCCGGATAAAGCGAATCAACATCAGCACGGGCAGCATACTCCCATTCGGCTTCCAGAGGCAAGCGGTAACCGTTGGCATCAGGATTCATCGCAATAAGCCAAGAGACGCTAGCATAACGTTTCCTATTGGTCGGATCTTCCGTCTTTTTGTCGATATAATAAGCAGGAGTCAATCCCTCCCGCACACTCAACTTGTTGCAGAACTCACAAGCGGCATACCAGTTAACCACCGCCGGTTTCTGTCCATTTGTGCCCTCAAAGTCCGAACTCTTGCCCATCACCTCGTTGTAGTATTCTTGAGTGACCAGATATTTCCGTATCAAGAAATCCTTCACCGTCTCGCTATGGACAGGTTGCTCTGCCTTACTGCCTTTCCCTCGGGTATCACCCATCTTATAGGTTCCGCCCGGAGCCAAAATATAATTCGAATCCTGTTTATGACGGATCACCAACTGCTCATCTGTCGGAGTCACTTTGGCAGGGAATACGATGTTGGCAGCCACATAACCCGTATCGAATATTGGGGCTTGGTAATTCATCTCGTCAATGAGTGCCTGAGGAATCGTGTCCGTCCAAAGGAAATCTTGGACTACGTGCGTATCCCCCAAATCAACATGCCCCCTACCCTTCACAATGTAGGTAAACTGGGTTCGGTTCTCCGTGCCGTATACTCTGTTCAGATGAACACGATAGTTCTCGTTTCGAGCCACCCAATTGTCACCATGAGCAAATGGATCGTCAACAATCTTATCGTCCATGCTTCCTGTTATGAATAGAGCGCGACGCGTACGGAATTGCTCCACAATCTGCTCCGCCGTCAACCCCATCTTGCCTGGATAATAGGTGGTGTCACCAATGTTACTCAAACCGTTCGGATAGTTATCATAGGTCAAAAGCCTATTCTCACTGATTTCCACCTCACGCTCGTCCGAGAGATAGACATAATCTGGAATGCACTTGGCAACATATTTGAACTTGATGTCTGGGAACTCATTTTGGACAACATTCACAATGGAATAATGGGCAATGGTCGTACCTCCTGCCGACAATCCCTCAATCCAAACTTCCTTGATGTTCGGATAATAGCCAGATGTCAACGTGTTGCGCACCATCTCATCAATTATCTCATAAGCAGAGATATTGACGTACTCGCCCCTTCCCGTATAGGCACCTACGCCACCCAAATATTGGGCATTGTCGAACCAGATGGCGTTATCCGGCGAATCAGCAGGGAAATAAGGCTTGTTGAACAAAGCTGGAGCAATCACCCTTGCATTGTCACACTGCTTGCCCAAATGTTTAAACGCCTGCTTGCAGAAAAAGGCAGGTCCCGGAGGGGCACCGTGGCAATTGATCACCAATCGCGTGATATGCTCTTGGACCTTGTCTTCCACCATCGGACGATTGGTGTAACACTCGCATTGGTGACCCAATTTGTCGAATGTGAAATAAGAACGTCTGACCTCAGAAATCAAATCGGGATCCTCATCCAACATAGCCTGCCACTCGTCCGTATAGCCCGTCAAGAAAAATTCACTACCGTTCTTTCTTACAAAATCATAGACAATGCCACCTGCCTTGCAATAGATCACCGTCGACTCAGGGAATGTCAGCCATCCTATCTTCGTAACCTCGTCACTCAAATGAGCATCCGCCAAGGCATTGCATCCATTGAAGACATAATCGCCAAAAGAGATCACGTGCGATAGGTCTATTGTGGTAAGCCTGCTACAATTTTGGAAAACGAAGCCCATCAATGAGGTGCAGGTCGTCGGCAAGACCACCTCAACAAGGTTTGGATTGTTACGGAATGCGTAGGAAGAAATCATCGTGACCCCTTCTGGAATCACCACTTTATTGAAATCTTCCCGCCCTGCGTAGGCATTGCTTGCAATCGTCGTTTTCCCCACGCCAATCCACAACACACTATCCACTACCACATCGTTGGCGTTTCCAGACAAAAACTCAATCACACCATTCGAGTTGTTTCCTCCATCAGTACGCCCACGCGCCGTAAGTATGAGTTTCTTAGGAATAGAATTGAGTGTAAACGAATACTTGATCGTCTTCGGGCTAGACCCAGCACTCCGCTCTTCAGGGAAGGAATCTACCACAACTCCATCCGCCTTGATGGCCGCTTGAGACAAAACCAATTTGTGAGCACCCGCCTTGTAGGTAAACAGAATGCTATATGGACCAGGAGCTTTCACAACCGTCGGCACCAAACTTGAGAAATCCCAGAACCGATCAGTATAGGAGGTGGTGTAATCGCCTTTTTTCCACGACTCAATCGACATTCTATGCGCTAACGTGCCGTCCAGTTCCGAAATCGAGTCGGTTGGCGTCCCCTCCTGTTCGGCCCTAATTTCTATCACTCCATTCGAGTTTGTACCGCCACTTGTCATGGCATAAGCCGTAAGAATCAAACTCGAAGGTACAGAATCGATTTTGAAGGTGTACTTTATCTCTTTCGGACTAGAACCCGCGCTCCGTTCTTCGGGAACCGCTATCAATGTATCTCCATCAGCCCGCACCACGGCATCTTTCAAAACTAGTTTCTGCCCTCCTGATTTGTAGGTGAAGGCAATGCTATAGATGCCCGGCTTTTGAAGTATAGCAGGAAGGGTATCCGAGAAATCCCACGTCCGAGAAGTAAACGAAGTGGTGAACTCATCCTTTTTCCACGAACCGACAGCCAAGGTCTGTAACGGTTTGGTTTCGCCCCCTGGATTTGAAACCGTGCTGTCCGACTCAGCCTTAATCTCAATCAGACCAATCGAATTGGTTCCGCCACTCGTCATGGCTTGCGCCGTGAGAATCAACGAGGAAGGGATGGTATCCAATTGGAAGGAATACTTTATGGTTTTCGAATTCAAAGTCGCACTTCGCTCTTCGGGAATCGACAACAACGTGTCACCATTCACCTTCACCACAGCATCTTTCAAAACCAATTTATGCACACCTGATTTGTAAGTAAAAATGATGCTGTAAGCTCCCGCCTTCTTGATTATGGAAGGAATCGTATCTGAGAAATTCCACGTCCGCTCGGCAAAAGAAGTCTCAAAGTCTCCATTGTCCCATTTATCCACCATCATACATGTAGAGTCTGGCGCAGGAGGCAAGAGCGAAGTCTCGTAGGCCGAAGCACTTGGTGCGTTGTTGGAGTTGATAATGTTCTGCATAGCCTCGTCATCGGAATATGAAGTGACGGTCGGAACGCCCTCTACAGGATGATTCTCAGCCAATTTGGCATCCGCCTTACGCACGTTCGAGGTAACAATGCGCTGAAGATCCCCACAAGCGGCCTCCGTCGCCCGCCAAGTGGTCTCATACTTATGGAGGTTGGATGGACTTACAGCAGGCGCATAACTTTCAAAGCTAACACCTTCAGGACGCATATAGAGCTGTATCGTAGTGACATGACCGAAGCGATGTCGCCCACCTAGGCTACCGCCACCCAAGTTTGCATCGACGGCAAACCAACCCACAGGCTCCAGATAGATCTCCGCCACAGAGTGATTATGCCCATTAAATTCCAACGGCTCGTTGCCCCCGTAGGTGGCCACCGCAATGTGACGGGAAGGAATGCCACTGGCCCGACAGATCGAGATGAAAAGCGAAGCAAACTCGGTGCAGTCGCCATAGCCCAACTCCAAAGCTTTCAATGGGCCGAGGGTCGTCCCCGGCTTCTCGAAACGGATGTGATCCCATGGATAGAGGTAGGCCAACTTGGCGAGTTCGGCAGGCGAATTTGTCACGGCCTTATTCTCCTCCGCAATAGCCTGAAAAATAGGAGAATCGCTGACAATTCCACCCAATTCCGACGAAGGCTTCAGATAGTGCGCCACAAAATCGTCAAAATGGTCCACAGGCGTATCGGAGAGGTAACCGTTATATTCCGTAGGGGTACGAAGGACCTTGAAGCGCACGACAATCGTCCGCGATTCTCCCTTAGGAATCCTTCCGACACTGGCACGGATGTAACGCTCGCCTGTCGAATTTGTGATAAGCTCGTAGTTGTCGGCACCACCGCCCAAGATGTCCAAAATGCACTGATAGTCACGATTCCACTCAGGGAAGTTAATACGCTCGTAAGCCCAATCCAAATCGCCCTTATCGGCCGTGATGGTCGTGATGCGCTCCAAGTTGATGACTCGAGATTTCATCGATTTGACCACGTATTTGTCCTCTGCCAAAGGATAGGTTGGGAAGGTAATGCCCAAGTTGAGCGGCTTCAGTTCTATCTTATCCGTGATGTCGCCAGCCAAGACGCCTTCGGGGAAAGAGTTTGCACTAACGTTTGTCAGTCCCTCGGGAAGGTCGCACTGCGAAATGCCTGTACCGATAAAGGCCTGCGCCATGATGGTTTTGAGGGTCGAAGGCAACTCAATCGACGAGAGCGCCGCACAATCTTTGAAGGCATAACAACCAATGAAAGTCAAACCCTCGTTCAACGTCACCGATTCCAGCATCGGGCTCCCATTGAATGCGTTTGAGGTAATCCGCTCGGCACCTTTGATCACTACGCTTTTCAGGTTCGGGCACTGCGAACAAACCGTCTCCGTAATGTCTGCGACTCCTGTGCCAAAGGTAACCGACTCCACCAAAGAGCCCTTAAAGGCACTTGCGCCAACGGTCTTGACCGTATTGGGGATATCGGCACTCTTTAGGGCTGTATTTGCGAAACAAGACTCACCTATGCTCTCAAGTTTCGACGGCAAATTGATATTGGCCAACAACGAACATCCGCTGAAAGCCGAGGCTTCCAAACTCTGCAAAGTACTTGGCAATACGACAGAGGTGATTTTTTTACACCCAGAAAAAGCGTTACTACCGATACGCTCGACGTTCGAACCCATATTGAGTTCCTGTAAATTAGAGAGGTTGGCAAAGGCATTGTTACCGATGGACTTCACATTGTCGCCAATAGTAACTTTCTTATAAACAGCCCCTTTGTATTTGTTGGCTGCAATCGCCGTGTCATTCACCGTCAAGAAATATTTCGTCTCATACCAATTCTGCGCCCAGCTTCCTTCCGGATAGTCCAATTCGGTAGCATCAGGAATGCACATGTTTCCGATCTGGCTAAGCGAGTCGGAAACCACTATTTTCTTAAGCGAGGAGCATCCATTGAAGACATAGCCCATCAATATCTTGGTATCAGCCAAATATACCTCCTCCAAATTCTTACAATTACGGAAAGCATAGGCATTTATTCGCTTCAACGAAGGAGGGCAGACGACCTTCACGATAGAGTTGTTACCCGCATATTTGCTACCCGTTATTTCTGTCGCCCCTGCGGCAATAGTCAGCACACCATCCTCCAATATGTCGGACGTGACCGAAGCCAGCCACTCCTCACGGGTACGTACAGGCTCGTTGTCAGTAAATACAAGTCGCGAGTCGGCACTCAAAAGAGCGTGTGCGTCAGAATACTTGTCCACACGAATCTCGGTAAGATTCCAACACCCTGCAAACACCTCATTTCCAATAGATTTAACTGACGAAGGGATGACAATCTCCGAAATTGCCGTATTCTTGAACAATCGGTAACTTAAATCCGTGAGTCCCTCGTGCAACGTCACCTTCGTCAGAGATGAATCGTTTTGGAACGCCGCATTCCCAATGGTCGTAACCGAAGCAGGAATATCCACTTCCTCAAGATTAATGCAATTATGGAAAGCCAATTGGCCGATTTTTGTTACAGAAGAAGGTATCACGACCTTCTTGATTTCCGTATTGCCATAATATGCTTTGTTTGCAATGGCTGTAGTGCCTTCGGCAATAGTTAAGACTCCATCCTCACTGATGCTCTGAGCCTCAACCAAATTGTTAAATCCCAATATGATTGCCGCGAAAAATAAGAATTTCTTCATCATAGCTCCTCCCGTTTTATTATTCAGCATTATTTTATGGTGTGTTCTGGAAATTCACAATGAGGTTGGAATCTCTTCCAATCCGGACATTAGCCCTCCTCAAAATCAAATTCCAGAACCCACCCGATTTATAGAATGTTTCAGTTCTTCCTAATATCCAAGATGATAAACAAAAAACAAACCATCCAAATAGCTTGATGAAGTTAAGAATAAAAACGTAAAAAACAAAACATTTCTGAGGCGATTTTTCCAAAAAATACGAGTGCCCGCCAAATTCGATGAATCAATGATTGGCCTCTGAATCTGCTGCTTTATAGTGTTCGTATTAACTAAAGTGAGATGAAGGGCACCAAGCATATTTTGACAAAAAATTGCGAAACCTGAACAAACAAAAACTCAACATCTATTTTGCGAGAGAATATATTTTTTCCTACTTTTACAACATAAAACATCGGAGCGTCTATTGGGATTAACCTCCTATTCGATTCTTAAATTTGTTTTTTCTAGTATCATGACTGATTAAAAAGGGGATAAACTTCCTCTTATCCTATGGTACGCAGAAAGATGGAGAAACAAATCATTATATGATGACGTTTGTCGGATTTATCACAATTCCCTCTTGTATAGATAATCATGGCCGACTATGCCATGCAAAAAATAGCAGAGCATAAGATAGAGAGGAAAAACAGGAACACAATAAACTATAAATCGATATATAACCATTAAATCCTACAGATATGAGCATTATTTTCATCCTTGTTGCCATTGTAGCAATATTCTTTGTTAGCAAACAAATCCTACAGAAAAAACCACAAGAGACAAACGTGGAAGAGAATCAAGATTCTAACAGAAATGAGAAAATCATAATCCTCTTAAGAAACTTAGGATGCAAAGTGACTCTGCTAGGAAAATTCGACTCCGACGCGGAGAAGAGCCTGACCGAACAATACATCAAAGATGCCACCATTCAACGACAAAATGGGTTCGTCCGGGTTCTGGTCGAGATGGACGAACTGTTTACCGACAATCTCTTCATAGAGTTCGATGAACATCTCGATGATTTGGAGCGCCATATCCAGGAGCGGTTGGCCACGCCAATGACCGATGCGAGGGCTATTTTTGATGAACGATTGACTGAATTGAAAAAGATCTATAGCGATTCCGATAGCGAAGATTCTATTGATTGGGAAACAGACATCATCGGCACCAATGTCAAATTGGAGCAAGACGAGGCGCTAAAACATATCGAATTAGGTGGCAAAACAGATAACTTAATAGCGGTAGATGTGCCCGTTAAGAATGCCTACGATATTTTCTGCTACCTGCCATTCGGTGGCCCCGAATCCCCTTCACCCATGGAACAACGAAGCATCGCCAAGTATTGGTTTGAAAAATATGGGGCAGTCCCTTGCTTTATGTCTGGCGATGTGCTACAGTACTATGTAGACCGCCCTGTCAAGGAGAAAGATGCCTATTCCCTTGCTCTGGAACAACTTGGGTTCTGCCCCGACATCGTTACCCAAGGATATGACACAGTGAAACATCTCGAAAAGATTCTTAGCCGCTCGAGCTTCTGGTTCTTTTGGTGGGATTAAGGCGATCGATACGCCTATCCCATAGACTGGAAACCAATCCTTTTAGTAACCGATTACACCGATAGGCGCTGTCGGTGGATGGCTGAGACGAGGGGGAAAGACTGTAAGCCTTTGTATCGTCTCTAGTAGGGTTGGCTTCCAGCCCTACTAGAAAAGTTAAATGAAAATTCCGTGGACGAGATGCCTATTCAAAATACTTCCATATTTCACCAATAAACCGTACCTTTGTCCATCCGAGTTTTGTTTAGACCCGAAAGGTGTTTAGACTCGCCTTTCGATAAACTTCTTTTTTGAAATTTTATGAGCAACCTTCAAATTGTCGACGTAGAGAGGCTCTACCAAGACTTAAAGAGACTTTGCGAAACGATAGGACAACTTCCGCCCTACCGGTTCTATACCACCTTGCGCCGACTCTTCTTCCTCGCCTTGGACGAATGCACAAAAGGGGAGGAAATTGCCTTTGCCGGCCCTATCGCCAAGATGGATTTCCTCTGCAAAAAACATCGAATTCCGCGACGAACTTACCATGCTGTCAAACAATTCCGAGCTAAGGTCAAAAGCCTATTAACACTAAGCGAAGAGGAACTTAAACGTAACCAATTACAGGATATTCGCATCCTTGCGGAATTCTTCAGTGGCATCTTCCACAAAGGGATACCTGCCTACTTGAACAACCTCCTCCCCGAAGAGTTCGAGGAGGGGCCATCCACCCATACTCGTGCACTCTCCGACTGCATCCGAGTCATCGTAAATAGTTGGGACCAACGCTTCATCCGCGCCAACCGAATCGACGACGAAGAGGAGGAGATCCAGATATGCTACGCCTTCCTTCCCGAAGAGGCAAACAGATACCACTTGGCAGGCGACCTCTCCTATATGGGGAGATTATTGTCGAAAAACTGCCATCTGAACCTCATTCGCCCGAAAATCGAAAATGGCATTTTTTATCCCGAGTTCATCATCTATGAACCCGATTTCCTGATCGACATATCCACGATTGCCGAATCATTCGAGGAGTATGGACTTACTCCCCTCTCCTACCTCATCAAACGATTGAAACCCAAAGCGGCCTCCCAACCCATCCTAATCGGAAACTTGGCCGGCCAATTTCTGGACGAGGCCGTTTACAACGAGTCCCCTTCGTCCTACAAAGAGAGCGTCACCCGCTTCTTTCGGCAAAACGCCCTCTCTATCGTCACCTGTCCCGACTTCTGCAGCCAAGATTTCCACAAAGAGGCCATGAGGCAACAACAGAACTTAAGCATATACACCCAAAGGCAACTAGACGGACAACGAATCTTCGATCCGGAGAAAACGCTATTGGAGCCCTCCTTCTTCTGTGAAATGCTCGGGTTGCAAGGTCGTATGGACCTCCTACATGACGATAAACGGCTCCTTATCGAACAAAAGTCCGGCAAATGGGGGTATCCCAACGGCGGACATCAAGAGAAACATTACGTCCAGATGCTTTTCTATCTGGCTTGGATCAAATACAACCAACGCATCTCCACCGACGAGGTCAACGCCCTGCTCCTCTACTCCAAATATCCGACAGAGGGGAAAACAGCACACCAAGAGAACGGCCTCATCAAAGAGGGACCCGCTCCCAAACTGCTTTTCAGCGCCCTCCAACTCCGCAACCAAATCGCCCATCTGGAGAGCCTGCTACTGCAAGGGAAAGTGACCATGTTGGAACATATCACGGCCGATGACCTGAACGTAAACCAGAAGAGTGGTCCGCTATGGGAACGATACCAGCGACCCGATATAGAACAAATCCTACAAACCATAAAAGAGGCTGAACCCACGGCAAAAGCCTACTTCTACCGCTTTTTCTCCTTCGTGGAACGGGAATACCACCTCTCGAAGAACGGATTCGCCCAAGCATGGAACACCTCCATGGAAGAACGGACCCAAGAAGGCTCGGCCTACTTCAACCTCCATTTGGAAGAGAGTAGCTCCACCCAAGGTGAAGCCAACGGCATAGAGTTCGTCCACTTCAGCATAGAGACAGAGCGGCAGAGCGACCTGCCCAATTTCCGCAAAGGAGACATCGTCGTCTGTTATCCTTACCGACAAGGCGAGAATGCCAATCTATGCAACGACATCGTCTTCCGTGCCACCCTTACGGAACTCAGCAAAGAACGACTCACCATAAAGCTACGTGCCCCGCAACGAAACAAAAATGTCTTCCGTGCCAAGAAGGGCTATGTATGGGCCATGGAGCATGATTTCATCGACTCTTCGTTCTCCGTCTGCTTTAAGGAGCTCTTCTCGTTCCTCGCCATGAGGAACGACCTACGAAAAGCTTTGATCTTGAATCAACGCCAACCACGCATCAACCAGGACATCCAACTAACTGGTGAGTATGGCCCCTTCAACGAATTGGTGCTGAAAGCTAAACAGGCAGAAGACTACTTCCTCGTGATCGGTCCTCCGGGAACCGGCAAAACATCTTTCGCCTTGGTCAACATCTTGAAAGAGACGTTAAGCGATCCGCAAGCCTCCGTCCTGCTCACCTCCTACACCAACAGAGCCGTAGAGGAGATCTGTTCCAAACTGATCAAAGAGGGCATAGACTTCATCCGAATCGGTCACGAACACGCCTGCAGCGAATCATTCGACACGCGTTACCTCCTGAAGAACAAAACAGCCCAACTAAGCAATAGCGAAGAGATAAAGGCTGCCCTTCAGCAAAACCGCGTATATGTAGGCACCATCGCCGCCATCTCGTCCAGCAGCAACCTCTTCGAACTCAAAAGGTTCGATTTGGCCATCATCGACGAGGCTTCCCAAATCCTGGAGCCTCAACTCATCGGACTCCTCTCAGCAGGGAACGGACAAGCCATCCAAAAATTCGTCCTTATCGGCGACCATAAACAACTGCCTGCCGTCGTTCAACAGACGGAACGGGAGTCGGAAGTGCAATCGGAAGAGCTTCGTGCCATCGGTCTCACCAACTGCCGCAACTCCTTCTTCGAGCGACTGCTCAACTTACAGAAAGGGAACAACGACTTGGTTTACCTGCTGAACCGACAAGGCAGAATGCACCCCGACATCTCCGAGTTCATCAATCAGCAATACTATGCGAAGATGCTTTCACCCGTGCCCTTGCCTCACCAAGGGAAGGAACTCTTTTTCGATGAATTAAAAGGGAAGAACTACGATGACCCTATGCGACAAGCATTGATCCACCAACGTCTTCTCTCCTTCCACGTGCCTACCATAGAGGACGACACCCCGGACAACGTAAATAAGGCGGAGGCTAAGCTCATCATCGAAATCACCCGTCAAATATGGGAGTTATACCAAGAAGCGGGAAAGGCTTTCAACGCAAACACCTCCATCGGCATCATCGTCCCTTACCGTGCCCAAATCGCCACCATCCGCCAAGGATTGGAACGAATGGAGATTGAAGAGCTCCGTGGAATCACCGTAGACACCGTGGAACGCTACCAAGGCAGTGAACGTGAGGTCATCATCTACGGAACCACCATACGGACCCATTCCCAGCTCGATTTCCTTGCGGGAAACATCCAATACGACGGAGAGCAACCCATCGACCGCAAACTAAACGTGGCCATTACCCGAGCCAAAGAGATGATGATCGTCGTAGGAAACATCGAACTACTGCAGGAGAGCCCAAGCTACGAAACCTTTATTCGGTACTTGAGAGGGGGAAGAGGAACCCTCCTCATAACAAGATAGATCACAAAAAAAGCCGTGGACACAAATCCACGGCTTCCATATATCATCTCGTAAGCTCTAATCAAAGGAACACCGGCGCAGCGAAGACTTTCACGTCCTCTGCCGTAATCGTCTGCGAACAGAGGATAATCATACGCTCTACGACATTGCGCAATTCGCGGATGTTACCTGTCCACTTGAAATTCTTCAACTCTTCCAACGCATCGTCGGTAAAGGTCTTCAGATGGACGCCCTGCTCCTCACAGATCGTCTCACAAAAGTAGTGGACCAACAACGGAATGTCATCCTTACGCTCGCGCAACGGCGGTATCTGGATCGGAATAACATTCAGACGATGGAACAAGTCCTCACGGAAAGTTCCCTTCTCTATCTCCTTTTTCAAATCCTTGTTCGTGGCGGCAAAGACACGGACATTCACCTTGATGCTCTTGTCGCTTCCTACCCTCGTCAACTCCTTCTCCTGCAACACACGCAACACCTTCGTCTGCGCGGATAGGCTCATATCTCCAATCTCGTCCAAGAAGATGGTTCCTCCGTCGGCCTGCTCAAACTTACCGATACGCTGCTTGATGGCTGAGGTAAACGATCCCTTCTCATGACCGAACAACTCACTCTCTATCAGTTCGGAAGGAATAGCCGCACAGTTCACCTCCACAAACGGAGCATTCGCTCTGTTGCTCAACTCAAAAAGCTGACGGGCAACGACTTCCTTTCCCGTACCATTCTCACCCGTAATCAACACGCGTGCATCCGTCGGAGCCACACGGGCAATCATCTCACGCAAACGCTGCATGGCCGCAGACTCGCCAATCATTTGGGAGGTCTTTGAGACCTTCTTCTTCAAGACTTTCGTCTGTTGCACCAAATTCTGGTGGTCCAAGCCATTGCGTACGCATACCAGAAGGCGATTCAGGTCTATCGGCTTCTCAATAAAGTCAAAAGCGCCCTTCTTGATACACTCCACCGCCGTGTCAATATTACCATGACCGGAAATCATAACGACAGGCACGTCAGGGAAAGACTCATGCAGGCTCTCCAAAAGCTCGATACCATCAATCTGAGGCATCTTGATGTCACAGAAAATCAAATCGAATTTCTCTTGCTTCACCATCTCCAACGCCTTCATCCCGTCTTCGGCTACCGAAACTGTATATTTCTCGAACTCCAAAATATCCTTCAACGTATTGCGGATACTTCGTTCATCATCTATGATTAATATCTTCGACATTCCTAATCCTATTTATGAAAACAATAGATGTATTCCAACCGACTTGCTTTTTACCGTTACTCAAGCTCCGAAGACATCGGAGTCTTCGTATTCTTCACGCTGCTGAGCATCGCCTTGATAGAACCCACCTTGATTTTGGCTGTCACCAACAATGGGACATGGTTGTCATCGTCGGAAACATAAATCGTCATATCATCTTCATTCTTAAACAAATCACCCGTAATCAACTTAGGCACAAACTTCAGTGCCTTGTACTTCTTGCCTGACTTCAATTTGATGGTCTCCTTTCCACAGTATTTCAGACCGAGCTTATAGACCTCACTATCAAACATCATATTGAAACCGACCAGCGTATTGACGGGAACCGTCTGCATATCCAAATTACGGAACTTATAACACGTGGAGACCAAGTCGTTGACATTATTGGCCACAACCGCCGTATCCTTCCAATGCCTAGTATTACGGACGAAATCCATATAGACTTGGGCACTATCCGTCCCGTGCACGTAGTTGTATTGTTTATTACAATAGTATGAGTCCTCGTGCTTCACCTCCTTGTAGTAAAACGGACGGGAGGAATCCACATCCATACGCGACATGAACGTATCACGGATCGTGTACATCTTGTCAAACGAACTACGGGTCTTTCCGGTCACGAAAAGGTCGAAACACTTCTCGCCGTTCTTCTGGCTCTCCTTCACATTGAAGCAAACGTCACCTGCGTGAATCCAGATGAATCCCCAATTGAAATAGATATTATATACCGCCGCCTCTCCCGCTTGGAAAGCAGCCTCCTGTTTGTATCGAGGTTGAGCGTTCGCTCCCTGCGCCATCAACAGGAGGAAAAAGGCAAAAACAAAAAACAACCCTTTTTTCATAAGCCACAATTTTTACTCGTGAACCATTTTGAAAACACGATTCCAACGGATTTCGGAAAGAAGATTAAAAAAGATTGGCTTGTCTTTGTCAAACGACATCCATATAAAGATCGGCTTCCCCACAATATGGTCTTCAGGCACAAATCCCCAATAGCGGGAATCGGCAGAATTGTGGCGATTGTCTCCCATCATCCAATAGTAATCGTATTTAAACGTATAGGAATCAGCAGCAGAGCCATTGATGAGAATCTTTCCGTCCTTCACCTCCAACTGATTGTGCTCAAAGTTACGGATTATCAACTCATACAACGGAAGATTGTCAATCGTCAGCTGAACAGTCGCTCCCTTCTTCGGAATCCAGATGGGACCGTAATCATCCCTCGTCCACCCCGTGTTCATGTTCAACGGGAAGGTCTTATCCTCTCCCATCAGACTGCCCTCTGGTTCCCTCTTGATTGAAACCAAACTCTTAAACTTGGAGATACGCGTATACGCCTCTTTCGTAAGCGGAAGACGATAGATGTAGTTCATCTTCGCATCCTCGTCCATATCATAACCCATATCGGCCAAAGCTTGGTAGGCCTCCCTTTTCGGGTTAAGCAATAACCTATCGTCTAAGCTGACACCCAACGACTCGAAAGCACGCTCCTCTATCTTCGACTTCATCTCGACAAAGTAGTTGTACTGCAAGCCTGGAATCTCCTTCTGCTTTTTTCCATTCACATAGACATCCCCCTTCACTATCTGGAGCGAATCGCCCGGCAAAGCCACCGCACGCTTCACATAGTTCTCCCTACGGTCAATCGGACGATAAACAATCTCTCCGAACTTCTCCGGATGCGACCATACAAAGTCACGACCGTAGAGATATACCAACTTGTAATAATCTGGGTTCTGCATTTTCAAAGCCACCGTGTCGCCAACTGGAAAGTTGAAAACCACGATATCATCATGCTCCACTTGTCCGAATCCCTTCAACCGCTTATACTCGCATTCAGGATGGTCAAGATAGGATTTCATGGTAACATCTTCCCCTGAAAAAGGGAAAGGTATAGAAATTGAATTATGTGCCAAAGGGAAAGCTATCGGCGTTATCGGCGTACGAGGTCCGTAGCTCAACTTGCTGACAAACAACATATCACCCACCAACAAAGACTTTTCCAAAGAGGAAGTCGGAATCTTGTAGTTCTGGAAGAAATAGATGTTGATCACATATACGGCCACCAACGCAAAGACGATGGAATCCGTCCAATCGGCCAACCAGCGCAAAACAGGATTCTTCACATCTTTCCATTTTCCCCAATTCACATATTTCGTCACATAAAATTCCAAGCATAAAGGGATCAAGAGCAAGACCCAATAGGCATCCGACCATATCGAGAAGAGCACACAAGCAAGCGCAGCAAAGAGGAACTTCAACCACTGTTTTGTTGACGCCGCCTTCAATCTTTTCAAGAAATCATCCTTTTTCGTTTCCATTGTTCACCCTTTCAGACAATTAGAACTTCAACATATCATTCATACCTAGGAAGCCCTTCTTCCCTGCCGTAAACTCAGCCGCCACGACAGCACCCAAGGCAAATCCCGCACGGCTCTTCGCGTTGTGGTCGATGGTGATCACATCCACTTCGCTCTCGTAACGGATGGTATGAATGCCTGGGACCTCCCCCTCACGAATCGAACTGACCGGCATCTCATTTGCCGCACAAGCTGTAGAACCCGAAACTGTTCCATCGGGGCTGGTGAGCGTACCCTTCACCCATTTCGCCTTACGGTCGATTCGCTCAATGATGTCGTCCGCCAACGTGATGGCCGTGCCGCTTGGCCAGTCCAACTTGTGGACATGGTGGACTTCACTCATAGAAACGTTGTAATTGTCAAAACCGTTCATGATTTTGGCTAAATATTTGTTAACGGCCATAAAAATATTCACGCCGATGCTGAAATTGGAAGACCAAAACAACGTGTAACCGTTCTTGTCAATCTCCTCCTTCAAATCGCAAGGAGCCCAACCCGTCGTTCCGGAAACCACAGGAACACCAGCCTTAAAGCAGTTCCTTACATTGGCGAGCGCCGAATCGGGACGAGAGAACTCTATAGCCACATCCGCACTTTTAAAAGCCGCAGAGTTAAAGTCCTCCAAATTATCAATATCTATGATTGAAACAATCTCATGTCCACGTGATTTCGCTATCTGTTCAATGGTCTTACCCATCTTTCCGTATCCTATCAATGCAATCTTCATCTCTCTAAATTTTAGGTGAATACCATGGCGAAAATCTCAAATTTGGCCACGGCTCCACATGTACATACAAGTATTAATTACAAACGGGTAAAAACCCCACCCTAATCATTTATTGGCAAAAGTATTAAAAAAATCGTTATTCTTTGAGATTGATTATAAGGTTTATGCTTAAAATCTGTTTAAAATCCAATATTCTACATTCAATGCTATATATTTTGCGTCACTAAATTACAAAAATCGCCTCGTCAAATACCGAAATCACAACTCACTGAACAACAATATCTTTCAAATTACCCTGCACTTTTCGCAAAATGTTTTTAGCCCCAAAATGCAGTTTTCGCAAAATGTTTTCGACCCCAAACTGCACTTTTCGCAAAATCTTATGACAAAATTGCCATACCCCAAGGTCGCTTATCTGCAAAAAAGTGTAAGTTTCGGCCAGAACATCTGCAAAAAAGTGTAATGTTATGTCTAATGACCTGCAAAAAAGTGTAATTTTTTCTCAAAACATCTGCAAAAAAGTGTAATTTTACCTTGTTTTTAAACGGATTTGGCGTATGGAAAGACTCATAATGAACAAGTTAATCGAATGGAAAGGAAAAAAGAACCGAAAGCCCCTCATTTTGAATGGGGCAAGGCAGGTTGGCAAGACATGGTTGCTAAAAGAATTCGGTAAACGCAACTATGAAAATGTCGCCTACTTTCTATGCGACAAAGATGAGGAAATCAACAAAATATTCTCCTCCAATTTCGATATTGAACGTATCCTCATACAACTCAGTGCACGATGGGGGAAAGATATCCGTCCCGAAAAAACACTTATCGTTTTCGACGAAATACAATCATCGCCAAGGGTCTTGGAAGGGTTGAAATTCTTTTGCGAAGATGCGCCCAACTACCATGTTGCCGTTGCAGGTTCCCTGCTGGGCATCTCGCTCCACCAAGGAAGTTCGTTTCCCGTGGGGAAAGTGGACATGATACGGGTCTTTCCCCTAAACTTCGAGGAATTCCTGATGGCCAAAGGACAAAAAAGACTCGTTGACATCCTCTTCCAAAAAGACTACGAATCCATAAACACACTAAAGGAGACTTACGAAAAGTTCCTGCGCCAATACTATTTTGTCGGCGGTATGCCTGCCGCCGTGCTTGCTCATGTGGAAAACGAAGGGATAGAGGAGGTCCGATCCATCCAACAACAGATCTTATTCGATTACACCCGCGACTTCTCCAAACACCTCTCCAAGGCAAATGTGGCGAGAGTCAATCTGGTTTGGCAAGGTATGCCTGCACAACTCTTCAAAGAAAACAAAAAGTTCATCTATGGCGTGCTGAAAGAGGGAGGTCGCGCAAAAGAGTTTGAGACCGCCATCCAATGGCTTATCGATACGGGGCTCGTTTATAAGGTGAACCGTTGCAAGGTGGCCCAAATGCCCCTAAAGGCATACGAAGATTTCTCGGCGTTCAAATTGTTCCTATGTGATTGTGGCCTCTTGGGGGCATTGTCCGAAATACCTGCTTCGCAAATGTTGGTAAGCGACGAGGCCATAAAAGAATATAAGGGAGGTTTCACAGAACAATACGTGCTGCAACAACTGATAAGCAAGGATAGAGGCTCCATCTACTATTACAGCGCAGAAAACTCACGGCTGGAAATCGACTTCCTCATTCAAAACGAAGGCAAAATCGTCCCTATTGAGGTGAAGGCAGAAGGCAACGTAAGAGCCAATTCGTTTACAGAATATTTAAGAAACAACCCCGATACACACGGCATAAGATACTCCATGCTCCCCTACATAAAACAAGAGCATTTCGACAATCTTCCTCTCTGGGCCATCGATTAGGACGCTCAAATTGGCAACTATTTGAAGAGCACCATCCCGTCCCGTTACATTTTTTAGTTGAACTTTTTGTGGTTTGAATACACTTTTTAGTCGGACTTTTTGTATCAGACATACACTTTTTAGTCGGACTTTTTGTAGCTTGCTCGAAAAATAGATTATCTTTGCGAAAGTAAAATTCTGATATATGGATAGATACGCAATACAAGAACTATATGCTTGGAAAAACAGGGCAGGACGTAAGCCGTTGATTATGCAAGGAGCAAGGCAAGTGGGCAAAACGTGGCTGATGCGAAAGTTCGCAGAAGAGGCGTTCGAGAAGTGTATCTACATCAATTTTGAAAACGAGACCCTCCTTGCCCATACTTTCGAGAAAGACTTCGACATCCGTCGGATTCTGCTCGAAATACAACTCGTCACAGGCATACAACCCGATAGCAATACATTGCTTATCTTCGACGAAATACAAGAGGCAAAACGAGGCGTGACCTCCCTAAAATATTTCCATGAAAATGCGCCTGAAATACCAATTATTGCGGCAGGCTCACTCTTGGGCATAGCTTCCCACCAAGGAGACAGTTTTCCCGTTGGGAAAGTCGAATTCATGAGTCTCTATCCTCTTTCGTTCTTCGAATTCTTGGAAGCCATCGGCAAAGGGCAATTCGTGGAGGTGATTCGTCGTGGAGATTGGGATCTTCTATCGCCGTTTGAATCCAATTTGCAAATGATGCTTCGACAATACTACATTGTGGGCGGTATGCCGGAAGTCGTCAAATCTTTTGTAAAAGAGTCTAATATGCAAGAAGTCAGGAGGATACAACGCAATATTTTGGATGCCTATGAGCGTGACTTTTCAAAACATGCACCAGCTGCCGAAGTACCCCGTCTACGAATGGTTTGGCATAGCATCAGCGGACAACTGTCCAAAGAGAACAAAAAGTTTATTTACGGACTTTTGAAAGAAGGAGCAAGGGCAAAAAACTTTGAATTGGCCATTGAATGGTTGAAAGACGCAGGATTGGTTTATCAAGTGAAGCGCACCAAAAAAGGACAACTTCCCCTATCCGCCTACGAAGATTTTTCGGCATTCAAGCTCTTCTTGCTCGACATCGGACTATTGAGTGCCATGAGTGATGTGCAGCCCTCCGTCTTGCTTGATGGCAATGCCATCTTCACCGATTACAAAGGAGCCCTGACAGAACAATATGTATATCAACAACTTCAATTGAGTCCTGACAACCGCATCTATTATTGGTCTGCGGATAATTCACAAGGCGAGATTGACTTTTTGGTGCAACGAGGCAAGCAGATTTTCCCCATAGAGGTCAAGGCAGAAGAGAACCTTCAAGCGAAAAGCCTAAAATATTTCATCGAAAAGAATCCCGAACTGCACGGCATCCGCTTCTCGATGTCGCCCCACAGGGAGCAGTCTTGGCTCACCAACTATCCATTGTACGCAGCAGGAAGAGACCTTCCCCTTACTTGACCCAACGATGCCAATCCATCTCATCCATGTACCAATCGGATTGTGGGGAGACAAGGTATTTCCCGGTCTTGTCAACAATTCCGCATTTTTTATCCGTCTCTACCACAATAACTCCCTGGCAAATAAGGACTTTATCAAATTTCGGTTGAACCAGCATTTCTCCACTCTTATTAATGACTCCAAACTTTCCGTCCTTCTGAACTTTTGCCAAGCCATTCGAAAAACCGCCTGCATAATCAAACTGTAGTTGGATAACCGTCTTGCCACTCTTATCGATGAAACCCCATTTGTCATTCAAGTTGACGGGAGCCAAACCTTCCGAAAAACTATACCCTCCGTCAAATTGGGTCTTAATCGTTTCCTCACCTTTCTTATTCAAGAACACCAATTTATCGTTATTAAAAAATGGGGCTAGCCCTTCCGAAAAAGGGACCAAACCTTCAAAGTGTTTACGACTATTAAAATTCGGTTCAAAAACCAAATTTCCTGCTTTGTCAAAATAGCAGAGTCTTACAGTTTGATCACTCACTACCGTAGCAGCACCTATCAAACCTTCTGACGCAACAGTGTAAAAACGATCCCAGAACTTCGGTGGGATGACCGTCTTGCCCGTCCTATCAATGAACGCCCATTTGCCATCCCGATCGACAGCACAGAGTCCTTCCGAGAATTTATTTCCCCATAGGACATCTTGCGTTTTAATCACCACCTTACCCGTCTTATCTATGAAACACAACTTGCCGCCTATAGCAACAGCCGCCAAACCTTCCGAGAAATTAACCGCACCTTCAAATTGCGGTTGGACAACCATCTTTCCGCTCTTGTCGATAAAACCCCATTTCCCGTTCATGGATTTAACCCGTGCCAAGCCTTCTGAAAAGAAATCCGCCTCAACAAACTGAGGTTTGACTACCCAATTGCCCATTTCATCGATATAGCCTACTCCCTCTTTAGAAATGACACGAATGAGCGTTTTGTCCGTCTCCGCCGACTGACAACCCAACAAACTAATCAACGCCTCCAACAAAACGAAGGCTAACCATTTAAATTTCATATTGTTATCTATAAGAAAACTCATTTTAAAGCGACTTCAAATATACTAAATAAAATTTGAGAAGGCAGGCAGCACAGAAAATAGGATATGAAAAAAATACCTTTGTTCCGCCTTGCTAAAATCAGCATCACAAAAGAGAGACAAACTAGCGCAGAGCCAATCAAACAACGAATTTGAGACGAAAAGTCCCTTGTTTTTGTATTTCGAACACATACAGCCTCAACATTCAACAAAAAAGCAAGGGATTTTTTGCAAAATAGCGTATCTTTGTACGAATTTGGCTATTTTACTGGCCATTCTCTTCTGTATTATCATTTAAGTCATCTCTATAAAGGGAGAATCAAGAACAAAAACAGGATATGGATAAAAAATTTAAGAGAACAACTGTAACATCTGCTCTTCCCTATGCAAACGGCCCCGTTCACATCGGTCACTTGGCCGGCGTTTATGTGCCTGCGGACATCTACGTCCGTTACCTACGTTTGAAGGGAGAGGATGTAATCTTTATCGGAGGATCAGACGAGCACGGCGTCCCTGTCACTATCCGTGCCAAAAAGGAGGGTATCACTCCACAAGACGTCGTAGACCGTTACCACAAAATCATCAAGGACTCATTCAAAGAATTCGGAATCTCCTTTGACATTTATTCACGTACGACCTCCAATGTCCACCACAAGTTGGCATCCGACTTTTTCCGTACCCTCTACGACAAAGGTGAATTCATCGAAAAGACTTGCGAACAATATTACGACGAGGAAGCTAAACAATTCTTGGCCGACCGTTACATCGTAGGCGAATGCCCTCGATGCCACGCACAAGGTGCCTACGGAGACCAATGCGAGAAATGCGGTAGCACCCTTTCTCCTGAAGAATTGATCAACCCTGTCAGCAAATTGTCGGGAGCAAAACCCGTGAAGAAAGAGACAAAGCACTGGTTCCTCCCATTGAACAAACACCAAGACTGGCTGAAGAAATGGATCTTGGAAGACCACAAAGAGTGGCGTTCCAACGTATATGGCCAATGCAAAAGCTGGTTGGACATGGACTTGTTGCCTCGCGCCGTGACGCGTGACTTGGAATGGGGTATCCCTGTTCCTGTGGAGGGTGCGGAAGGCAAAGTGCTCTACGTCTGGTTTGATGCGCCTATCGGCTACATCAGCAACACCAAGGAACTTTGCGACGCCAACCCTGAGAAATACGGCAAATGGGAAAAATGGTGGAAAGAGGAGGATACCCGATTGATCCACTTCATCGGCAAGGACAACATCGTCTTCCACTGCATCGTCTTCCCTGCTATGTTGAAGGCAGAAGGCAGCTACATCCTGCCCGACAATGTGCCAAGCAACGAATTCCTAAACTTGGAAGGAGACAAGATCTCCACGTCCCGCAACTGGGCCGTTTGGTTGAACGAATATTTGGTGGACTTCCCTGGCAAGCAGGATACGCTCCGCTATGTCTTGACCGCCAATGCGCCAGAGACGAAAGACAACGACTTCACTTGGAAGGATTTCCAAGCGCGCAACAATAACGAATTGGTGGCCATCTACGGAAACTTCGTAAACCGTGCCTTGGTGCTGACCCAGAAATATTTCGACGGACACGTACCTGCACTGAACGAGATGACCGACTACGACAAGGCAACCCTCCAAGAGTTTGCCGACGTGAAAGAGCGTTTGGAGCAATTGTTGGACAACTTCAAATTCCGCGATGCTCAAAAGGAGGCTATGAACTTAGCCCGCATCGGTAATAAATATTTGGCTGAAACAGAGCCTTGGAAATTGTCCAAGACCGACATGGATCGCACGGCAGCCATCCTGCACATCGCCCTCCAAATTGCCGCCAACTTGGCCATCGCCTTCGAACCGTTCCTTCCTTTCTCTTCAGAGAAACTTCGTCAGATGTTGAATATGTCCTCATTTGAATGGAACAACCTCGGCCGCATCGATTTGTTGAAGACAGGCGACCAATTGGAGAAGCCTGAACTGCTCTTCGAGAAAATCGAGGACGAAGCCATCGACGGACAGATCCAACGTTTGGAGCGAATCAAAAAGGAGAACGAAGTCTCCAACTGGCAACCAGAACCTATCCACGGTGAGAGCACCATCGACGACTTCAGCAAATTGGATATCCGTGTTGGAACCGTCTTGGAATGCCAAAAGGTGAAGAAATCTGACAAGTTGCTTCAGTTCAAGATTGATGACGGCTTGGGTGGACGCACCATCCTTTCCGGTATTGCCAAATCCTATCCGGACCCACAAGAATTGGTCGGCAAGCAGATCTGCTTCGTTGCCAACTTCCCTGTCCGCAAGATGATGGGTATCGAGAGCCAAGGTATGATCCTCTCGGCTGTCAACGCAGACGGCAACTTGAGCGTCATCACTCCATCACGAACCATCGCCAACGGTGCGGAGGTCGGCTGATAACCTATAGGGCGGTTTTTCGAAGCCGCCCTTTCCCTTCCCCAGAAAAATTCAAACAACGATAAAAATAATATTCATGGAAAAACAAAAAAGATTTTTCTTAACGGAAAAAGAGATACCAACCGCTTGGTACAACATCGTGGCTGACATGAAGAACAAGCCACTCCCTATGCTCAATCCTCAAACGAAGCAACCTATCACGGTCGACGAGATGTGCGGTCTCTTCAATCGCGCGTGCTCAGAACAAGAGTTGAACACAACAGACGCTTGGATCGAAATTCCAGAAGAGGTAAGGGATATGTACAAAAGCTACCGCTCCACTCCATTGGTGAGAGCTTACGGCTTGGAGAAAGCGTTGGACACACCAGCCCATATCTATTTCAAGAACGAGAGCGTCAGCCCAGTCGGCTCGCACAAGTTGAACTCCGCCTTGGCTCAAGCTTACTACTGTAAGAAAGAGGGCGTGACCAACATCACGACAGAGACAGGTGCCGGACAATGGGGTGCTGCCCTTTCATATGCCGCAAAAGCCTTTGGATTGGATTTGGCTGTGTTTATGGTAAAGGTGAGCTACCACCAAAAGCCTTACCGCCGTTCTATCATGCAAACATTTGGTGCACAAGTAATTGCATCACCAAGTATGAGTACCCGTGCCGGAAAGAACATCCTGACAAACAACCCTACTTACCAAGGTAGCTTGGGTACGGCCATTTCCGAGGCAGTCGAATTGGCAATGGAGACTCCTAACTGCAAATATGTGTTGGGAAGCGTCTTGAACCACGTAACACTTCATCAGACCATCATCGGTTTGGAGGCTGAAAAGCAGATGGCCATGGCAGGCGAATACCCAGACATCATCATCGGATGCTTCGGTGGAGGTTCCAACTTCGGCGGTATCTCCTTCCCATTCATGAGACATAACATCTTGGACGGAAAGAAGACCCTCTTCTACGCAGCAGAACCAGCTTCTTGCCCTAAATTGACCCGTGGCGTATTCCAATACGACTTCGGTGACGAGGCCGGCTACACGCCAATGTTGCCAATGTTCACATTAGGTCACAACTTCGCTCCTGCGCACATCCACGCCGGTGGTCTTCGCTACCACGGTGCAGGAACCATCGTCAGCCAATTGATCAAGGACGGCATGATGAAGGGCGTAGACATCCCTCAAATCGAGACATTCGAGGCAGCAACCTTGTTCGCCAGAACAGAGGGCATCATCCCTGCTCCAGAATCTTCCCACGCAATCGCCACTGCGATCCGCGAGGCTAAGAAAGCAAAGGAAGAGGGCAAAGAGAAAGTGATCCTATTCAACTTGTCCGGACATGGATTGATAGACATGACTGCTTACGACCAATACATCGCTGGCGACTTGACCAACTACGAGTTGCCTGACGAAGAGATCAAAAACAACATAAGCAAGTTGGAAAAGATCATCAAGTAATTTTCATACTTCGACCATAAGACAGGAGCGCTCCCCAAGAGGCTCCTGTTTCTGTTTTCTGTGAATGGATTGTCATCGAATCCAGCATCACAGAGCTCGGGAATTACACGTTATATGCGTAGAAACAAGATTGTCCTCGCATCTTACATAACACACATCTACAACAAATTACAAAAATAAAATCGATCAAAAGGAGAATTGAACCTAAAAAATTCCCCAAAAACATGGCATAAAAGACAGAAAAGCATATCTTTACTAAACATTTAATTCACAAAACCGAAAAATTTATGACAAGCAACGAAAAATCAGCAGAAAAGGTACTAATCCTCCCCCAAGAAGAAGGGGCAAAAACGATTAAGAATAATGCATACTACGAAAAAGAAGAACTGGTACATATCGCCATCCGCGAAGGAGTGACAAAGATTGGCGAAAAGGCTTTCTCCGGTTGCCCCAACCTTGTTTCGGTAAAATTACCTAACACCGTAAAAAAGATAGAGGAAGAAGCTTTTAACTATTGTCCAAATCTGAAAGAGATCTCCTTGCCCGATAGCCTAACCCAATTGGGCTCTTATACTTTTTCTGGATGTCCGCAATTTAAGGAAATAAAACTCCCCAATAAAGTAAAGAAGATTGAAAGCGGACTCTTCGCTGATTGTTGTAACTTAGAGAAAGTCACCCTTCCTAATGGAATCACCGAACTGCCATACGGAATTTTTGAAGATGCAACCAGCCTAAAGGAGGTGGAACTGCCAAAATCCTTGGAAAAGATCGACGCCTGCGCTTTTGAAGGCTGTACAAGCTTGACCTCAATAGAGCTGCCCGACAACGTAAAAGAGATTGCATTCTTTGCATTTAAAGATTGTACTTCACTTTCTAAAATCAAATTCTCGGAGAAATTAGAAACGATACATAATGAAGCTTTCCTTAATTGCACCAGTCTGAAAAAGGTGGAAATACCAGCTTCCGTCAGCACCATTGAAGGCAACGCATTCCCCAAGGAGACCGAAATCATCATTAGTCCCGACAATAAAAACCTCCTGATAAAGGATCAGTTAATCCTGTCGGCCGATGGGACAAAACTCCATTCCTGCCTCTCAAATGCCGAAACCATAAAGATACCTTCCACCGTCACCACCATAGGCTGGGGAGCCTTCTCTAAAAATCCATACATTAAAAATATCGTATTGCCCAAAAGTGTGGAGATTTTGGATAAACACGCTTTCGAAGGATGTACCTCTTTACGAAGTGTGGTTATGGAAGAGGGCGTGAAAATAATAGACGAATATGCCTTCATGGGATGTCCTCAATTGGAGGAAATAACATTCCCTGAATCACTCTGCAAAATAGGGAGCTCTGCCTTTCATGATTGTGTGAGCCTTAAAAAACTCCATATTCCATCGAAGGTGGAAACTATCGGAAGTGAGGCCTTCCGAGGCTGTTCAGGATTAACGGAACTGACCATTGCCTCTAGTGGCAAAATAGAATGGGCGGCTTTTAAAGATTGCGAACACCTTATTTCTATCGATGTGGCTTCCAGCTCAATCGATAACGGTGCCTTCTATAACTGTCCTGAGCTGACTACCGTGACCTTTCGAGAATCGGCCGATTACATAACCATCAATGCCTTCGGAAGCAAAAAACTAACCACTGTCAATATCATGGGCTTAAACAAAACCCTTGACGGTCAGTATTTTTTGGAACATGTCGCTAAAGAGAATCTTCATATAGACACCGTAAAACCTTGGATGGAAGTGACAAGAGACGACTTCTCAAAAGTGGAGGCATTGGCAAAAAAAGGCGACGTAGAGGCCCTGAAAAAACTGGGCGACTATTACTACAATGGCGAAGGTGTGCGAAAGAGCCCAGAGGAGGCAGCGAAGTGTTACCTTCTTGCCGCAAAAAAAGGTGATGTGGAAGCCCAATGGCGTATGGCAAGGTTCTATACTTCTGGAATGGGAGTGACGTGCAATTACAAAGCAGCCTCCGAGTGGGCAAAGGAAGCGGCGGAACAAGGAGATTGCCGCGCGCAAAGTCTATTGGGCAGTTTCTATTTGGAAGGAAATGGGGTTGAACAAAACTACGAAACAGCGGCGGAATGGTATCGGAAGGCCATTAAAAACGGAGACAAGTATGCAAAAGACACATTGGACAAACTAATAAAGAAAGGGCTTGTCCTTCCAGAAGACGCCTCTAAATTGGAGGACCCAACCTTCGGTACTATCTCCCACAATGGAAAAAAGAGATGGATAAGCAAAACCACCACCACCTTCTCGGGAAAGGAATATCCGTTCGATATAGAACTGGAAGGTTCCGAAAAAGAGGGAATCAGCGAGACTCAACGCACAGCGTATGCTAATTATCTACAGAAAAAGGAGGAGTATTTCGAGGCAGTCCAAAAGAGAGCAAAGGAACTCTATAAGGGAGCAAACAAGAAGAAGAACAACGAATTAAGACCCCTGGCGCTCTATATCGACCGCTCCGGCAACTATGGTTGGAAATGCCATAAGGAGTGGGGAGGAGAACCTATGGCCGCCATTCTTTCCGAAAATGACATCCAATTGGCCCTGGATAGTAATACCCTCTACAAATATGCATCCATAAAGGAGAACCGCACGAATACGGTATGGCACATAGGCGACCGCATATTTATGAATCTGTTCGGCGTCCTCACAGAATTGGATATCCTCGCATCCGGATATGGCGAAAATGGAAATGAAGGCGACGAGATTTCCGACAAGAACAAGGAACTCTTGTCATGGCTCATTAACGAATTAGACACCGAAGCCCTCAAAAAGGAGGTGATTAAACATTGCAACAATTACTACAAAATGTGGTGTAGCAAAAAAATCACCGCCAAAGATTTGCTCGATGAGGTTCGGATATACTCCATCTATCTTAATGGAGAACAGGAGGAAGATGATAATCAACCTGAAATCTTCTTGACCGGCGGATGCGAATGCGACGACGAACATGGCATCGGAATCGGCTTCAAAGACAAAGAGATTGTAGATATTTCGGAGGAGAGCATCGCATTCTGATTTCAAAGAATAAAAATTACATCCTTAGTAACCATTTAAAACAAAAAACTGGAAGATTTTATGACAAGCAACGAAAAATCAGCAGAAGATGTAATAATCCTACCCCAAGAAGGGGCAAAATCAATCAAGGATGAAGCATATGAGGAAAATGAGAAACTGGTGAACATCGTCATCCGCGAGGGGGTGACAAGGATTGGGCAAAAAGCTTTCTATAATTGTCACAACCTTGTTTCGGTGAAACTACCCAGCACATTGAAAGTAATAGAGGACAATGCCTTCAGTAATTGCTCAATGTTGAAGGAGATCGTCTTGCCCGAGAATCTAACAGATTTGGGAGAATGGACTTTTAGCTCGTGTACCAATCTTAAGGAGATAAAGATACCCGATTCTGTCCAATTAAAATACGGCACATTTAGAGAATGTAGCAGCCTCGAAAAAGTCATTCTTCCCCAAAATATGAAGACACTTCCACCCTATTCCTTTGATAAGGCAACCAGCCTCAAGGAAGTGGTTCTGCCTCCGACATTACAGGAAATTGACAACTACGCCTTTAGGGGATGTACCCATCTGACTTCGATAGATTTGTCGGAAACGGTGGAAACGATTGGCGAAGCAGCCTTCGAAGGATGCATCTCTCTGTCGGGATTGAAATTGCCTAACTCTTTAAAGACATTGAAGGATCAGGCCTTTGCGGAATGTACCAGCCTGACAAAAATGGAACTTCCCGCCTCTCTCTCTTCTATCGGCGGCACCTCATTCTCCAAGGATATGGAGATTCTCATCTCGCCCGACAACAAATCACTTAAGATGGAGAATGGGATGATTCTCTCTGCATCAGGCACAGATCTCTTCTTCTATCCTAATGACGAAGAAAAGATAGAGATACCCGCCTCCGTCACTTCCATTGCTGCCAGCGTTTTTGCAAAGAAGCAACGCCTGAAAAGCATCGTAATCCCCTCGAGTGTGGAGAAATTGGGATGTGCTTGCTTTAGCGATTGTCCCTCCCTACAAAATGTGGTTTTGGGGAACGGTCTGAAGGAAATCAACAATTCTACCTTCAGCGACTGCCCTAATTTAGAGACTATTTCTTTTCCGGATTCCCTTGAATCCATAGGATATAGGGCTTTTTATAATTGTACACAATTAAAGAAGGTCTCGATACCATCGTCCGTGAAAAAGATAGATGAAAAGGCTTTTGCCAACTGCTCAGGATTAACAGAGCTGAGCATCGCCTCAAATTGCGATATAGAGCGAGAGACGTTCGATGCATGCATCAATCTCACCTCTGCCGACCTAGCTTGTTCGACCATAAATAGTTATGCCTTTCATGGATGTGAATCACTAACCTCTTTGACATTGAGGGAGACGGTCAACCGCATTAGTACCGGCGCTTTCTACCGCTGCAATAAATTAGCTAGCGTCCAGATTACCTCTTCCAACACAACCATTGACGGCCAGATATTTTTGGACCATAGCTGTTCTGAAAACATCCTGATGGCAAACGACAACGATTGGATGAACGTTTCGGTAGAAGACTTCAAAGAAATCCAAGAATCGGCTAAGCAAGGCGATGCGGAAGCCCAATACGACCTTGGTAGCTGCTACTTCGAAGGAGCGGGAGTCCTAAAGGATCAAAAAACTGGCGTGGAATGGTTAGAGAAATCCGCCAAGCAAGGTTATGTGCATGCCCAATGGTATTTGGCATGGTGCTATGCTCACGGCGTCGGCGTGAAGCATAGCTACAAAACGGCGGGCGAGTGGGCAGAAAAAGCCGCAAACCAAGGTCACTCTTCGGCACAAAACCTGTTGGGCAATTTCTATATGCGTGGTGAAGGGGTTGAACAAGACTACGAGATGGCCGCAGAATGGTATCGGAAAGCAGCAAAGAACGGTCACAAAGATGCCCAAAGGAGTTTGGAATACTTAAAAACGAATGGTCTCATCCTTCCCGACGATACCCTAAAGATAAACGACGAGACTTTCGGACTTCTCATCTATAATGGGAAAAACAGATGGACGCGTAAAACAACAGCCAACTTCTCAGGAAATGAATCTCCTTTCGAAATAGAATTGGAAGGTTCCGAGGAAGAGGGCGTTTCCGACGCTCAACGCAAAGCCTACACCGATTATCTTCAGAAGCAGGAGGATCTCTTCAAGGCTCTTCAACAGAGAGCCAAGGAGATCTATAAGGGTGCCAACCAACAGAAGAAAAACAAAGTGCAACCTAAGGGACTCTATATCGACCGCAAGGGCAACTACGGTTGGAGGAGCACAAAGGCTTGGAACGGACGCCCGAACGCCGTCATTCTCTCCGACGGACCTGTTCAAATCACAGGAAGCAGAGATATTTTGTACCACTACGCCGAAATGAAGGCGAAACGCACAAGCAAGGATTGGCACATAGGAGAGACCGCTTACATAAACCTCTTCGGGGAACTCGTCAGTCTAACTATCTCCTCCTCGGGGGAAGGCAAAGATGGCGAAAAACTTACCGAAAAGGAGCAGGAACTCCTGCAATGGCTGACCACCGAATTGGAGACCGAAAAGATCAAAAACGACGTGATTGAATATTGCAACGCTTGCTACGAACAATGGAGCGATAAGAGAATCGATGCCTTGGATCTTCTCGACGAGATTTCACTGAATAGCATCTACCTCAAGGTGGGTGATGCCGAGGAAATGGATGATCAACCCGATATTTGCCTCGCAGGCGATTGTATGGCCGACGACGAAAACGGCATCGCCATCGGCTTCAGAGACAAGTCCCTACTGGACATCTCGGAGGAGAGCTACGCATTCTGATTTATGAATACAAAATAGGAGGATGCCCCTTACGAGACATCCTCCTATTCTATTGTCAACGAATCGATCTACGATCTGCCTATTTGAGAATCAATTTCGCCTGATAGTGGTCGGCACTTGCTTCTACCAACAACAGATAGATTCCGGCAGGCAAACCAGCACGCTCTATCACGAAGGAGAGAGATCCTGCCACGCCCCCCTTCTCTGTTCCACGACTCACCGTAGAACCGTCCACTGAGAGAAGCTTCCACTGTACATCTTTCCCTTCTGGATTAGGGACAGAGACTTCGCATCGATCTGTCATCGGATTGCCAGCCACAAAGAAATCTTTGTAAGAAAGTTGCTCCGTCACACCCAAAGTCTCATTCGTGACCACGAAAAGGGCATTGAAAGTAACATCTTCCGATCCGCCCAACAAGGTTATTGTGAACGGATATTCGCCTTCATCTTCCAAGGCTGCTCCAGATATAACGATAGAGGCTTCCTCATTATTAATCTCCGCAGTTAGGCCATTTGGCAACCCTTCAATCACCGCTTGGAAAGCATTCTTCCAAGTTAGACGAATCGGTATTATCTGTTTTCCCTTATCCGTTCTGAAAACAAGGTCTCCCTCAGCATAAAACAACTGAGCCGGCTCTGAATAAGGCACTGTGATGGTTCCTCCCGTATCTGTCACCTCATTTCCATCCAATGCGCCAACAGTGATGAGCGAATACTGGTAAACACCTGGGGTCGTCGGTGTTCCTCCAATCTTGATTTGACCATTCGCCACCGTCGCTGACACTCCTGGAGGCAACGTACCAACCACCTCGACACTCGTAGCATTAACGAAATTATAGACCGTCGTAACCATCGCCGTACCAACAGCAACCGTCTGATTACGTGCGCCACCGGAACCCCAGCGACCGATGCCTGCAGGACCTGCATTCCTTAGGCTCCTATAATACTCCAACGGACTATAGCCCAAATGAGGAGGCTGATTATAACCGCAGTTTTGCCAAGCCACAGCCATATCATACACATGGTCGTCACGCAACCATGGCAACTTATACGGGCTCTCCATGGTGGTCGAATAAATCGTCAAATAATAGTGGTTATTCACAACCGTCCAGAAGAGAGACTCCTCACGCCAGTCGCCCAATATATCAGCTTGCAAGCATGGATTATACTTCGTGGCGTTATTTTGGTTGGCACCCCATTGGAGTTTCTCGCCTTCGACATAAATATTAAGACCGAAAGTATGGACACGAGACCAAGTCTTTCCCACATTGTCCCATTTATCCACATGGGCACGGTCCGTATACTCCTCCAACAAATCACCATCCCAGAATATGCGGGAGTTGATTGAACTACTATTGGTACTTCCCGTGTGCCACTTTGCGATTTCTTGACCCTTGCAGGTAAAGAGATATTCATTGCTCCATTCCATACATTCCGCACCATCGTAGGTACTATCACAATCCAACGCCAAGCCTCTTCCTGTATCTCCACCCGTCTGATTTTTATACATCAATACCCGACCGGTCTTTGCGTCCAACATCGCACAATCGTATTTGGAATCAGACTCTTCCGTAATCATAAAATACTCTAATCCATCATTCGTCGGATCGAACTCACCTAAGTGCGTCGCATCACCATGTCCTAAGCCTGTACTCCATAGAAGAGTACCGTCATGATCCAAACAAGCCGCACCTACGATGATTTCATCATATCCATCATTATCCACATCTCCACAAGTGACACTATGTGCACCTTGCCCATAGATGCCTTGGCCTTGCCGATCGGAGGTATGTCTCCAGACGGTAGATAACGAATTTCCGTCCCAAGAGTAGGCGGCAGCATAGGAGTAGGTATAGATGCCTCGAGTCGTCACGGCACAAGGTTGCGCCTTCCCGTTCACCGGAAGGAATGCCACACAGCCCTTCATCCAGTTTCCACGATGTCCATATGTAGATCCGTCCGTATTATTAGGCCTGTCGTCCCAATCTCTCTGAATATTGAAATATGGCCAATAGTCAATGGTTGCCAACTCCTTGCCATCCTTACCGCTGAAGCAAGTAAGCCACTCCTTTCCTCCATCGGTAATAACTCCAGATGAATTGATCGAAGAAGCAGAATGGTTAGCCCCAGCAGCAGCCCCCTTAGAGAGGAAATTGCCTGTGGCATCCTTCGAACCCTGAGCCGTTTTGACAATCAACTCACCGTAACCATCCCCATCGAAATCATAACAAAGGAAGGTAAAACGGCAACCTGCCAAGACATTGGGACCCAAATTGATACGCCACAACAACGTACCGTCCAACTTCAAGCAATCCAAGATAGGAGGAGCCGTAGGAGTTGCCAAGGCACCCGTTCCTCCTTCCCAACACAAGATAATCTCCTGCTCACCGTCGCCATCCATATCATAGGCGGAACAGTCGTAAGGCGAATAAGTCACCTCCGTTCCGTCAGGCAAGCGATAGGTGCCTGGGTGGTTCAACAAAAGATTACGATAATACGCTTGGTCGCATTTCACGCCCGACTGGGAATCAATCACCACCCCATCCTTATCAAGGACTTCCAAAGAGAAAGTCGCACCCGAATACGAAGAAGCGATAGAGACATTCGTCCGGTCCGTGAGCGTACTCACCAAATTTCCATCCGCATATAGTTTATACGTAGTGGAGTAATGGGAATCCGTATTGCGCATACGCCAACTGACATAGACGCTATTCCCATTTTGGCAAGCCCACAATCCTCTCGATTGTTTGGCAGCCGCATAAGTGTCGCTGTAACTACCTTGTAGCAACGCGAGCACTATACTAAAAATAAAAACGATTCTTTTCATCATTCATCCTATGTTTTATGTTTTTATGGTATATGGTATGTCCCTAAGAAGGAATAAGGTACAAAAATACATCATATTTTGAAATGACAAAGAAAAGGGAACATTTGTTGACGAACATCGTTCTCTTTGAACCTCAAAATCCTCCCACAAAAAAGTCAGAGCCCCGACCCTCTTTTTATTATCTTTTTTGGAACGTAATGGTGTACCCTCCAATCCTCAACAGATAGTGTCCACTTGACAATCCACTAACATCCAAAACACCATTCTCGCTGTGTCCTTGCCACTGAAGTTTTCCTTGCATATCCAAGATTTCATAATCGAAATTCTTTTTACCTTTCACACGGATTTCCCCAGTTGTCGGGTTCGGTGAAATTTCCATTCTATCCGATTCATAGGTCTCCACACCTGTCGCATTTGAGAAATAGGCCGTCACGCCAACCACATCCGTAACGTTTTCTATTTTGAATAGACCATTCTCTGAAGTCAAAATTTCGCCCCGTGAGGTGACTACGCTGTCTATACGACTTCCAGCCTCAGGAACTACCTCTATGACTGCACTTTCCCCGAAACGGACAAAACTGTCCCGCAAGGAAATCCTTCCGTTTCCTTCCACTTTAGGCTTGATACGGAAGGTTTCAGTGTATTTCACGATTTCAACATAATGCTTGGAATCGCGATTATATACCTCCTTATTGGGGTTAGGATCCCAATCTATCGGCACCTGCATGGATGCTGTTGCATTATACCCATTATCAGCCCCAAGATAAAAACCGCCTCGACCATCATCCAAATCCATAGCATCAAGATTAATTAGATCCGTTATAATAGCAGAATGAAATACAGAATCCTGTCCATAAAGAGAAAGCATACAATTAGGTCCTCCATATGGCGATTCAAAACGAACAGAATCCGTCTCCTCTGTAAACTTAAAGGTTAAAGTTCCATTTGCGCTATAACCTAATATACATATCCGATCATTTTCTCCAAATGAATAGGTAGAGTTCTTATCAGTCCACCACCAACTCGAATTTTGGAAAGGAATCTTATTCACATCTTCCACTTCCACATTCCCTGAGATTTTCACACAAGAACAGAGACTATTAAAATAAGTCTGCTTGGATGCCACAATTTCCCCTTTGCTATTACTACGCAAATTGACTGGCAATTTGTCCTCCGCGAAATGCCAATAACCTAAGAATTTTGGTTTACCATCCGATATGTCGCTCTTCACTATTAAAGAACCAGCCTCTGCCTCCCATGACAACGTATACTTTCGGTTAACAATAATCGGCTCTCCATCAGGATTTACATTATAATCAGCCGCCTCATAATGGAACAAATCATAAAGAGTATCTCCTATACAAAATATTTCTCCTGGAGTTCTTGATTCCATTCCCACACTCGTCAACTCCGTCTGATACACACAATCCCATTTCACATTAAAGGCATTGTCCAATCGAACTACATACCGACTCCAACCCTTTTGACTACGACATTTACTTTCATACCCGTTCATCCCTGTAAACGTTGTATCTATATAGGAAGCGAAAAGATAATCACCATTATCTAACAATATGAAATTTTTAGATAAAGAGGGAGCCTTTACCCCTTCTTTAGAAAAGATATTAAATATGTGCCTAAAGGATCCGTCTTCTATAGCAAGAGATACAAAAGCATCTGCCCATTGATTTTTTTCTTGACTGAAAAGATACTTATCCCCACTAAAATAAAAATCCCCTTGTTTCTCAAAATGTATGGACATACAAATCTCCCCTGTTTCTTCATTTACCCCATATAAGGCCACCAAAGAACAATAACCATTTGCAGAAGACTCCGAAGAGCAATAAAAATCCTTGCACCATTGCAAATCACCATTCTTAGTAAATTTAGCAATGAAAGCACAAGACCGTTCATTTGCCTTCATTAATTTAAATCCGTCAGGAAAAGACAATGAATTTTTATAATGACCTCCACAATATACATTTCCCTTCGAGTCATGCTTCACAAAATCAATTCCAACCCCATAACTACTCGCCGTACTTTTCAACGGCAAAGCCCAATCCAGTTCCAAACCGTAATCCTCTGCCGTCACAACCTGAACTTCACAAGGATCGCCGGCCATCAAGAATGGCACTCCTACTGCAAAAAATGTAATTAAAGAGATAAGAAACCGTTTCATCTTATTTGCTTTATTCTTAAATGGGTGATTTCCTCCACGTCAATCCTAACAATAGATAGACCTCAGAAAGAAACCTTGCAAAGGTAGTCGTTATTTTATTAAAATTCAAACAATCAACGGTTAAAGCTTGGAGACACCGACACGAATCGAGAGGGGGAACCGCCCGTCGAACGTTACTTTCCCTCAATGATACGAAGGCTTCCAGCCTTCCTTTTTGTCATACCACATCCCGTTCCGCACCGCACGCCGCCGCCGCATGCCCATGGGCACGGACGGCCACGGCCCGTGCGCCGGCGCACAACAAAAAAAGGGACGCAGTCCATACGGATTGCGTCCCTGTAAGATGGCGGCCACCTACTCTCCCGGTCTCCCAGTACCATCGGCGCAGGCGGGCTTAACTTCTCTGTTCGGAATGGGAAGAGGTGGATCCCCGCCGCCA
>JAFZKQ010000122.1 GCA_017553575.1 Paludibacteraceae bacterium
GTACAGATGGCATAAACCATACATCTTATTACTAGGTCAGAGTTAAATGTACTAAATGTTAGGGCGGAATTTATTTTTTTTGTTTAGGTTACATATCTTCACTGCATTCCCTATCCAGGGATGCAGATGAAGGATGTGTCAGAAGAAAGTTCTAGAGAAAAAAGTATAATAAAGTTTTGAGTATCATGGTTGTCCCGCTAAGTTCGTCTCATTGTTGAGACAATTTAGCGGGTTTTTTTGTGTGTTTTTTCAAAATGTAGTACATTTACCTGCTCAATTGAGCAAACTTGGAACTAATTCTTGGGAGGTTGCTATAAGATAAGCGGTTTTCACCGTATTCCATGGAAAGCACAAAGTTCATTGTAGCGCCCGCCAAAATTCATTAACGAGTTGAATGTTGATGAGATCAGAGTGAAAAGAAACAAGGATAGCCAAAGGACTGCATAATTTGGGGGTATCGGCCTTCCAGTCCTTATTCCTTTGAAAACTAGTCAAAAACGGTTGAAATCAAGGTCAGCTCCACCTAATGGTTATTGTTTTATGATGTGTGGTGTACAAGCCATTTATAGTTGGATTCGTATGAATACTAAACGATTGGGACAGATTGTCCTCTGTACCTTTTTTCTATTGCTGACTGTGCCAATTCTGGCTCAGGAAAGGGCTCGTTTTGACCATTTTACGACAAAGGATGGGCTTCAGTCCAACCGCATCTACTCCATAACACAAGATTCATTAGGCTTTATTTGGATGGCAACAGACTTCGGAGTTTGCCGGTTCGACGGAACATCGTTCCGCTCTTTCCAACGCTCCGAATATCCAGAGATGGCGCGCGACGAGATGCTTTCTGTCGAAGGCTTTGGAAAAGGCGTTTTTGTGGGTTCTTCCAACGGATTGCTGATACAATATGACTTAGACAAGGACAAATTCATCAACCGAAGCCCGGAAGAGTTTGACAAGTCCTGCTATAAGGAGGTTCGAGGTTTTTACCTGCCGAAAGAGAAGACGGGATATGCTTTTACCGTAAGCGGCATCTACAAATTCCTTCCGAAAGACACCATCTTCACCCATGAATTTGAGGCTTTTGAGAAGCTGAGCAGCGAGCACGTCCGTTCCTTGTATGTCGATGAATACGAACGTTTTTGGTTGGGAACAGTAGACAAATTGCTGGTCTATGACAAGGCGGGGAATCTACTCCGCAAATATGAATTCACGCAAAAGATGAGGGGTTTCATCACCAGTTTCCTCCGCGCCGAGCAAGGGAAATTGGTCGTCTCTTCGTTCTCCGATGAATTGTGGGTTTTCGACATAGAAAAGGAGTTGCAGGCCAGTCCGACCATCGTCAAGACTCCTTTCACCAATGTCATGACCGTCATCAAAGATAGACACGGACGGTATTGGTACCCGACGGACGGTTGCGGACTCTGGTATTCCAACAAACTGCCAGAATCATCGGCCGACTTCGTCTCCATCTTGCCTTATGGCGTGGACGCGACCGAAATGAAGAAGGTCTACTCCATCAAGGAGGATAGCAACGGTGATATTTGGGTGGGAACGCAATGTACCGGCTTGTGGCGCTACCGTTACGACCAATTGTCTGGCGTACTGACTTCCAACGACATAGGATTCCCGCCTCGCGTCTGCTCATCGTTTGTCGAGGACACTGACGGAACGATTTATGTCGGCACCGATGGAGATGGCATCTATTCAGTCTCCCCAGATTTCAAGAAGATAGAACACCTGCCTTTTGACAAGGCCAATGTCCTATCCATGGCACTAGCTGCCCCTCATCAACTATGGGTGGCCACATGGGGCGACGGTTGCTATCTGTTGGACGTTTCGAACCAAAAGGCACAACGCGAACGGTTTGTCGGGATTGACAATCCCGTGAATTGTGCGTTAAGCCTATCGCAAATGCCGAACGGCGAAGTTTGGGTCTCCTCCGCTGGCGACGGAATCTATTTCCGTGACCCTGCAGGAACGTGGTCACGCATACACATGACCGACTCGCTGATCTCCTTCCCTGACCTATGGCCTATCTCTTCGATAGCAGGAAATGGCAACACCCGATGGGTCATGACCACACGCACGATATGGCTGAGCAAGGAGAGAAATTCGCTCCGCTCGATGCTTCCGGATGTCTTGACACTGAAGACTTACAATCCCTTGATCTTGGTGGATGCGGTCAGCGCACCTGACGGTTCCCTTTATGTAGTAAGCAACGAAGGGTTCCATCACTTCTCCCCAGACGGAAACATCCTAGACACATTGACTTACCTTCCTCCTGCCAGCTATGCGGCTATCTTGAAAGATAAGGATGATAAATATTGGGTTTCAGGATCTTTCGGCGTCATTCATTTCGACCCCGAGAAAAAAGAGTATAAGACAATCATTCCAGAAGAGCAGATCTACTACTCACGATCCTCCCTTCTCGATTCACACAACCGCATATTCTTTGGAGCGCGCAATGGATTTGTCACCATCAATCTCAATTCCAACTTCCAAGGCGACCCTCTCCCCTATTTCTCTTTCTCGGAAATGCAGATCGAGCGGAAGAGGATACTCCCTTACACGGAAGAGCTCGCTTCGGGACCTATCTCCCAATTGAAACAACTCAACTTGAAGTCAGAACGCTCGGAAGTGACCTTCTCTTTAGACAGGCTCTCTCTCCAAGAGGCAAAAAGTATAAAATATTCCTACCGTTTGGCTGGACTGAAGGATGAATGGACACCTGTCGAACAGAACGGAAGAATTTCATTCTCCTACATTCCTCCAGGCAACTACGAGTTACAAGTGAAGGCTATATTCCTGAATGACGCCTCTTTCGAGAAACAGATTTCCCTGAAGATTAACGTCTTGCCGCCATGGTGGGCATCTTGGTGGTTCCGCCTCCTCTTGCTATTCTTGGCCCTCTCCTTAATCTCCGTCATCGTATGGATGCGGTTGCGCGCCTTGATGCGCCAGCGCCAAATCTTGGAGGAGAAGGTAGAAGAACGTACCTCCGAATTGAAACGCGTACTGTGCGACAAGGATCGTTTGATTTCGGTGATTGCCCATGACTTGAAGAACCCGATGTTCGCCATCGTGGGAGCCTTGGAGGGCGTTGTCTCCAAGAACAAGTCCGAGAATGCCGACAACAAGACGTTGACAGACATTTACGGTTCGGCCAAGCATCTCCAAGACGAGATGGTGGAGCTCCTAAACTGGGCAAGATCCAAACGCGACGATATTGTCTGCCACCCTACGGATATTGATTTGGGATTCGTGACAAACAATGCAGTCTTCCTCTTGCGGGCGATGATGGAAGAGAAACACATCAAAATGGAGAAGAAGATCGACCTCTCCCATCGCGTCTATGCCGATTCGAGAATGGTGGGCACCGTCATCCGCAACACGCTGAGCAACTCCATAAAGTTCACCCCACGCGAAGGCTCCATCACGATAAAGGCTTGGGAAGAAGCCAATTTCTGCAAGATGGAGATAACGGACACCGGCCGAGGCATGTCACCAGAGCAACTGCGCCAACTGCAGACAGATGGCTACTGCAACTCGACCTTGGGAACCGAAAACGAATCCGGTACAGGTTTGGGATTCCGAATCTGCTACGACTATATGCTCCGCAACAACGGAAAGATGGAGGTACGAAGCGAGGAAGGAAAGGGAACGACCGTGACGTTGTTACTACCTCTTTCCGAGAAAAAGAGCACAGAAGGGACTACGTCAGAGGCTACACAAACAGAATATGTGGTAGATGCCGACTTGCTAGGAGGCAACACGGTCTTAGTGGTAGACGACGACCCATTGATCTGTGCAAACTTGAAAGGCGTCTTGGAGTCCTACATGAAAGTATGGACGGCCAACAATGGAGTAGAAGGATTGAATTTGGCGACCCAACAATTACCGGATCTCGTCCTCAGCGACGTGGAGATGCCAGAGATGAGTGGTACGGAGATGTGCCGCGAGCTCTCCAAGAACGAGACCACATGCCACATACCGATACTCTTCCTGTCGGCCCGTAACGATGACGCAGACCGCCTGCTTGGCTTGCAGAGCGGAGCCATCGACTACATCTCCAAGCCATTCAGCAATTCAGAGTTGTTGTTGAAAATCAGCAACATCCTAACGGTAAGGCAGAACCAGCAACAACGGCTCCTCTCCCAGCGCATGCAGTCGGACGGCAACGAAGAGACCCCAACGGCTCAACCGCTCAACCCGTTTGTCGCCTCCATGATGTCCGTAATGGAACAACGCTACTCCGATTGCGACTTGACGATGGAATCATTGGCACGCGACTTGTGCGTAAGCCAATCCACCCTGTTGAGGCGTGTAAAATCGGTTACAGGACGGACGCCGATAGAGATCTTGGTAGATTTGCGACTCACCAAGGCGATGGAATTGATCAAATCGAAATCGGCCGACCAATCCATCGGCAATATTGCCTATGAGGTCGGCTTCAACGACCCATCCTATTTCGCCCGTAAGTTCAAGGAGCATTTTGGCGTATTGCCATCCCAAGTAGGATAAGGAGAGAGCCCCACAGTTTAGCTGTGAGGGCCTTCCCGTCTGTGGCATTTTGTAAAAAATCCCTTTGTAGAAATGCCATAGTGGCACAAAAAGAAGCCACGCAATCATTCAAAAGACCAAATACGTTTCAAAAAGTCACTAAAAGAATCGTTTAGCAAACGAAAGGGAAAATATTTCACATTTTGCGTTTCACTTTGCCAAAGCGTCATTTTTTTATCTAAAAAAGATTTTCGTATCGATAATATACATAAATTTGCACCGTTTTACGAATAAATATTCATGCCGTCCCGAAGAGGCGTCTGGCAGGCATATATATTTCAGGAAACACAGTAGTTAAAAGTATTTTAGTTTAATTTGTCAAGGTGAAAAACAAGGCGAAGAGAATTGCGGCCATCAAGGAGTTGATACAGACCACAGAGGTCGGCAACCAAGAGGACTTGCTCCGAATGTTGTCCACGAAGGGCTTTGATGTGACGCAAGCGACATTGTCAAGAGACTTGAAGCAACTGAAGGTTGCCAAGATTACCAATTCATTGGGCCAATACGTGTATCGACTCTCCCAGCCGGCGGTCATGGCATCCGAAGCGAAGCCATCCTCCTTTGGTTCCCCAAGTGCCCAAGTAGCGATGGATGTTTCAGGAAACATCATGGTTTTACACACGAGGGCGGGCTATGCGAGTGGTTTGGCCTACGAGATAGACGACAAGGCTTCCGAAGTCATCATAGGAACGGTTGCCGGCGAGGATACGATTATTGCTGTAATGCGCGAGGGCGTCACCCTAGATAGGGTAAAATCGGTACTGAGCGGTTTTATCCCCTCTTTAGAGATTTAAACATTGGAGATTATACATCAAAAAGATATATTGTTCTGTTAAATTAAAGATAGACATGAATCAGGATCAGGAGATTGAGATTATGGTGGCAGACGAGCGCCATATCGCTTATGTTGACACTATTCTTGACACGATTGCAAAAGCGGCTAAGGTCCGTGGCACGGGTATCGCAAAGCGTGACCCAGAATATGTAAAGATGAAAATACGTGAAGGCAAGGCTGTTATTGCCCTGTGTGGCGATGATTTTGCAGGATTCAGTTATATCGAGACATGGGAGAACAAGAAGTACGTGACCACTTCCGGTTTGATCGTACCTGAGAAATATAGGGGCCGTGGATTGGCACGCCGCATCAAGCATGTCACTTTCACGTTGGCGCGCAAGCGTTGGCCAGAGGCAAAGATCTTCAGTCTTACGTCGGGTGCCGCTGTCATGAAATTGAACACGGCATTGGGTTATCTTCCTGTCACATTCGCCGATTTGACAGAGGACGAATCCTTCTGGAAAGGTTGCCAAGGTTGCGTGAACTACGATGTCCTTCAACGTACCGACCGTCGTTACTGCATCTGCACAGGTATGCTTTTCGATCCGAAGGAGCCTATGTGCGTGGAGGCAGCTGAGCGCGAGTTGGCCAAAGATCCTAACGTTAAGAATATCGTGATTAATGGCTAATCACGAATCGGCAAATAGAAATTGTTAATCGATAAATAGCAAATTAAACATATGGCAAAGAAGAAAGTTGTAGTGGCATTCAGTGGAGGTCTCGATACTTCATTCACTGTAATGTACCTTGCTAAGGAAAAGGGTTATGAGGTATATGCAGCTTGCGCAAATACGGGCGGATTCAGTGAAGAACAATTGAAGACGAACGAGGAGAACGCGTATAAGCTAGGTGCTGTCAAGTATGTTACTCTTGACGTGACAAAGGAGTACTATGCAAAGAGCCTTAAATATATGGTTTATGGCAATGTCTTGAGAAATGGTACTTATCCTATCTCTGTCTCTTCAGAGCGTATTTTCCAAGGTATGGCTATCGCTCGCTATGCGAACGAGATTGGTGCTGATGCCATCGCCCATGGTTCTACGGGTGCAGGAAACGACCAAGTTCGTTTCGACATGACCTTCTTGGTCTTGGCTCCTGGTGTGGAAATCATCACGTTGACCCGTGACATGGCTTTGACTCGCCAATATGAGATTGATTATTTGAATGAGCATGGCTTCGCCGCTGATTGGACGAAGTTGAAATATTCATACAATGTAGGTATCTGGGGTACTTCCATCTGTGGTGGTGAGATCTTGGATTCTAAGCAAGGCCTTCCTGAGTCAGCTTACTTGAAGCAAGTGACGAAGACAGGTAGCGAGGTCTTGAAGATCGGCTTTAAGAAAGGTGAAATCGTTTCTGTCAACGGTGTTGAGTATGCCGACAAGATCGAGGCCATCAAGAAGGTCGAAGAGATCGGTGCTGCTTATGGTATCGGCCGTGACATGCACGTGGGCGACACAATCATCGGTATCAAGGGTCGTGTAGGTTTCGAAGCTGCAGCTCCTATGTTGATCATCGGTGCACACCGTTTCTTGGAGAAGTACACACTCTCTAAGTGGCAACAATATTGGAAGGATCAAGTTGCCAACTGGTACGGAATGTTCCTTCACGAATCTCAGTATTTGGAGCCTGTAATGCGTGATATCGAAGCTATGTTGGAGAATTCACAACGCAACGTGAACGGAGAGGTTTCTTTGGAACTCCGTCCTTTGTCGTTCTCAACAATCGGTGTTGACTCTGCTGACGACTTGGTTAAGACGAAATTTGGTGAGTATGGCGAAATGAACAAGGGTTGGACTTCAGAGGAGGCTAAGGGCTTCATCAAGGTCACTTCCACTCCACTTCGCGTATACTACGCTAACCACAAGGAAGAGGGTGAAAACATCTAATCAATAGATAGAACTATCAAAAGGCAAAAGGTCACTCTTATCGAGTGGCCTTTTATCGTTTTTTTATAAATTTGCGTCATATTTTGTAATCATGGGGTGGTTTCTTTTCCATGAAGCCACTTGAAAAAGTTAGAATAATGGTAAAAGTAGGTATCATAGGCGGTGCCGGTTACACGGCTGGAGAGTTGCTCCGTATCCTTTTGAACCACCCACAGGTGGAGATTACGTTCGTTAATAGTAGCAGTAATGCGGGAAACCATCTCTACGATGTCCACGAAGGTCTTTTCGGAGAGACGGAGATTCTTTTCACGGATCAGTTACCTTTCGACAAGGTGGATGCCCTTTTCATCTGTTCCGGCCACGGCGACAGCAAGAAGTTCTTGGATGAGCACGAAAAGGAGATTCCTGCCTCTGTAAAGATTATCGACTTGTCACAAGACTTCCGTAACGAGAGCTGTGGCTTCGTCTATGGCCTTCCTGAAGTCAACCGTGAGCGCATCCGCAAAGCAAACCGTTTGGCCAACCCTGGCTGTTTTGCCACAGCCATCCAAATCGGCCTTCTTCCTTTGGCTGCCAAGGGGCTTATCAAAGGGGAGGTACACACCAATGGCATCACAGGTTCGACGGGCGCAGGCGTGAAGCCAGGAGCTACGTCCCACTTCAGTTGGAGAAACAACAACATCTCCATTTACAAGGCATTTACCCACCAACATCTTTTGGAGATTACACAGACCATGCGTCAATTGCAACCAGGATTTGACCATGCCATCAACTTCCTTCCTGTCCGTGGCGACTTTGCCCGCGGTATCTTCGTCTCTTCTTACACAGAGTGCGATTTGGAGATTGAGGAGATCCAAAAGATCTACAAGGATTTCTACAAGGATGCAGAATTTGTCTTCGTGATGGATGCCAACCCAGACTTGAAACAAGTGGTGAACACCAATAAGGGCATTGTCCATGTTGAGAAGCACGGCAACAAACTGCTTATCATCTCCATGATTGACAACTTGCTGAAGGGCGCATCAGGTCAAGCCGTACAAAACTTCAATTTGATGTTCGGTTTGGAGGAGACCGCTGGTTTGAAGTTAAAGCCAAGCGCATTCTAAATCAGTACGATTCAGAACTTTCCGTCTGATTTTCAAATAGTAAATCACAAATAGGTAAACAGTAATTAAATATACGATATGAATTTGTTTGATGTATATCCTTTATTCGACATCAACATCGTAAAAGGTAAAGGATGCCATGTTTGGGACGACAAGGGGCAAGAGTATCTTGATCTCTATGGAGGCCACGCTGTTATCTCCGTAGGTCACGCCCATCCTAAATATGTGAAGGCAATTAGTGAGCAAGTAGCGCAGTTGGGCTTCTATTCCAATTCGGTAATCAATATGTTGCAACGCCAATTGGCGGCCAAATTGGGCAAAGTTTCGGGCTACGACGACTATTTCTTGTTCTTGATTAATTCGGGCGCAGAGGCCAACGAAAACGCCTTGAAATTGGCTTCTTTCTATAACAACAGACGTCGCGTGCTCTCCTTCAAGAAGTCTTTCCATGGACGTACATCGGCAGCTGTCCGCGTGACGGATATTCCAAAGTATGTGGCTCCTGTCAACGAAGGTCTTTCGGTGACATTCGTCGATTTGAACGACATCAAGGCTGTCCGTGAGGAGTTGGCCAAGGGCGATGTCTCTTCAGTAATCATCGAGGGTATCCAAGGTATCGGTGGCATCCAAGTGCCAAACGACCAATTCATGCGTGACTTGCGTGAGGCTTGTACGGAGACGAACACTGTCTTGATTTTGGATGAGATCCAATCCGGTTATGGCCGTAGCGGTAAGTTCTTCGCCCACCAATATGCTGGCATTAAGCCAGACATCATCACAGTCGCAAAGGGTATCTGCAACGGATTCCCTATGGCAGGATTGCTCATCAGCCCTATCTTCACTCCAGTCTATGGACAGTTGGGAACGACCTTCGGCGGCAACCATTTGGCTTGCGCAGGCGCCATCTCCGTCTTGGAAATCATCGAAGAGGAGAAACTCGTGGAGAACGCAGCAAAAGTGGGTGCATTCTTGTTGGAGGAGTTAAAGAAGTTGCCAATCAAGGAAGTACGTGGCCGTGGATTGATGATCGGCTTGGAGTTCGACCAACCCATCAAGGAGATCCGTACAAAGCTTCTCTTCGAGCAGAAAGTCTTCACAGGCGTGGCAGGCACAAATACGATCCGTCTCTTGCCTCCTTTGTGCTTGACGATAGACGATGCCAAAGAGTTCATCAAGCGTTTCAAGGCTTGTTTGTAATTAGATATACTAATATAGCTTGACAGAAGGTGTGTCGGAATTCTTTTTGACACACCTTTTTTATCCCTCGGGAAGAACCCCAAAAACAAACCATATCCACCCAAAATTCCAATTCATGAAAGTTGCAGTTGACCCACAAAAAACGAAACGTGCATTTGCTTTCCAAGCATGGATGAAATCGCCCATGCCGATGGTCACGTTGACGAAGACGTTTGAAGTAAGCCGTCTGTGCAAAGTCGCAAAGAAGCGGGGCATGAAGATGAACATGCTTCTGTGTTGGTGTATCGGGAAGGCAGCTGCCCAACAAGAGGAGTTTTTCCTAATTCCTGAACAAGGGCAACTCTATCAGTACGACCAATTGGCCATAAATGTGATTGTGAACAATGCGAAGGGCGGAATCTCCACGTGCGACATTCCCTTCCATGAGGATCTGCAACAGTTTAACCAAGACTACTTGTCACTGACCACAAAAGTGGCTCAAGAGTCTGCCGACTTCTGCCTGGAGGATCATGCGATAGTAGGCACCTCCACATTGGTACAGACGGAGTTGGACAGTATCGTAAACCAATATACGGGCATATTCAACAATCCCTTTTTGTCTTGGGGAAGAGTGCATAAAGGCTTTTTTAAGAGGAGATTGCCCATCTCCCTACAATTCCACCATGCCCAGATGGACGGAGGTGAAGCCGCCACTTTTTTGGAGTCGTTGCAACGAGAAATCAGAAATTTGTGAACCATGTCGGAGAATTGGAGTCTATACGCAGATTGGAACCCTTGGCACGGATGCACGAAGATAAGCCCAGGTTGTAAGTTTTGCTACGTCTATCGACAAGATGAGATGTACGGTGCGGAAGTAGCAAGCAATCTAGTCCGCAAGACAGCCCAATTCAACCTGCCCTTGAAACGCAAGCGCGACAAATCATGGAAAATTGAGAGTGGCAAGATGGTTTTCACCTGTTTCACCTCCGATTTCCTACTCAAAGATGCCGACGAGTGGAGAGCCGAATGTTGGCAGATGATGCGGATGCGAAGCGACCTCCTCTTCTTTTTCTTCACCAAACGCATCGACCGTTTTATGGAGTGTATCCCGGAGGATTGGGGCGATGGCTATGACAATGTGTTTGTGGGTTGCACCGTCGAGAATCAAGAGATGGCAACGTATCGGTTACCGATCTTCAAGTCGCTGCCTATTAAGCACAAAATCATCATCGTGGCACCGATGCTGACCTCGATAGATCTACTGCCCTATCTCGACGCCTCTATTGAGGAGGTTGCCGTAAGTGGTGAATCAGGTGTGAACGCTCGTCCTTGCTACTACGACTGGATCTTGTCGGTCCGTGAGCAGTGTGTACTTCGGGGCGTCCCCTTCCGATTCCATCAGACAGGAGCCTACTTCGTCAAAGACGGGAAGATGTACCGTATTCCCCGACGCTACCAACTCAGTCAAGCACACAAGGCCAACATCGATTATCTAATCGACCAATTCTACGTTCCCCAAAAGCCAAAGTTTGAGTGGAAGGAGGAAGACTACCATGATTGAAAACTCGCCTTGCCTGACGAATCCACCTTGCAAAAGAAGAACTCTCCTCGCTTCATTTGTCCGATTTTTACATATCGACCCGTTTCCTATACCCTAATTTTGCCTCAGTAAAAAAACAAAGAGATGAAAAAGTATTTAATTAGATTGGAACGGAAAGAGGAGCAATCGGAAGTAGAGAATTTAGTTCGTGAATCGTTTTGGAACGTCTATCGTCCGGGGTGTTTGGAGCACTATGTGTTGCATTGCTTGCGGAACGATAAGGACTTCATCCCCGAATTGAATTTTGTGATGGAGGTGGAGGGACGACTCATTGGACAGGTCATCTGTATGAAAGCGGAAATAGCGTTGGATCGTGGCGGGAAGTTGCCGATCATGACGCTCGGACCCATTGGCATCCTACCCGAGTATAAACGGCAGGGCTACGGCAAAGCTCTACTTGATTATGTCTTAGAGAAGGCCAAAGAGATGGGATTTGGAGCCGTTTGTTTTGAGGGGAATATCCTTTTCTACGGGAAAAGCGGCTTTTCCTACGCATCAGATTTCAACCTCCGCTATCATGGGCTACCCAAAGATGCCGACGCCTCATTTTTTCTTTGTAAAGAGTTGAAAAAAGGTTATCTTGACGGCATTTCAGGCGAATATGCAACTCCACAAGGCTATTTTGTGGATGAGGCTGAATGTGAGGAATTTGACAAACAATTTCCCGCAAAGGAAAAGCTGAAACTGCCTGGACAATTGTGGTAGATTATGGTTCAATTTTCGACACGCTTACCCGACACCCGTCTTTTGCCATACATAAAAATGTATTTCTGGGGAAAGGACGAGAATCCCCCTAAGGTGCAACGCATTGTGCCGAATGGGGAGATGGGCTTGTGTGTCTATCGAGGAACACCTGTGATCTACGATGGAGAGGGCGAACGGTGGAGCTGCCTAAGCGGACAGAGTCTCCGCTATCAGGATATTGTTTCCCATGGGAAGATAGAGATTGTGGGAGCCCATTTTACGACGTTGGGAGCCCGTCTCTTCTTCCGATTGGCACTGCACGAGCTGTTCGGTCAGACAGTGGAATTGACGGATTTGAGAGATCAAGGCATGAAGGATATGGCAGAACGCATCCAAGAGGCTATCGACCCACAGGCCTGTTGGAACCTCATGGACAAATTCTTTCTTGAACGCTTGGCCGAATCAGCAGAAAACCAACTCGATTTTCGCCGTCTGCAACGTGCCTTGGCCTATGGGCAACAACACACTTCTGATATGCGCATTGGCGAAATTGCCTCTGAAGTTTGCCTTAGTGAGCGACAATTCTGTCGTGTCTTCTCCGATTGGACGGGACTTTCACCCAAGGATTATATTCGCCTGCTCCGTTATCATAAAACTTTGCACGAACTGAAACAAGTCGGGCGTTCCTCACAAAAATCCTTCTTGGAGATAGCTTGGGAAAATGGATACTACGACTACTCCCACCTCTCTTCCGATTTCCGTAAGATCAGTGGCTATCCACCCCATCGCCTACTGGAAATTTCAGCTAATGATGGAGACGAGGTGGGATGGAGATTGTAAGGTTAGTTGAGCAATTCTACTACGTAAAAAAATTCCATTTTACGTAATAAAAATTGCCACAAAGATTGAATTATATCTCAACCCATAGAGACTTTTTGAAACATTTTCTCAACAGGATTCTCAATATACATATATGATTGAGGAGCGTGTTTTAGATTTAAAGCTGTCAACTCTAAAGGGCTA
>JAFZKQ010000123.1 GCA_017553575.1 Paludibacteraceae bacterium
AGAAAAATACCATGTTGATTACGCCCTGAAATTAGGCGATTATAATGTCGGAAGGGAAGGCGCATTGTTGACCTTGCCGTTCTATATGGGTTTCCTTCTGACGGAGTTGTGATTGATTTGTAAAAAATAGATAGCCCATGCTTACCTACATCCCCAACACCGCCCACTACACCGAGGTCCTCTCCCGTGTCCAATCCGTGAAGCACACGCTTTGGATTGGCACCGCTGATATCAAAGACCTCTATGTGGAGATGGGCAAAGAGAAGAAACCGTTTCTGGCTCTGCTTGCCGCACTCATCCGGCGTGGCGTAGAGATAAGGCTTATCCATGCGAAAGAGCCTGGTCCGAATTTTCGTGAGGATTTTGACAAATACCCTGTGTTGTTTAGTCAACTGGAGCGAGTGCTTTGTCCAAGAGTCCATTTCAAGATGTTCGTTTTCGACTGCAAAGAGGTTTACGTGGGAAGCGCAAACCTCACAGGCGCTGGTATTGGGATGAAAGCTGAAACGACACGCAACTTCGAGGCCGGAATCTTGACCGACGACCCTCAAATCGTCGAACAAGCCATGAACCAGTTTGATGAAGTGTGGATGGGAAAACACTGCAAATCATGCAAACGGAAAGAGTTTTGCGCGGATCCTATTGTGTGATGTACCCCCCATGAAAAAAATTCAACAATCTTGAAAAGATGTAATTTTCAATCCCCCCATGTTTTTTATACCTTTGACACATCATCCCAAACAGATTTTCACCAATCGTCCATCGGGTTCTTGCGATTGCTGAGAAGAAATGATTAGATAGAACCTCTCTTAAAAACAAAGTCCTACAGAATGGCCAATATCCTACTCTCCCGCATCACTAACACCCACGTTCCAAGCGTTGATGATAGCTATCCGTTCTCCATCCCTGCGATAAAAGCGTTGAAAACGTTGGAGTTCACGTCGGACGTGACCTATCTCATCGGAGAGAACGGTAGCGGTAAATCCACCTTGATGGAGGCCATCGCCGTGAAAATGGGGATGAATGCCGAAGGAGGCGGACAGAACTTTCGTTTCAGCACTAAGGAGACCCACTCAAACCTCAGCGAAGCCCTTCGGTTGACCAAAACGCCCTATCGACTGAACGACAATTTCTTCTATCGGGCGGAGACGTTCTACAATGCCATCTCCTACCTTGAAAGCCTCGAAGACAATCCTTTCCAATCGTATGGAGGCGAAAATCTGCACGAATACAGCCACGGCGAGGGGATGGTCCGCTTCTTCGAGAATCGTCTCAGGCGTGGGTTCTATCTATTCGACGAGCCTGAGGCCGCCTTGTCATACTTGAACCAACTGCGGTTCTTGGTCTGGATGAAGCATGCTGTGGATGCTGGTAGCCAGCTGATTATCTGCACACACTCCCCTGTCCTTCTCGCCTACCCCGGCGCGGTGATCTATCACCTCAACGAGAACGGTATCCAACAAACGACCTACGAGGAGAGCTACATCTACAGCGATATGTACTCCTTTGTCAACAACGTTTCCCTGGTCCAGAAGGAACTGGGGTTGACCGAGGATTGATTCATGACGTAACTTATTGTATATGTGACAGAAGCAAAAAAATGAAACAACTTTCTTCCATTTTAGTTTCTTTTTTGTGATTTTTTTGTACTTTTGAAAAGTTTCCTACGTTGACTTTCCGCAAGACAACTAAAAGAGAAGGATACCTATGGAAACAGGTGTCTCCTATAAATTCACCGTTTGAAAAAAGAAATAAATTGTGGTTGTGAAAAATTCACAGAATCCACCTAAAATTAAAACCCATTTTATTCATCTATGTTGTATAAGAAATTTGAAATTGAACTACTTAATGACAATTCATGTAGTATTAAAAAATTCAAGGGAAAAGAATCCTCAGTTGTTGTGCCACAAGAAGTGGAAATCTCTGGAAAGGTATATACGGTTACAGCCATAGGCAATGCCGCCTTTGCCCAAAAAGATGCCTTGGAGGAAATTCGTTTGCCAGAAACCATCACCTCGATTGGCGACCGTGCGTTCGAAGAGTGCCGTAACTTGCAGAACATCAACCTGCCAGAGGGTCTTACCCACATCGGAAAGGATGCATTTAACAGCACCTATCCAGACTTGGGCTGCATCCTTTACGACAAAAACACCAAAATGTATGGTTGGCTCGGCAATGCGCTCTTTTTAGACTGCATCGAAGTGCCGGAAGGTGTTACGGAAATCGACCCGTCCGCCTTCTATTATGTGACTGTAGATAAGGTGGTTCTGCCAAGCACCTTGAAGAAAATCGGGAAATCGGCTTTCGAGAGTTGCACCTGCAAACAGATCAATCTTCCGGATGGACTGACCGAGATTGGCGAATCCGCTTTTGAACATTGCAGCAAACTGAAAAGCATCACCATCCCTGCAGGAATCAAGGTCATCAAGAAAGAGACGTTCAGCTCCTGCTCTTCCTTGGAAAGTGTGAAGTTCCAACAAGGTCTTGAAAAGATCGAAGATAGCGCATTTAGTTTCTGTAGCCGTTTGGCTTCCGTGAAGATTCCCAAAGGGGTAAAGGTGGATCAGTATGCCTTTCACGATACGGAAATCGTTTATATCGATCCCAAGGAAGAGAAGAAAGCTACTGTGACAAAAGGTGCAAGCTTAGACACAGAAGATTTGTATGTGGTCCTATACCCTAACATGTTACGCTATGCGTTGGGATCACCCTATATAAAAGAAGATGACGACGACGGCCTAAAGAAGATTTTACTATTCCACTCCTACGATGATGCGAAGAAATACATGATTACCAACGATTTCGAGCAATTCGGCGGTTGTTATCTCATTGGACATCTCTCGCCTTCCGAAAAGTACGCCAATGTACGCAATGCCTTCAAATGCAACGCAAAATTAGGAGTGACTCATTATCTGATTGATGGGAATGGATTAGGCAGCATCACCGACTATCTCAATGAATGTGGTGAGACTGATGGTGAATGTTTAACCATACACGATATGCTTTACGAGCAAGGAGACTCATCTGCAAAACTCATGAAAGAGATGTTCAAATCCACGCCTATCTGTGGAGTCACCATCATGAATTTCACCTATCCATTTGACATCACAAAGGAGCGGGAGAATGAGTTGTTCAACCAGATCAAGGAAATGAAATCATTGGATGATCTATATGACGTTCTTTCCAGTAACAAGTACTACGAAAATTGCCATGTGCTTTGTACCCTTGGATTGAAATTGATGATGGGATCTCTATCGGAAAAAATGAATGCCGTGTTACCCGTCTACGAAGCTGCCATCTGGCAGACAATCGTTACGGACCAAGCCCGTCTGTTCCTATTGAAGAATAAGATGGAGGGAGGGTACATGACCAAAGAGTTGCCCAAGAGTGATAAAGCGTTGATTTACGTTGCATTCACAGACATCCACAGTCAACAATTCCCATGGGTAGAGTTTCAGGAAATAGAGATGGTCGATTTGTCAACCATCTTGGAGGAGAACAATAACATCGTAGGTGTCTCATTCTGTGACATGGCAGGCATAGAAGCCAATGTCGGCAAACCAGGATGGTTGTCGTAAGAGTAATATTCGACAAAAGAATCACCAAATTTCTTTAGACAGTTCTAACAGATTGTTTATTAATAATTTTTGAATTTAGGAGGCGTTCCCAGAATCGTCTCCTAAATTCTCTTTGCAATCGTATAGAGCGTAAAACGAAATTAGATACCTTTTTTCTTTCCCATCTTATATTTATTTCTTTCCTTTGCACTATGTTTAGGGAACGCTAAACGGACTGACCCGAGTTGTCCCGCCACGAAACCATCGGGACAAAAAGAAAAAGGATCTCCTACAAAATTCCCCTCACATGTATTGTTGAACATTCTTAAATTTACATTCAAACATGAAAATTTGTAAGAAAACATTAGGATTGCAGAGAGAGTTGAACAAACTAAGGAAAGAAGGAAAGAAAATTGGTTTCGTACCTACGATGGGTGCTTTGCATAATGGGCATCTCTCTTTGGTAAAAAAATGTGTTGCCGAGAATGACGTGTGCGTAGTGAGCGTGTTTGTCAACCCGACGCAATTCAACAACAAGACTGACTTGGAGAAGTATCCCCGCACCTTGAGCAAGGATGCGAAACTGCTCGAATCGGTCAACTGCACCATTCTCTTCGCCCCTGATGTAGAACAAATCTATCCCGAGCCAGACACCCGTGTCTTCGATTTCGGTCAGCTGGACAAGGTGATGGAGGGTAAGTATCGTCCAGGACATTTCAACGGCGTGGCCCAAGTGGTAAGTCGCCTCTTTGACATCGTGAAACCTGAGCGTGCCTACTTTGGTGAGAAGGATTTCCAACAGTTGGCCATCATCCGTGAGATGGTGAAGCAATGCAATATCCCCGTTCAAATCGTGGGTTGCCCTATCGTCAGGGAGACGGACGGCATGGCTTTGAGTAGCCGTAACATGAGGCTCTCCAAGAATGAACGAGAAAAAGCCGTACTCATATCCCAAACTTTATTAAAAAGTTGTACCTTTGTACCACAAAAAAGTGTGGCGGAACTCAAACAATGGGTTATTGACCAAATCAACAGCGAGCCAATCTTAAAGGTGGAGTATTTCGACATCGTTGACGGATTGACGATGCAGTCCATCAATAGTTGGGACGATACGAACTACGCTGTAGGTTGCGTTACCGTATATTGTGGAGAAGAGGTAAGGCTCATCGATAACATAAAGTACAAAGAACCTAAATAAGGGTCGCCGACAACACACAAATTAACGACGCTATAATTTCTGAATTATGTTGATTGAAGTTTTAAAATCGAAAATACACCGCGTGACGGTTACGGAGGCAAACTTGAACTATATCGGCAGCATTACCATCGACGAGGAGTTGATGGAGGCCGCAAACATCATTGCTAACGAGAAGGTCGTCATCGTTGACAACAACAATGGGGAGCGTTTCGAAACCTACACAATCAAAGGAGAAAGAGGTTCTGGCGTCATCTGCTTGAACGGTGCGGCAGCCCGCAAGGTGGAGAAGGGCGATGTGGTCATCATCATGTCCTATGCTATCATGGATTTTGAAGAGGCGAAGAATTTCAAGCCAGCTGTCATCTTCCCTGATACTCAGACCAATAAATTGGTGAAATTGTAAAAAACGATTCCATGTCATAGCAAAAGAGCATCTTTTCAGATGCTCTTTTTTTTATCCCTAAAACACGGGACTGTAAAATATCGTGTTCTCCTCTTCTGAGGGCATAAAACAACAAACCCCACATCGAAATGCGGGGTTTGAAAATAAGTTTGTCGCTCTGTGGATATCTCCCTCTTGAAAGATGAGGAATCGTCAGGGCTAATTATTTCTTAGAGCTTCCTTCCTTCAATTTAAAGACCAAACCAGCAGAGGCATTTGGGAAACCGGAACCCGAATCAACCGAGAACTCAGCCTTCAAGCCAAACACACTACCGAAATAGTATCTCATACCGGTAAAAGGACCGAAACAGAATGCGTGGCCCTTAGGATCGCTACCATAGTGAGGATAATACTTCTCATTATACTCCCAATAGCGGAATCTTCCTCCCGTCAGCAATCCGAGATATACATCCATATTCTTTACGGGCTCCACATGGAAAGAGAAACGGAAGGCCGTCACGAAATTGTATACGTCGGCATCATACCAATAGTTGTAGTCGTAGCGATGGTACCGATCCCATCCCCAACAATCGTCCTGATAGAAACCCAATATGGCACCGAAGCCCAAGGCTCCCTTGCCGTTCTTTGAGTTTTTGGACGACTTCTTACCGCGCTCAGAACGTTTTTTTATGAAACCGCTGGCACCTCCGAAATCCAAGGTCAACGTAACAGGAGGCATAACAACTTCTCTGTTGTCACAGCCCGAACTGGTTGGAGTTCCGATGGAGAGATCCATCACTGCGCAACCCTTCTTAAACGACTCTTGTTGTGCCGACGCGCTAAGTGCCGAAACAAAGAAAAGGGACGCAGCCAATAATACTTTGTTATTCATAATTCAATTTATCACCTGCCTTCCTACAACAACTATAATGCCAAAATGTGACTTCTAAAGCAAAATTCGCCTACACGATGAATTCATTTACGCTTCGTATAGTAAGCAAGACATTATAAATAACGAGGAATTTTTAGGTATAAAAAAGAGGGAACTGGCAATCCAATCCCCTCTCCTATGTAAAAGTTCAAATTAGAATCTGAAAGAAAAACCACCAGCTAAGAATGGATAATTGTCTTCACAAACATCATGTCCGAATTCCAACTTAACACCAAATACATCAGAGAAATAGTATTTAGCGCCAGTGTATAAGCCAACGCATGCCTTTGTGTCTGAAAATTCGCCAGGATTGCCAGCTCTTCCCCATCCATCACCAGTTGATTTCCAGATATTAACACCAGCAAAAGCACCAGCATAAGTATCTAATTTAGGTACAAATTGGAAATGGAATGCACTACGTAGCAACATTGGAATTTGTATAAATTCTGAATCATCAAAATAATCTTTTTCGTAACCACAAAAAGCACCATAGAAGCCCAAATCAACTGCACCATTCTGTCCAAATGCTTTCGTGTTGATAAAACCTGACGTAAGGACAAAAGCACCATCCAAAGAAATCAATGGCATATATGCTTTATCACCAGCTCCGGATGCAGGAGGAACGCCCATTTGAAGACCCAAGTTGAAATCACCCTTCTTCGCATCCTCGATGCCACTAACTTTAGCACTTGCTGTCAAGCAGACAAATGCAGATACCAATAAAACTAAAATTTTTTTCATTTCTGTTTCGTTTTGAATATGCAACTGCAAATATAGTGCAGTTTTTACATAAAATATATTGCAGAACATAAAAATAAGTTAAATGGAGATTTTGAAGACTCTATCTCCTATTCCCCATTCACTCTAAAACCGCAATTTTTGCAGGTCTCCTCCACCGCTTCATTCCTTCGAAATCCTTCTATAATGCGCCTTGCCCGATCACTATTTATGATCGTTCCAAAGTCCTCTTTAAAGACATTTCCCAATGCCATGGAGGCGTCGGCATCCAAGCAACAAGGCACGACAGTACCGTCCACCAAGATAGCCACGTGGGTGTCCAGCCCATAGCAATAACGGTTATTTATTCCTAAAGCCACCTCACCCGGCCATGAGAATCGTGCCGCATTGGCCAGAAAGATGTGTGGTTGCAATTTAATGTTCCGCTCCGTCATCCGTTCTAGCGTCAGATTAGAGTCGAACGCTCGATTAATCAGCTCCAGGCAAAAGGAGTTGAACGAAGAGACGGAGGATACGCCCCCATTCCATAGCCGCATGGATATGTAGCTTTCGGATGACTTCTCCTTCGCAAAGTCGAAAACAGAAGCCAAATAGTCGCCCCATTGCGCAGGGGAGATATTCTCTTCCGCATCGTGCAAAGAGATGTTGAATTGGCGAATAGGCGCAGAGAGAAGGAACTCCTTCCGTTTGGCGATTAGCGAGCCGTTTGTCGTCAGATTGATGAAGAATCCCATTTGGTGGGCAATCTCCACAAGTTTTTCAAACGAAGGATGGAGCAAAGGTTCCCCCAAGAGATGCAGGTAGAGATAGTTGGTATAAGGCTTAATAGAAAAAAGTATCGCCGAAAAATCTTCCGGCGATACGAATTTTTTTTCACGCTTCGATTTGAAGCAGAAACTGCAGGCGAAATTACAGACGTTGGTAATTTCGACGTATATCTTTTTGAAGCGCATTTATCAATAACTGAAGATACCCTTGTTAGCAGACTTCAACCATTTGCTATAAGCGAACTTATAACCGAGACCTACCATGATACCCATGTTGTAGGTGCTAGTCAAACCTTGCTCATAACCAACGTAGGCGAACAAGCCTTCCACTTTGCTTTGCATCTCGTAGTTGATACGGAATTGAAGACCCCAGTCGAACTTTTCAGCGATACCGTCATAACCAAGCGTCTCCTCGCCGTCCGTTGATCCGCCCAAACCGAATGAGAAGTAAGGACCAATAGCTGGTGACAATTGACCAGGACCTACGTTTTGGAAATTGCGGTATACCAAAATAGGAACCTTGATGTACATGGCGCTTGCCGTACCGATGGAATCCAATTTAGTTCCCTCATAAGAGAAAAGCAACTCTGGTTGAACAGACCATTTGGCTGACATTTGCAATTCAGCCACCGCACCGACACGGAAACCAGGATTGAATGAAGTACCAGGACTAAAAGAGAAATCCTCTCCTCCTAAATCGAAATCACCATTCCATTTGGTCATTGCGAAACCAGCAGTCACACCAAATCTAACTTTAACGTCTTCTTGTGCTTGCACCATTGATACTGAAGCTGCTATCAATAGCGAAATAGCCAAAAATATCTTTTTCATGAATATTATTAAGTATTTGTTATTATCTAAGTTCATCCTCGAAACAGAACCTCATCAAAACTTCGACTTTCGTCCAGCCGTAGAAGGGGCTTCTTTCTCGAACACATTGACCACAAAGTTATTTAAAAATTCATAATAACACAAAATTAACGAAAAAAAAGTAGATTTTGTAAATACTTTTCTTTATGGGAAGCAAAATTTGTCATTGACTGATGGCCTCTTCTCGAAGCTATCGTAAAGGTATAACGTGATTTAAAAACCTGAAACAGACTGATTTATGTTAAAAATATCCTTCGAAGGAGCAAGAATGCCGTTCATCGGGACATTGGGCTACTTGGCGGAGAAAAATAGTCTCACCTCCCCTTTTTTATTTAACAATCCCTAATTTTTTTGTGGTTTAAGCCGATTTGAAAGCACTGTAAATCGCGAATATGGAAATTTAAACAGCTATTTCATGCATAGAAAAACGAAAGAGGGCGCCCCCGTTAGGTACACCCTCTTCCTATTTTTATAACGAACTCTTATTTGCTAGCGTTCGCCTTTGCTTCTGCGTCTTTAACGATCTTGTCAGATGATTTTTGAGCATTAGCCACAATGTCGTTGGCTTTCTTATCAGCGTCGGCATTCAGTTTGTCTGCCTGCTTTCTTGCCTCTTTCACCAAAGACTCACCAGCCTTCTTTTTAGCGGCCTTTTCGATTGGGTTCTTGGCTGACTTGACCATCTTTGCACTTTGGGCCTCGGCATCTTCCACGATCTTGTCACCTGCGGCCTTTGCTTCAGACCTGATTTTGTCTGCCTGCGTTTGAGCTGTTGCCAACATCTTCTTTTGCGTTGCCTTAGCCTCTTCCAATGCCTTTTGTGCAGCCTTGTCTACGACCTTCGTAATCTCCTCTTTCACTTGCTCTTTGACATCGGAGAAATCCAAGGAAATCTTAGGATCCGAGAAGGTTCCACCAATCTTTACGTTAGCCACGCTTGCGATATTCATTCTGTCAGGCAATTTGGATGCTGCTGCAGGGATTGCGATAGCTGCCGTATAATCCATGGTCTGATCCAATTTGGAAGAACCGGACACATCCATCTTGATGCCGTTGGTAGAGGTTGAGAATGGTTCTGTGATGATGTTTCCGTCTTTGATGGCGAACTTTACCAAGAGATTCTTCAACTTAGGGTTGCTCAACTCCTTTATGTTAAGTTTCTCTGCAACCTTATCCAACGCCTTGACGCCCATCACTTGAACCTCCTTCGTGTCAAATGTACCACCAGCGGTGATAGAGTTAAAGAGAGGCATCATATCTTCGCCCAACGCCGTGTTCATCTTCAAGTTCATGGAGAAGTTACCCAAGGCTTGGGAGAGAGCCGGTGCGAATTGCTTAGCGGTCTCTACCTTCGTAAATACTTCGGAGATAATCATGTTGTTGACACCGAAATTCATATCCACGATAGGCTTTTTCACGTCACGCACATCGTAACTACCTGTCACATTGAGCGAACCACCCATCATCTTTGTCGTGAGCTTGCTGATGTTCAACACTTGGTCTTTCACTGTGACACTACCCTCAGCGTCAGTCAATTCAAAATTGTCATAGATGAGTTTCTTGAAATCGACATTCATGGCGAAATCGATGTTGGCAGGGATCTCAACCACGGTCATAGCCACGGTGTCTGCTGCTTGTACATTCGCCTCTTCCGTCGACTCCGTAGCGAAGTCGTTCAAGTTGAAGAAGTTCGAATTGACAGTGAGGTTTCCTTTCAACACCTCGTCCTTCATCACGTAAGGAATGAAGTTCTCCAATTTACCCTTTGCGGAAAGATCGTTTTTGCCCAATTGGACTTTCATCGAGGTGAGGTCTACATATTTCGTTGAGAAATCCAAGTTGGCTGTGGATACGTTCACATCGTATGGCAACGAGTTGGTCTTGATGACCATGTTCTCCAAATTCAAGAGACCTTTCACCTCAAACTTGTCATAAGCCTCTTGCTCTACGTATGAGAGCAGACCTTTTGCGGTGATGTCCGTATTCAAGACACCGCTAAGCTCCATGCTATCCAAAGGAACAACCTCTTTCAACTTCTGGAAATCAATGATACCCTTCATGCCAAAATCGAAGTCAGGATCTGAAACAGGACGTTTCAACAAGAGGTGCATACCGAAAGGATTGCCTGCCATCACGAAGTCGAACTTTGAGATGTCGACAACCGTCAAGTCTGCGATACCTCCAGGATTGGTAGCTGCCACATGGATATTGATGTTGTCAACAGAACTTGGCAAGCTTGGATATTTGAACATGGCATCAGCCACATCCAACTTCACATCGAACGAAGGCAATGTCTCGCCCTGCATACGGCCTTTGGCAGCAGCCTGCAAAGCCACCTTACCGTCTGTCTTAATATCCTTGAAATCTTTTGCGTAGATAGCTGGGATCAAGGACAAAATCTGCTTGAAGTCAATAGATGGCGTATTCAAACGGATGTCGAGGTCGGTGGTTGCCGAGTCGATCAACTGAACATAACCGTCGAAATTGGCTTGGATCGCATTCAAGGCGATGTTGTTTTCTGAGAAAGTGAACTTGTTGTTGTTCAAGTCTGCGTCGACATCAATGTTGGCCGCAACTTTCGCATTCACAAGATAAGGTATTTTGTTCATTGAGAACGAGAGGTTCTCCATTCCCAACTGGGTCTTCAACTTAGCCAACGCCTCTGAGAAAGAGCCTGCGAATGTGAAGTCGAAGTGATCGAGGGAAGTGTGCATGGAAGAGTCTGCATAACTTACGTTCGCAATTTTCAAGGCCATGTCGTTGATGTTGGCCAACGACGCAACCCCCATCGTATCGTTTTGGGAGAAGCTTCCGGAGAGCGACAAGTCCAAGTCGTCAACCAAAGCATTCATGCCCGATTGCAGATCGCTGAAGCGGACATTCAGATTGTCCACCGTAAGGCGATTCAAAGAGAGGTTGAAAGGTGATGAAGCAGAAGTGTCTGCTGGCTCTTCGGCTGTCGTGTCAGACGAAGCCACAATGTCCCAGTTCGCCTTGCCGCTTTCCAAAACTTTCGCATTGACGGAAGCGTCGGAAAGGGAGACTTTGTTGATCTCGTAAGAGTCGCTCAAAAGGCTGGCAATGTTTACAACGACGGTCAAATCACCCACGTGAGCCAGCGTATCGCCTTGGAACTCATCTCGGCCTACAACGCCGAAATTCTCAATAGTTACGGACGCATGAGGGAAATTCTTGAAGAAACTCAACGAGAAATCTTCCATGTAGACATCCGCCTTCAACTGTTTGTTTGCTTCTTGCATTGCCAAATCCTTAATCTTTCCCTTGAAAGCGAAAGGCAGGATCAAAAGCAAAAGCAAAAGAGCCAGTAGGATTCCTCCTACAACCTTTAATACCTTTTTCATATATGAATAATTAATTAATTGATATTCATCACCTATTGAGTGTTCCAAGTTACACCACCTCGCATCTCTTTAGAGACTTGCTTTAAAGACGACACTTAGACTTACAAATTTAAGTGATAAAATAATGATTTTGTCACGAATTTTGTTTTAAAAATATATAAATGGGCTATTTTTTTAAGGTGTTGTTCAGATTTGCCTTTGCTTCAGTATGAATTTAAAACGACTTCTATCTTTTCCCCTGCAACAATATTTCATCGCTATTCTTCAAAATCTCTCAAAAATGAGTACTTTTGTGGGGTGTGGTTGCTAAGGACGTGGCCTCATTTTCAAGGCGCTTCCCTACCCTCCGATTTTATAATTTTAAATGTATGCGCAATTTTAATATTTCGTTTTTTCTCTCTTTGATCCTCTTTCCCCTCTTTCTGGGAAATTGTCAAGACGAAGATTTTACTACGGACTCTTCCTATAAGTTGACGCTCTCCGTTGACACCCTCTCTTTCGATACGATTTTCTCGGAATCACTTACCGCAATGCAGCGAATAATGGTATATAATAACAACAACAAATCTATTCGCATAGATAAAATATACCATGAATCATCCGTTAAGTGCTTTCAAATCAACGTAAACGGCAAAAGTGGTTCCACTTTTAACGGAGTTGAACTCGCTGCGAAGGATAGTATGTTCATTTTTGTCCAAGCGAAGGCTGAAAAGTCGGGAAAAGACGATCCTTTATACGTGTTGGACTCCCTCGTTTTTCTCTATAACGGCAACCGACAGGACGTGAAACTGGTGGCCTACGGACAAGATGCTTATCGCTTAAAAGGAATCACGATTGAACGGGATACCCAATGGGTTGGAGAGAAACCCTACTTGATTTTCGACACGTTGACAATTGCCGAGGGAGCCACCCTCACCCTTCAGCCAGGGACTAAACTCTATTTCCACAACAATGCCCATTTGCAAATCAAGGGACGAATCATTGCCAACGGTGATTTCACAAAAGCTCCGATTATTTTCCGTGGCGACAGATTGGATTATATATACGATAACATCTTGTATGACAAGATTGTAGGGCAGTGGGACGGCATATCTATCACGAAGGAGAGTTCCGGCAACATCTTCAACGGTTGCATCATTCGTAGTTGCAATACGGCCCTCTGTATCGATTCAGCAGAAATAGACCCGGAAAATAGGCGGGTAACTATATCCAACTCTTGGATCCACAATACGAAAAGTGTGGCCTTGAAGGCGACAAATGCGAACATTTACGCATATAACACAATCATATCCAATGCGTTGAATGCAAACTTGTTATTGCAAGGTGGTGAATATCTGTTCAACCATTGTTCAATCATCGGTTACCCAAGAAACAGCCGTTACAACAGTAGCGTGGTTCTTTCTAATTACGAATTATATACTGCGGAAGAGGCGTTGATTCCTTTGCAGAAGGCGGATTTCAACAATTGCATCATTATGGGTACCTACAAAGAGGAAATCAAACTCAGTGGTGACAAAGAGAAGGGTCCTTTCCTTTATGCTTTCCGGAATTGCCTCCTGAAATCGGCTGATTTGGTGAAGGAAGGCGTGGCATCCGACACGTTGCAGGAAGGCGACCACTCCTATCCATTTGTGGACAATATCTGGAACGAGAATCCGGGATTCGTCTTAGTGGACTGGGACAATTATGAATTCGATTTTCGCTTGGATTCGACTTCGGCAGCCATCGGCAAGGCCAATTCCGCCCTCTATAAAGAGTTTCCTGAATGTCGTACGGATCTTTATGGGGTGGATAGGGCGAGTCGCGATTCGTCGGATATTGGAGCCTCCCTTTGGGTAAAAGAGGTGGCCGCCGCAGAGGATAAAAAATAACGGTTATGATGAAATTTGTTTCGTTTGCTTGCTTATTATTACTGTTTTACGTCTCCGATCTTCACGCTGAGGAGGAGGTGAGTTTTCGGATTGTCAGCTACAACATCGAGAATCTTTTCGATTGGATGGATGACCCGAAGACAGACGATGACGCTTTCACGGAGCAGGGTGACTATCAATGGACGGAAAAGAAATTTAGACGGAAGCTCTCCCATATAGCCAAGGCGCTTGTCGCGGCAGGAGGTTGGCAGACACCCGTCGTCATTGGGTTGTGCGAGGTGGAGAATGCGTTCGTACTAAATGAGTTGACAAGCAATACGGAACTAAAATATGCAGGGTACCAATTCGTCCATCGGGACTCTCCCGATTTGCGCGGAGTGGATGTCGCCCTACTCTACGATGCCCGACGATTTCAAGTGCTGAAGCAACGGTTTTTCCCCGTTCCCTTGGAAGAACGTCCCACACGAGACATTCTCTATGCCCAAGGCGTATTGAAGGAGACAGGTGACACGCTCCATCTCTTTGTCAACCATTGGCCCTCACGCTACGGAGGTGAACTGGAATCGGAGCCGAAGCGCATCAAGGCGGCGCAAGTTCTTCGTAGGGCGGTCGATAGCCTTTTCCTGCGTAATGACAAGGCAAATATCATCATAATGGGTGACTTTAACGAATATACTTCTAATGAGAGCATCACCCGTGTATTGGGTGCGAAGAACCAATGGGAGGTGGCAAAACCAGGTATTCTCTACAACACTTGTTTCCAGTATGACGGAAACGAGTCCATCGGCTCCCATAAATTTGAGGGACGTTGGGGAATGCTCGACCAATTCATTCTTTCCGGTCATCTGCTTTCCAACAAAGAGGGATTGCACACGGAGTTGTCAAAGGTCTCCATTTGCCAAGAGCCCTTCCTCCTGAAACCCGACCGAACAGGATTTGCGCCCAAACGAGCTTTCCTCGGGTGCCTTTTCGCTTATGGATTCAGTGACCATTTGCCCATCTGCATCGATTTGGTTAAAAATAAGAAATAAACAATTGTTTTTCAATAGTATAAGGTTATAAAACATAGATATATGAACAAGGTAAAGAAAGTGGCAGCCATCCACGATTTGTCCGGCTGCGGAAGGGTTTCTCTCAATGCGGTCATCCCTATCCTCTCATCCATGGGAATACAGACCTACCCTCTTCCGACTGCGATATTGTCTTGCCACACGCAATACGACGATTTTAGTTTCTTGGATTTGACAGACCAAATGCCGCTATTCATGGAGCATTGGAAAAAGTTGGGAATCGAATTCGACGGCATATACTCAGGTTACCTTGGTTCTCCCAAGCAAATTGCTATCGTAGAGGAGTTCATACGGACATTTAGGACCCCTAACCAATTGGTGGTCGTCGATCCTGTCTTGGGCGATAATGGCCATTTATACAAAGGTTTGGATAGTGATTTGGTGGTGGAGATGCGAGAATTTGTAAAGAGTGCGAACGTCATCACGCCCAACCTGACGGAGATGTGCTTGCTATTGGACAAACCCTATAAGAATTTCTTCTCTGTCGAGGAACTGAAAGAGTCGTTGCTCCGCCTTTCCGAAGAGGGCCCCGACCATGTCATCGTGACAAGCATCCAAGAAAAGGAGGACTTGAAAAAGACTTTTGTCGTAGCATACAGCAAGAAGACGAACCGTTTTTGGAAGGTTTGGACCAACTATCTGCCAGCCCACTATCCTGGCACAGGCGACACCTTCACCAGCATCATCACAGGCGCCTTGTTGCAGGGCGACAGTCTTCCAATTGCCTTGGATCGGGCGGTACAATTTATCCAGATGGGTATGCGTGCCACCTTCGGCTATGAGTATGACAACCGCGAAGGCATCCTACTGGAGCGTGTGCTGAAAACACTCGACGCACCCGTTCAAATAAACAGCTACGAATTGCTTTAAGCAGATTCGTTTTCGAGAAATTATTGAACACCTTTGATATGGTATACAACAACATACAGCTCGTCGTATTGCCTAAACAGGCGGCCGTGGATTCGGAGTTGAAGAAAGTAGTCGGAGAGAAGTTGAAGGTCTCCCCTAACCGAATTGCCACTATTCGGATTACGAGGAAATCAATCGATGCCCGTTCTAAACAAGTAAAGGTTAACCTTTGTTTGGATGTCTACACCGACAACAGTCAGCCAGAACCCATCCAATACCCTTTTCACTATCAAGACGTAAGCGAAAAGCCTGAAATAATCGTGGTTGGCGCCGGTCCTGCCGGCCTATTCGGTGCTTTGCGTCTGATTGAACTGGGGCTTAAGCCTGTCGTTTTTGAGCGCGGAAAATCAGTCGGCGAACGGAAGAAGGATATCGCCCAACTCAACCGAAACAACGGACTCAATCCCGAGTCGAACTACTGCTTCGGAGAAGGTGGTGCCGGTACATTTTCCGACGGAAAACTATTCACCCGCATCAAGAAAAAGAAGGACTGCACGCGCATTCTGCTCAACTTCCATCAGCATGGGGCGCAAGACGAGATTTTGTATGAATCACATCCCCACATCGGCACAGACAGATTGCCTGTTGTCATCAAGAACATGCGTGAAACCATCTTGAAATATGGCGGGGAAGTCCATTTTGAAAGCAAAGTGGCTGAAATATTGACCGAAGACGACCACGTGACAGGCGTACGCTTGGCAGATGGCACGGAACGACTTTCCAAAGCCATCCTTCTCGCCACCGGACATTCGGCAAGGGATGTCTACGAACATTTACAGAGCAAAGGAATTGCCTTGGAGGCGAAAGGTTTTGCGATGGGAATCCGTGTCGAGCACCCGCAAGATTTGATTGACAGAATCCAATACCATCAACCCAAGGGCGAATATTTGCCTTCGGCGGCCTATTCGTTGGTGACTCAAGTAGAAGGTCGTGGCGTCTACTCCTTTTGTATGTGTCCTGGCGGATTTATCGTACCTGCTTCGACAAACGAAGGAGAGACGGTGGTCAATGGAATGTCTCCTTCGCACCGAAATTCCAAATATGCGAACTCTGCCATCGTCGTAGAGATCCGTCCAGAAGATTTGACGGAATACCAAGAGTATGGTGTAATGGCTGGATTGAAATTCCAAGAAACTTACGAGCGACTTTCCTTCCAAAATGGAGGAGGAAACGCCATTGCACCAGCCCAACGTATGCAAGACTTCATTCGAGGGAAAAAATCAAAGGATTTGCCAGCAACATCCTACATTCCAGGAATCCTCTCCTCGGAGATGAGTTCATGGATGCCTCCTTTCATCGGCAAGCGCTTGCAAGCAGGATTTTTGGATTTTGAGAAGAAAATGCGTGGTTTCGTGACAAACGACGCCATCCTAATCGGGGTGGAATCCAGGACCTCCTCTCCTATTCGTATTCCACGCGATGCTGAGACGCTTCAACACATTTCCATCAAGGGATTATACCCTTGCGGCGAAGGAGCTGGCTATGCAGGCGGAATCACCTCCTCGGCCATGGACGGAGAGGCTTGCGCTGAAAAAATAGCTGCATTTGTTGTAGAATAGGTATCAAAAGGGCATTCAACAGGAAAGGATGCCCTTTCTTTATCGAATTAAGATATAATGAACCAAAAACACGAAGAATAGGAAGACGACACACGCCCATAGGTCGCGTTTGGCATTCTGTTTCCTGATCCAATCCAAATACCCCATACGCCAAAGGATTCGTCCGCCGGCATAGAAGTCGAAGATTTCGAAGCAAATCCATTTATCTTTCCGCTCTTTGGCCATCTGTGTCGCCAAATTCTTCAAATAAAGGAGATCGTCCCCTTCTATGAACTCTTGATCATGGGTACTTCGGAAACGAAGGCAATGGTCGGAATGGACATATTCTATCTTTCGTACTCCCTCTGCATCCTCATATTCCACCCAGACACCTGAATAAATGAACATCTTCCGCAAAGCATTGGCATAACGCATCGCCTCCATAAAATCCTCACTCTCAAAACCTTCTGGTGTTCCTTTCTCCAAAAAGAGAGATTCGGGGCGTACCTCCTCATACTCTGGTGACGATTCGCCCAAAGCTGAAAAATAGGCCAACTCCTCCTCTGTTCGATGTCTCTCTCTGGTCGGGAAACTGGAACCGGTATATACTTTATACGTTGCCATTCAAATAAAATCAGTAATTAAAAGCCAAGGCACGACATTCCATCATTTCGCCCTTGCGGCTGCCTCTTTTACAAATTTCGACTTTTTTCGATACTCACACAATTTTCTCTCGTGTTTTTTCGGCCTTGACTTCGTGAAGAGGCCTATTACTTACCTATTTTGAATGGGTTTCTATCACAAACACAAGAAATCCATCTTTAGAGAGACCAATTTGTCGCAATTTAAGAGGTAACACTATTTTTACAAAAAAATCATCTAAGTCATTTATATTTAGACGAAGACCTCAAAACAGCCCGCAGACAAGAGGCTCAAGGGAAGGATAAACAAACGTTAAAAACAAAACCTTTAGCGATTTCGCAGAAGGAAGTGGCCTTGGATTATCAATAATATTCGTACCTTTGCAGCCATGGAATTGACGATGAAACGACATATTGCATCTTGGGTGCTATTGGCAATCTTCTTGCCGATGCTCTTGGTGTCGTCAATCCACACCCACGAAACACAACAACATAAGGAGAAGATTGAATGTCTCGACTGTGACCAGCACGTCTGCCACGTCCATACGTTATTCGCCGACACTTCGTTTGACGAGTGTTTGTTGTGTCAATTCCTCTTATTGACGTTTATGTCTGCCGCCATTGTAGCGGTGGTTTATTATTCAACTCAGTGTAAAATCTTATTCGCCCAATGTCGCCAAGCCATCTACCTGGTGAGTTGTGGTGTTATCCGCCTTCGTGCGCCTCCTGTTCCTATGGTTTGAAAAACGGCCATCGGGCCACCCCTGCCATGATTTTGGTGCGGGGCTACAATCTCATTTTTATTTTTCATAACAGACATTCAGTATGATTGCAACCATTCTGACTGCCGCTCTTGTGACGTGTTCTGCGGGTAGCGATAATGCGGACCTTGCCGACTCGACCATCATGCTGCAGGAAGTGTCGGTTAGCGGGCAGCGGCAACGTGATTACCAAATGCGTACGTCGCAGTCGTCCATACAAGTGAATCGCGAGTTCCTTCGGGAGAATCTGGCAGGCAGTCTGATGCAAACCTTGGAAGGGCTACCGGGCGTGAAGGCTATGTCCATCGGCTCGGGTCAATCAAAGCCCACAATCCGAGGTCTAGGATTCAACCGAATGGCCGTGGTAGAGGATGGTGTAAAGCATGAAGGCCAACAGTGGGGTGACGATCACGGACTGGAAATAGACCAGTTCGCGATAGACCGTGCTGAGGTCATCAAGGGACCTGCCGCTCTGCTTTACGGATCGGATGCCATCGGTGGCGTACTCAACCTTTTTTCCAACCACATCCCGACAGATTCGTTTGCCGGCATCTTGCAGTTGTTCGGAAGTTCGAACAACGAGCAGCTCGGCGTGTCGGCCAAAGTGGGTGGACGGAAGGACCGTTGGTTTTACCGTGCTAACGCGACTCTCATTGATTATGCCGACTACCGTGTACCGACAGACAGTATCCAATACTACAGCTATTGGATTCATTTGAAGGACCAACGATTGCGCAACACGGCCGGATGCGAACGCGACGGTAGTTTGATGCTTGGCTATGCAGGGCAAAAAGTCTTGACTAGCGTACGTATTTCGGACAGTTACTCGAAGAGTGGATTCTTTGCGAACGCCCATGGCATGGAAGTTCGTCTCTCCGATATCGACTACGACCGTTCGCGACGCGACATCGACCTGCCCTACCAATGGGTGAACCACCTGAAGGTGCTTGGCCAAACATCGTGGTGCAGTGGCGATACCGACGTGAAGTTGAACGTGGCTTACCAAAACAACCTGCGAGAAGAGTTGTCGGAGCCCGTCAGCCATGGCTATATGCCTACGCCAGACGACCCCTTGGAACGTCGTTTCGACAAACATACGGGGTCTGCCTTGGTGGCTTTACGTCGCATCATCGGCAACCACGAACTGCGCTCAGGTCTCAGTGCCGAATATCAGCACAACCGTTGCGGTGGCTGGGGATTCATCCTTCCCGATTTCGAGACGGCCACGACAGGCATCTATTTCATGGAACGTTACACATTGCGTAAAGAGTTGTTCGTGAATGCCGGAGTGCGCTACGACTATGCGCGGACGCACATCCACAGCTATTACGATTGGTTCAAGACGCCCATCGGATTGGACTCCGTCTACGTCATGCGTTCGGCCGAGATGACCCGCCGCTTCCACAGCCTAACATGGTCGGCAGGCATCAACTATGCCACCGAACTGTGGACGCTAAAGACCAATGTTGGAAAGAGTTTCCGCGTGCCTATCCCTAAGGAGATGGGAGCCGACGGTATCAATTACCACATTTTCCGCTATGAGCGAGGCAACCCGCAACTCGACCCCGAGGAGTCTTACCAAATAGACGCCTCGGCCAGCTACGACCCTAAGGGATGGCACTTTCAAGTGGAACCCTACTTGAATTACTTTCCCAACTACATCTATCTCAGTCCCACGTCGCAATACGTCGAGGGGCTACAGCTTTACCACTACACCCAGGCACGCGTACTCCGCTACGGTCTGGAGGCTCTGGTGAACTACGAGATCAATCGTCGCTGGCTAGCCGAATTGCAAGGCGAATATTTGTGGGCTCGACAACAATCGGGCGAGAAAAAGGGCTATACCCTCCCCTTCTCTATTCCTTGGAGCATCGATACAGCCCTGAAGTACCGTTTCGGTCGTCGCAACGATGGCTTCGTGCGAGTGGCAGCGCACATTGTAGGCCAACAAGATGAGATTGTGCCCCCTGAGAAACCCACAGAAGGCTATTGGACACTGAACCTCTCAGCCGGCAAGCAGTTGCATGTGGGAAAACAAAAACTCAATGTGGCGTTCCAAGCCAACAATTTATTGGACCGCCGCTATTACGATCACACCAGCTACTACCGTCTCATCGACGTGCCTGAACCCGGGCGCAACATATCGGCAACGGTAGGACTGGAATTTTAAATCAAACAACACAAAAACAATAAAAATTTTAAGACAATGGAAACAAAGAAATATATCACATTTTTAATGGCAATCTTCTCAATCATCTCCCTCGGTTTTATCTCTTGTAATGATGACGACGATGACGAGCAAACGGCAAAACCTGTAGTCACTTTGACCGAAGTGGGTCACAGCAACAGCAAGCATACCCATCCAGGCCATGACCTACACCTCGAAGCCTCAATCTTGGCCGACGGAACCATCAAGCGCATTGACGTTGAGATCCACCAAAAGGGCGGCGCCAATAAAATCGTAGAGACAGCCTATACGGAAGGTAAATACATCGGTGTGAAGAATGCTGAATTCCATGAACACCTTGATATTCCTGCTGATGCAGCTCTCGGCGAGTATCACTTGCACTTTACCGTAACCGACAATGAAGGTCAACAAACAACTGCAGAATGCTCTATTGAAGTCATTGAGGACGACGATGAAGAGGAAGAGGAGCATGAACATAATCACCAACATGAATAATAACAGCAAGGGGTTGCAGGCGTTTCTGCTTGCACCCCTTACCAATCAAAAGAACATGGCACGAAATACAATTTATTCCCTCTTGTTGCTGTGTACGCTCAGTGCCTGCAACGATTCAGATGATGACGCAAAAGACATGACCTATCCGCAAATTTTAAGCGAAGGTCTCGACGTCACGCCCGTTGATTGCCAGCAGTTTAGCCGAGGCGAAATCCTCCCCGTCTGCTTTCAGCTTTCCGACGACATCGAACTGGGGTCCTACAACATTGAGATACACAACAACTTCGACCACCACACCCACAGCACCTCTTCGGCTGATTGTCCTATGGACCCCCAAAAGCAGCCAGAGCACCCATGGGTCTACAACCAAGATTTCTCCATTCCGAACGGACTACAGACGTTCAATGCCAAACATGAGATCGCCATCCCGACCGACATCGATCCAGGCGACTATCATTTCATGATTCGGCTCACAGACCATGCCGGTTGGCAACAACTCCATGCCGTCGCCATTAAAATAATCGATTGAGGCATAAAACCCTTTTACATATATATGCAATCAAGAAAACGCATGCGGATCTCCATTCGTGTGCGTTTTTGAGTTTTGGGGAGCGTGATAAATTCGCTTACAGAAGAAAAATCTCACGTCCAAACCAACATTTTTTAAGAAATATTTTGTTGGAAACTATAAAATATCTAAATTTGAAGAACGAAATATCCCATTGTAAGAGTTCCTTTTTTAGACACTTAGAGTTAACCATTAAATATATTAACATGAGAACAACACACTTTTTAGCATGGATGGGTTGTGCATTGTGGGGGTTCACTTCAGCTTCGGCTTCCCTCCCAACTCATTTGACATTTGATCTAGTATCTGGATCTTCTGTTTCCTACGCATTGGATGAGTCTCCAACAATCACTTATGAAGGCGATAGCCTATTCGTAAACGGAAAACTAAGAAGATCTTTTGCGCTCTCCGATATTGACAAATATCGTTTCTCGGACGATGGTCTTACTGATTTGCCAAAAGACAAGGTGACTCGTCTCATTTATGTGGATAACCAAACCGTTTCCTTAGAAGGGCTACCAGCCAACTCTTCAGCCTATCTCTATAACCTATCTGGCGTGCTGTTGACTACGGAGAAGGTCAAGGCAGACGGAACCGCCAAGATTCTTTTACCTCAAGTCGCAGGATTGTATATCCTAAAAGTAGAGGGTCAGATTGTCAAACTTTTAAAAGAGTAGGATTATGAATAGAAAATTACTTTTTACTATACCATCAGCCTTTCTGATGGCTACTGCTCTTCATGCAGATCCTTTCATGCACGTCAGTAATGGCGACAAGACCCCAAATGACATAAAAGTAGAGAGTATCCAAGAGGTACGCCACACCGTCAACGAAAAAGGGGAACGCGTCATCCGTATGACCGATGCCAACGGAATAGAGAAGGATTATCCATTGGATAATGCAAAAATCTCATTCGACTCGGACTACACCAGAGCCTCCGAGGAGATTTCAGATTGGACGGAATATCCTTATTTCCCCATCAAGAGGGAGCCTCGAGATAGCGATTACCGAGATCGCGTACAGGAATACCAAGAAGATCTTGCCTCCTATCGGGCTTGGCTTAATTTCCGGAACGACAACCCTATCCACTACAATCAAGAGTGGGTCACTATTACAGACTCTTCCAATGTTCGGCAGATGGGTCTCTTCGCAGAAATTGTGAAAGAGAGCAAAGAGCCTAAAAATTTCATCTACTCTCCGCTCAGCCTCCAATTCGCATTGGCTATGCTCGCTAACGGTTCGAGAGAAAATGTCTACGAGAAAATAACCAAATTCATGGGAAAAGAGAATTGGGACGTGGAAGAGATGAATGAATATTTCAACCAAATCATCGTGAGATTGGTCTCCTTAGATGGTCCTAAAATAGGTATTTCCAATGGCGTTTGGATGGCGAAAGGCCATATTTTCGGACAAAACTTCCTAACCAACCTACGGGAATGGTACTACGCCAACACTTGTAATGTGGACTTCAGCCAAGACAGCACCTATGAAATCATGGACGATTGGGTGAAAGAACGCACGCTAGGCTTAATCGAGGAAATGAGCGTAGAAAAGAATCCTAGCATCATGATGGTCTTGGCTAACACCCTCTATCTTAATGCCATGTGGATGCATTCATTTGACAAAGAAAAGACGGATACTTGCTCGTTCTGGAATTATGACAGCACGGAGGTGAAAGTTCCGACAATGCACATGATAGACGAAGAGCAGATTCCTGTCTATGACGGGGAAGATTATCAAGCCGTTTCGCTAGCATTCAACAATTGCACATTCGAAATGGAGTTTTTCTTGCCTAAGAAAGGACAATCTCCATTGGATTTAATCGACAAGATGGATTCAACGAAATACAACTCGGATTGCTATTTGACACTTGACATTCCAAAGTTCTCTCTTAGCGACAATACGAATCTAAATGACCCATTGACCCAAATTGACTTGGGCATTTTGTTTGGAATTGATTACCCTGCCATAGCAAATTATATCATGGTCGACAAAATCTTCCAAAAGACGAAGATGGAGTTAGACGAAGAGGGTGTGAAAGCGGCAGCCCTGACCGTCATCATAATGTCTGGTGCGGCACCACTTGAGATTGAAGACAAGCATGTCCACATTAGTCTCAACCGTCCGTTCTTGTTCAGAATCAAGGATAGACAACACCACACGGTTCCATTTGTCGGTATCATCAACACGCTAAAGGAGGAAAATTAAAAACAATAGAACAGGCACGAAAAAAGGAGGGCGTTCTGCTCTCCTTTTTTCTTTGGTATCTCATTTGGTATCTCACACCTTCCTTATCGGATGGCGAATGACCGTTTTCCACTTCTCGGCAGGGACTTTCCGGGCATCGGAAAGATAAATTTCATGATGAAGACGAGTTGCCGAGAAATCATTCTGATAGCCCTTTTCCGTCACAAACCGATTCATGATTTCAACCGTCTCGGGTTCATTATCAAACGGACCAAGATGCATAATCTGCACACAGAGTCCCTCGTCTATCGTCAGGAACTCCGCTTTTGAGCAATCGAGTTTCTTCTTTTGGGTAGCCGTAGCAACCGCCCAATCAAAATCTGCCTTCGTAATAAAATCAGGCAAACGAATGACTGAAATCCAGCAGAATGTTGATTTGTCGCCGTAATCAACGCCTTCTACCCCCTCCTGCCACCAGAAGCCTTCCAAAGGAGGAACCACATAGTCGAAGAAGCCCTCAATCCTATAATCGCTCTTATAACTCATTTTCAGCGTATAGGCAACCGCATACAAAACACCGATCGCCTTTTGATACGCTCCGTCCTCTTCATTGGGATTGCCACTTCCCCGCACGGCAATATAATTCGCTTGGGGTACCGTCACAATTTCGGGTTTCTCCTTCGGCAAGTAAAACTCCTTATACTCCTTTTTGAAATCAAATGGCATATGAGCCTCCCGCGATCTGTCTTCTGGGACGCTTCACCGCTTTTTCAGTTCGTCCAAGTCCCGCTGGATGTCC
>JAFZKQ010000124.1 GCA_017553575.1 Paludibacteraceae bacterium
CCTCTTGCATCGGAATTGCTATTGGTGCTATTGCGTGTGTTTTTATGGGATTTCTTTGGGCGCTCTTTTGTGGGGGACTTCTTTGTTGCTTCTTCCTCTTTAGCTTCTCTATTTTGGCCAAGAGAATGAAAATGGCGGAGTTGCAAAGGAGGGTTCAGGTGAAGGAGGTGCTTGGCGATTTCTTTCTTTTCTTGTTCTTTCCCGTGGGCGTTTGGTTCTTGCAGCCGAAGGTGAACCGTATGTGTGAGGAGAATGATAAGGAATATTTAATGTATTGATTTTTATATATTTAAAATAATGTGATATGAAGAAATTTTTTTTAAGAATGAAACATTGGCAACTCTTTTTGTTGCTGTTTCTCCCCTCTTTGGTGATGGGGATTTATGTGTTGCAAAGTTTCCCTACTCCGACGGCCGATATTGAACAGTGGGAGGCGGAGGGCTTTTTTGACCCCTCTAACATTTACAATTCGATGAAAAATGTCATCCCTTTGATGCAACTTTCCCTTTTGTTATGGCCTTGTTATATGTTGGTCTTGCTTTTCTTTTTGAACAATCGGGTGCCGTCGTCACAAAAGAGGAGTCTGGCGTTTCCTGTCTTTGCTCTTATATTTCCCGTGGTTTATTTGTTGGCTATGACAGCCTTTATGCTTTATTTCTTTCAAAATCTCTTCGTCCAAAATGTCAATCTGTTTGAGAATGTGTCTCCTGGTACGATTTTCGCTGCTATAGGGATTATTTTCCCTTGCCATCTCTTCGCTATATTCGCTTTCTTTTATTCCTCCTATGTGGCAGCTAAGTTGTTGAAGACAGCTGAGATGCAACGAGAACCTAAGGGCGACGAGTTCATTGGGGAGTTTTTCTTGTTTTGGATGTTCATTGTGGGAGTTTGGCTTTTGCAACCGAGAATCAACAAGTTGTTTGAACAGGAAGAGTGTGAGTAAATTCTTGTTCGGCACTGGGGCTTCCTTTTTTCTTCTTAGAAGCGTTGGGAAGCCTGATTTTTGATTAAATTTGTGACTGAATTAGAAATCATTAAATTATAAGTATACTTAGCATGGTTATATCAGACAAAAAGTTCGTGGCTGTATCGTATGACCTTTTCGTCCCTACGGAGGATGGCGGTCAGGAGTTGATGGAAAAGGCAACTAAGGAGCGTCCTCTCAAGTTCACTTTCGGAATGGGAATGATGCTTGAATCTTTCGAGAGCCAATTGAAGGATCTCACGGTAGGCGACAAGTTCGACTTCAAACTTTCTCCTGAAGAGGCATACGGCGAATTCGAGGATGAGCGTGTGGTGGATCTTGACAAATCGATCTTCACAGTGGATGGCGTCTTCGACGATGAACATATTGCCGTGGATCGGATGGTCCCTATGATGGATTCTGAAGGTCATCGTTTGAATGGTGTGGTTCTGGAGATTACGGACAAGACGGTGAAGATGGACTTCAACCATCCGTTGGCAGGTGAGACCTTGCATTTCGTAGGCGAGGTGTTGGAAGTTCGCGAACCGACGGCAGAGGAGTTGGCTGTGCTGACCCATCGTTGCAGCGGTGGCGGTTGTGGCAACTGCGGTGGCGGTGATTGCGGAAGCGGCTGTGGCAGCGAAGGTGGCTGTAACGGTTGTGGCAAGTGATTTATAGGGTGAGTTTTCAAGACTCACCATTTTTTTTCATTAGAAAATAGACAAGGGAACGTATGAATACGTTTGGAAATAGATTTAGGCTGACCACTTTCGGTGAGTCGCATGGTAAGGCCATTGGAGGCATCATTGACGGTATGCCTGCCGGTTTGGTGGTGGATGAGGCATTCGTGCAGCAGGAGTTGAACAGGAGGAAACCCGGACAGTCTGATATTACTACGGCAAGGAAGGAAGACGACAAGGTCGAATTCATGTCTGGCCTTTTTGAGGGGAAGACGACAGGTACGCCTATCGCTTTTTCGGTTTGGAACACCAACCAACACTCTTCGGATTATTCGGACATAAAGGACAAGTACCGTCCTTCCCATGCAGACTACACCTATACGATGAAGTATGGTGTGCGTGATTACCGTGGTGGCGGTCGTTCTTCGGCGCGGGAGACGATTTCCCGCATTGTGGGCGGTGCCTTGGCAAAACTCTATTTGAAGCGTTTGGGCATCTCCATTCAGGCGTATACATCGCAAGCAGGCGAGATTGTCTTGAAAAAGCCTTATACGGAATTGGATTTGTCGGCTACGGAGGCGAGCATCATGCGTTGTCCGGATGCGGAGACTTCGGAGAAGATGGTGGAATTGGTGCGTGAGGTGAAACGGGCAGGCGATACCATCGGAGGCGTGATTACTTGCGTGGTGAAGGGTTGCTCTGTGGGCTTGGGTGAGCCGGTCTTCGGTAAGTTGCATGCTCAGTTGGCGGCTGCGATGCTCTCCATCAATGCGGCGAAGGGCTTTGAGTATGGTATGGGTTTCGAGGGCGTCGGTCGTCGAGGCTCTGAGATGAACGATGTCTTTTATTCGGACGAGACGGGCATCCATACGCGTACGAACCATTCGGGCGGTATCCAAGGCGGTATCTCGAACGGGGAGGACATCTATTTCCGGGTGGCTTTCAAGCCTGTCCCTACCTTGCTGACGGCTCAAAAAACGGTCAACGAAGCGGGCGAGAACGTCGAGATGGCTGTTCGTGGACGGCACGACCCTTGTGTCTTGCCTCGTGCTGTGCCTATCGTGGAGGCGATGGCAGCCATGACGATTATGGATGCTGTTTTGATGGCTCAAGGCGGAAAGTTAGGAGAGTGATTCTAGACAAAAAAATAGGAGACGATGAACAAGACATTTATTCCAGCTCTTGCCCTTGTATGGGGACTTGTTGCTTGTGGTGGAGGCGATACGAGTACGCAAAAACAGGAGGAAACCCGTGGAGAGGGGGATGCCCTGCTGAAAGCGGAGGTACAGGGCTCCATCACCCCCAAGGAACTCCTTCTTGAATCTTTGCGTGATGATTCAGGACCCTATGTCAAATCGGTTAAGATATATGGAACCGATAGTTTGGTGATTTGCCGAAAGGATAAGGATTATACTTATCTTATTGATAATGAGCGGAGTTCTGAACGAACTCACCATATGTATTATCAATGGGTTTTCGCTCTTGTGCGCAAGGATAATTCAGCACCGGAGTATAAGCAATTTGTCATTCCTCAATATATGGATGATGTTTATGGAGAGCGGAAGTTTCTTGATGTGTATGATGATGCATGCATTCTCGTAGCTCCAAATAATGAGACGCTTCGTTTTGCGATGAGTAACGTTGTGGACTTGGAGCGGAATATGTTTGTCAACCATCCGAAAGCCCCATCTTTCCCTGAAATGGAATTTAAAGTGGGACCTTTCCATCCCTTCTCTGGCGTGGATCTTTCCAATGTTCCCTCTTTCTGGAAGAGTGCAGAGACTATCGTTTTGAAGGGCGACCGTCTGATACTCCGAGGAAAAGATTCTTCGGTAGACTTGGATATTGTGCCGCTCTCCGATTATGAGACTTGTGGAGGGGAAATTTACGAATGGTATTTCACTGTTCGGAAGGAGGGTCTCTCATACACCTTTACGATTAGTAGTTCATCTCCCGATGAAATCCCATGTGTGCCTACGCAGGGTGAATTTATAGATAGTAACACTTTGCGGTTGCTGGTCGGTAGTTGGGGAGATTATGAGGTGAAATCGGTGGGAAACTGTGGAAACTTCAAGCGTGGAATCTGCACATCTTATCCGACAGACGAGGAGTATAATAATTGGGTGAACCCTGATGTGGATGATTATTATTGAGAAAGGGTTGAGACGATAAAAATAAAAAAGGAAGTCATTTGACTTCCTTTTTTATTGCGGTGCGTACGGGACTCGAACCCGTGACCCCATGCGTGACAGGCATGTATTCTAACCAGCTGAACTAACGCACCAA
>JAFZKQ010000125.1 GCA_017553575.1 Paludibacteraceae bacterium
GCAAGAGGGGAAAAGAAAAGGACAAACCGAACTCTTGTTCTTCTTCAGCGATGCCGGCAATTTATCATTAAACAACCAGAATAGCGAACGCAAATAATGACACACGACCAAAGTCGTTGGCACTATAATTATCACACAAACAATACACATATAACACATCAGGGAACCTAAAATATCAAACACAACATGAAAGACACTAATAGAATCCCAAACCATCAAAGCCGCAAGTGAGAAGAACCCACCGTAATAAAAAAGTAAGGGAAGACAAACCAGCAAGAATAGCTGCCAATGCTTACTTTTCAGGAAAAAGCCTCGTACCTTCTGCTTGCCCTGAAGCGATAGAATGACCAAGGCCACGAGGCTCAACAACCAATAGAGACCGATACCCATCCACCCATCATATAAACGGGTAGTTCCGAAAACAGGCTTTTCTAAAACACACATGACAAATATCGCGAGCATCAAACCGAAAGAGCCAAGCGATGGAACACAAAGAAGCAGGAACAACTGCCAATGCTTAATTTTCAGAAACCAATTTCTCATATCTTATCGTTTATAAAACACAATCGGTATTTACACATTCGTTTCCACAAAACCCTCTTTATCCTTCTCGTACATTCGATTCACCCTCGGTTGCAAGAACCAGACCCCAAGGGGGAAAAATAAGAAAAGAAAGAAATCGCCCAACACCTCCTTCACCTTGACTTCCCGTTGCAACTCCGCGACCCGCATTGCTTTTGCCAAGAGATAGATGCCCAATAAGAGCAAGATGCCTCCCAACGTCCAAAAGAAAACAACAAGAGACATCAGGAGAGCCAACAAGGATGCAAAAGCATGTCCTATATTCGTCTGAAAAAGAAACAGATTCATACAGAAAGCAGGGAACACCATCATGGTAACGACGAAAAAGAAAGGGAGCGACAAACAAAAATGTTCAAAACGCCTATCCTCCTTAAGCGGCAATGGCATCCTCTCGTCAAACGCCCACATAAGAGCGTACGCATAAGCCCACCATACCAAAGAGGCAAACAACGGCATAATTAATGGCCAACCAGTAAACAACCAACCAAAGAGCAGTTCTGCTAACAGGTCTGATAAGATCCAGTGAAAATCCGCAAGCTCCCTATAGAAGAAAAGAAGGCATGGAACACAAAGAAGCAGGAACAACTGCCAATGCTTGATTTTCAGAAAAAAGTTCTTCATAAACTGCTTCACTTAAAAAGTTCCTAATCAATTGTGCGATCTTGCTCCTCGTCCGCAAGAGATGAGGGCGCCAATGCCTCCTCTTCTGCCAATCGGTTGATTCTCGGTTGCAAAAACCAAACTCCGACGGGGAGGAACAAGAAAAGAAAAATAGTGGACAGGAACTCCTTCTTCTGGACCTCTCTACTCAACTCTACCATTGTCAAGACCTTAGCCACAGAAAAAGAGATATAAGAGAGAGGTATCAACAACAGAAAACAGAAAAAGAGGAGCAATAGTATCGCTGTGTATGCCATCAAAAGCGCAGGGAAATAGTCGAAGAATGCAGACAAGAAAACGTAGATGGCATAGACATATAACATCGAAAAGATGAAGACCAAGGATGAGGAAATCACGCCCACTTTCAACTTCTCCGGCAAACGGTCGTTCAAAAAGTACAACAAAACCATCATATAAGATTCACCCAACATGAAGGATAGAGAAAGAAAGCGCACAAATTGACCCAACGCAGAGGACAAAGGAGAGTCCTCCAAAGGAGTCCTCGTCGCCTCCTCCAACGAAGGGATAGAGAACAAGAAATAGCCACCCATGAGCAAGGGGCATAGAAACAGCAACGAAAAGAGTTGCCAATGTTTGATCTTCAAAAAAAAGTTTTTCATAAAAACGAAACAAAAAGGGACGCCACATTGATTCCCAAAGGAGATGAGGCTATCAAAAAAAAGAGTACTTTTGTCAAAAGGCGATGTATTCCCCAAAGGCATACACCCCGCTACAAATATAAAGGAATTCCCAACAATTATCATCATTTCCTCAGAATGATTCTGCGGACAACTAATAATAAGCAAAGATATGGATGTTAAGATAGAAGAGACTTGGAAGGCTGTTTTGCAAGAGGAGTTTGACAAACCCTATTTCGAAATCCTCACCAACTTCGTACGGAAGGAGTACCAAACGACCACCATCTACCCGCCTGCGAAGCTGATATTCAATGCCTTCAATCTCTGTCCGTTCGACCAGGCAAAGGTCGTGATCATCGGACAAGACCCCTACCACGGACCAGGGCAGGCGCATGGCCTCTGCTTCTCCGTGAACGACGGTGTGGCCTATCCACCCTCCCTCATCAACATTTTCAAGGAGATTGAAGACGACCTGCACCGTCCCACTCCCACCTCGGGAAACTTGGAACGATGGGCGAAGCAAGGAGTCCTGCTACTCAACGCCATCCTAACCGTAAGAGCCAACCAACCCGCCTCACACCAGAACAAGGGCTGGGAAGAGTTCACCGACCGCGTCATCAAGGAGTTGTCCGACAAACGCGACGGCCTCGTCTTTATGCTTTGGGGTTCCTACGCACAGAAGAAAGGAGCTGTCATCGACACCAAGAAGCACCTCGTGCTCAAGGCCGTACACCCCTCTCCCCTCTCCGCCTACCGAGGCTTCTTCGGGTGCAAGCATTTCAGCCAGGCGAACGCCTACCTACAAAGCAGGGGGAAGAGTCCGATTGAATGGTAGGGGGAAGTTTGAATTAGGAATTTTGAGTTTTGGGGGAGTTTGGAGAGATTGAGGGTTCTTGGGCGGCTTGAATTTTCCACGTTAAAAGGTGTGACCTACGGCTTGAAAGACCAATTCGTCCATAGGAGGGTGATACGCCCTCAACATTTACGTGCTCCCACGTTTTTCGCATCCATAGTTCATATTATGCCATTCATTCCGCTCCACATTTCCCAATAAAAAAAGGCTGTCCAACGGACAGCCTTCCCTAATCCCGCCACAAGGCGAAGATTATTATTCAGCAACAACTTCAAAGTTGATTTCTGCAGAAACCTCCTTGTGAAGTTTAACAGTAGCCTTGTAAGAACCAAGTTCCTTAACAGAATCCTTGATGATGATGATCTTTCTATCAATCTCGAATCCCTTAGCAGCCAAAGCCTCAGCAATTTGGATGTTGTTTACAGAACCGAAGATAGTACCAGTTGCGCTTGCCTTTGCACCGATAGTCAACGATACACCGTTCAACTTCTCAGCCAATGCAACAGCCTCTGCCTTGATCTTCTCCAACTTGTGAGCACGTTGCTTCAAGTTCTCTGCCAACATTTTCTTTGCAGCTGGAGTAGCCAAAATCGCTTTTTTCTGCGGAATAAGGAAGTTTCTACCGTAACCATCCTTTACAGTCACAACGTCATCCTTGTAACCAACGTTGTTAACATCTTCTAATAATATGAGTTCCATTTAGTTATCCTCCTTATTTTATTTCATCAAATCGGTTACATAAGGGAGCAATGCCAAGTGGCGAGCTCTTTTAACAGCTTGAGCTACCTTTCTTTGGTACTTCAAAGAAGTTCCGGTGAGACGGCGAGGCAAAATCTTACCTTGCTCGTTCAAGAATTTCTTCAAGAATTCAGGATCCTTATAATCGATATACTTGATGCCGCTCTTCTTGAAACGACAATATTTCTTCTTCTTAACCTCTACTGATGGAGGGGTCAAATATCTGATTTCTGATGCGTTTTGTGCTGCCATGATTAATTCTCCTTTTTAGATTTTAGACTTCTTCTCTTCACAGCGTATTCTGCTGCGTACTTGTCCAACTTAGTCGTCAAGAAACGGATCACCTTCTCATCACGACGATATTGAATCTCAAGATCCTTAATTACAGTTGGCTCTGCGTCGAACTCAAACATGCAGTAGAAGCCAGTTGACTTCTTCTCGATTGGGTAAGCCAACTTGCGGAGGCCCCAGTACTCTTCGTTAACGATCTCTGCTTTTGCGTCAACGAGGAGTTTCTTGAACTTTTCAGCCGTTTCCTTCATCTGTGCGTCAGATAAAACGGGAGTCAAAATGAAAACGGACTCATAATGATTTAACATAAATCCTCTGTTTTTAAATTAATAATCAAATCGCTATTCTTAGCGAGGTGCAAAATTATACATTTTCTTTTACATGACAAATTTTCCTGCATTGTTTTTATGAAAGGTGATGGAATTTATTGACACAACGCAGAAATGGCAATCTCCCCACAACAGGAAAACGACACAGAAAAGGCCTCTTCCCTAACAAATCGTCAACAAAAAGGAGCCTCTGCCAAAGAAAATGAAAATATCGTCCATTTTGCTCCATCGTTTCGGAGAAAAAAGAGGCAACGATTCGGAATAAAATGTTTACCTTTGTAGAACAAACACGGTAGAAAAATTAACGCCATGGCAAAAATCGGAACAGTATATACCCAAGGTGGCAAGAAGGCCATCCTTTGCGGATCAGGTGAATTGGGAAAAGAAGTGGCCATCGAACTCCAACGTTTGGGAGTCGAGGTAATTGCGTTGGACAGCTATCCCAACGCCCCCGCCATGCAGATAGCCCACAAGTCGTACGTACTCCCTATGCTCGACGGAAAGCAACTCCGCGAAATCATCGAGAAGGAAAAGCCCGACTACATCATCCCTGAAATTGAGGCCATTGCAACGCAGACGCTCGTCGAATTGGAGAAGGAGGGCTACAACGTAGTGCCGACTGCCAAAGCCGCATTCCTCACGATGAACAGGGAGGGCATTCGCCGACTCGCTGCGGAGGAATTGGGCATCAAGACCTCCCCCTACCGTTTCGCAGCCAACTACGACGAGTTCAGGAACGCCATCGCCGAATTGGGTATACCGTGCGTAGTGAAACCCATCATGAGTTCCTCCGGTCATGGACAAAGCACCATCAAGGAGGAGGCAAGCATCGATGCCGCATGGCGTGATGCCCAAGAGGGCGGTAGAGCCGGAGCCGGAAAGGTCATCGTCGAGGGATTCGTTCCGTTCGACTACGAGATAACGCTGCTGACTATCCGCCACATCAACGGCACCAGCTTCCTCAACCCTATCGGACACTACCAGAAGGATGGCGACTACCAAGAGTCTTGGCAGCCTCAACCTATGAGTGACAACCTGCTCCAGCAAGCAAAAGATATTGCCAAGAGAGTAACAGACGCCTTGGGTGGCTACGGAATTTTCGGCGTCGAGCTCTTCATCAAGGGCAACGAGGTCATCTTCAGCGAGGTATCGCCTCGTCCGCACGACACGGGCATGGTGACCATGATTTCGCAAGACCTCTCGGAATTTGCGCTCCACGTGAGAGCCATCCTCGGATTGCCGATTCCTAACATCGCTTTCCACGGCCCATCAGCCTCCAAAGCGGTTGTCGTAAACGGAACGAGCAAGAACGTCTCCTTCCTCAACATCGAAAAGGCATTGGCTGAACCCGACACCCAGATAAGGATCTTCGGAAAGCCAGAAGTCAAAGGACACCGACGGATGGCCGTCCTTCTTGCCAGAGGCGAGAATGTGGAGGAAGCACGGGCAAAGGTTAAACGTGCCTACGAAGCCCTAAAAATTGAATTATAAAGACATTATATATAGGTGATTTTCATCGCCATTTAAACAACAAGAGAGGTAAAAACGTGAATCGGCCCTTTAGCGAACAGGGAGAACAGAGATGACTTCCGCCACTATTCACGGAATCCGTAAAATAAGGAGATTATCTTATGAAAGTACTAAAATTTGGAAGCTCCACTGTAGCATCCGCCCAAAGAATAAAAGAGACGGCAGAATTGGTTGCCAAACTTCCTAAAGGAGGAGACATCATCGTTCTTTCCGCCATCAAGGAGACATCCGACACGTTGGAGGAGATAGCAGACTACCTCTACAAAAAGAACCCTGACGGAGCCAAGGAGTTGACCAATCAGTTGGAACACAAATACATCAGCCTTGCCCGCGAGTTGTATGCAGAACCTAAGGTAGCCAGCGTCACGACTGAGATCAAGAAGCGCTTCGACGAAATCCGCGCGCTCTCAAAAGACATATTCACCCTTTTCGAGGAGAAGAAAATCATCGCACAAGGAGAATTGCTACTCACGCACCTCTTCTCCGAATATCTTATCGACTTGGGCATCAAGGCGAAAGTCATCCCTGCCCTCGACTTCATGAAGATAGACAAGAACGAAGAGGCAGACAACGTCTTCATCAAGAACGAATTGGCTAAGCAAATCGAGAAGGAGGGAAAGGCCGACATCTATATCACGCAAGGTTTCATCTGCAGGAATGCCTACAACGAAATCGACAATTTCGGAAACGGAGGCAGCGACTACTCTTCCGCACTCATCGGTGCGGCTATCGAGGCTGACGAGATTCAAATCTGGTCGGACAGGGACGGCATCTACAACAACGATAGTTCCATCGTCAAGGAGGCTAAGCCTGTGGCTAAACTCAGCTTCGACGAGGCAGCCGAACTCTCCTACTTCGGCAACGGAGATAAGATCCTCCACCCTACTTGCATCCTTCCTGCCAAGTTGGCCAACATACCGGTACGATTGATGAACATCCTCCAACCTCAGTCGGAAGGAACACTCATATCAACGGACTATACGCCAAACAAAATAGAAGCGATTGCCGCAAAAGAGGGCATCACTGCCATAAAGATCAAGTCGGGAAAGATGCTCTTGGCCCACGGATTCCTCCGTCGCGTTTCGGAGATATTCGAGAGCTACAAGACCTCTGTAGACATGATCACCACCTCCGAAGTGGGACTCTCCGTGACGATCGACAACGACAAGCACTTGGACGAGATTGTCAACGACCTGAAGATGTTCGGAACCGTAACCGTACAGAAAGGCATGACCATCGTCTGCGTAGTCGGCGACCTACACGACGACAACATCGGCTTCCAAGCCAAAGTGGTGAACGCATTGAAGGCGATTCCTGTAAGCATGATCTCTTACGGAGGCAGTTTCCACAACATCTCCTTCCTCATCCACTCCAAAGACAAGGATGCGGCATTGAAGGCGCTCAATAGTGCATTGTTCTAACCCAAAGAGCTGATTGAATGGCCTTTTAGTTTCCAACGACTAAGGTCAAACGCTCCGAATTCTCAAAGAAACTCAAAAAATAACGTTAAGGATTTAGACCCCTTAACTCTCAAATTTTAATTATAACAAAAGCATGACAAAAGGTAGTTTTCCAGTTGACAAATTCAAATCACTAAATACTCCTTTCTACTACTACGACGTAGAGTTGTTGGAGAAGACACTTGAAACCATCAAGGCTGAAGCCGGAAAATATGGGTACCAAGTACACTATGCCATCAAAGCGAACGCCAATGCCGAGATCCTGAAGCTCATCAGCTCGGCCGGATTGGGAGCTGACTGCGTCAGCGGTGGCGAGGTTGAGGCTGCCGTAAAAGCAGGCTTCCCCGCTTCCAAAATCGTTTTTGCGGGTGTCGGCAAGACGGACTGGGAGATTAATTTGGCCCTAGACAACGACATCTTCTGCTTCAACGCAGAGTCCATTCCAGAATTGGAGGTCATCAACGAATTGGCAGGTGCGAAAGGAAAGAAAGCGAGAATCGAACTCCGTGTCAATCCGAACGTGGATGCCCACACGCACCACTACATCACGACAGGCTTGAACGAGAACAAATTCGGATTCAGGATGGAAGACTTGAACGATGTCATCGACAAGACCCTCTCCCTCAAGAATTTGGAGCTCATCGGTTTGCACTTCCATATCGGTTCTCAAATCACCGACCTCTCCTCCTACGAGGATTTGTGCGTAAAGGTGAACGAGCTACAAGACGATCTGGAGAAGAGAGGTCTCCAACTCAAGAATATCAACATCGGAGGTGGCTTGGGTATCAACTACGAGCATCCTAACCACATGCCGATTGCCGACTTCGAATCCTACTTCCGCCTCTTCAGCAAGCACTTGAAACTCCGTGCGGGACAAACCCTCCACTGCGAGCCAGGTCGCTCGGTGGTGGCACAATGCGGTAGTTTGATCACAAAAGTAACCTACGTAAAGAAGGGCAAGGAGAAGCAATTCGCCATCGTAGATGCCGGCATGACAGACCTCATCCGTCCAGCCCTTTACGAAGCTTACCACCGAATCGAGAACATCAGCTCCGACCTTCCGGAACAGACCTACGACGTAGTAGGCCCAATCTGCGAATCGTCAGACGTATTCCAAAAGGATTGCGCCATGAACGAAACGAAGAGAGGTGACTATTTGGCGCTCCGTTCCGCTGGTGCTTACGGAGAAATCATGGCTTCACGCTACAATCTAAGGAAGTTGCCAGGCTCCGTCCTTTCAACAGAGATTTAATATTCTCAAGGGTAAACCTTGACAAGCAGAGACAGTGTCGAATCAGTGTCTCTGCTTTTATTGCCTAAGATAACAACAAACAAAAGAGCCCGCCACACACGAGCCTTTTATAAAGTACTAAAGAAAATGGACATTCTAACGGAGGAATTCCTCAACACAAGTCTAACCCTAAAGGTAATCGGTTGCCTCTTTATCGTTGCCCTCTGCATCCAATTCTACTATTACTTGCATTACTACACAGGAGTTTGGTTGATGGCAAGGAAGACTAGGAAGGGCTTGATATCGTATAGCAAACAGAAGCCGCCGGTTTCCGTCATCATCTGCGCAAAAAACGAGTCGGAGAACTTGGAACGATTCCTGCCCACCATCTTGGAGCAGGACTACCCCAAATTTGAAGTCATCGTGGTAAACGACGGTTCGACCGACGAGAGCAGCAACCTGCTCGAACGGCTACAGATAAAATACAAGAACCTCTACCAGACCTTCCTGCCGATGGATGCGAAATACCACAGCCGCAAGAAGATGTGCTTGACCGTAGGCATCAAGGCCGCACAGTACGACCATCTGCTTTTCATCGAAGCCGACTGCCAACCCAACAGCAAATTCTGGATCGCCAACATGATGCAGAACTTCACGCAAAAGGCTGAAATCGTATTAGGCTACAGTTCCTACAAAAAGAAGGACGGTTTTCTCAATGCTCTCATCAACTACGACAACATCTTCACATCCATGCAGTTTATGGGCTTCGCACGGAAGGGGAAGACCTACATGGGCACAAGCAGAAACCTTGCCTACAAAAAGGAACTCTTCTTCAAAAACAAGAGTTTCGCCTCCCACCTCGACTTGACATTAGGTGACGACGACATCCACATCCAACAAATCGCCACATCCGACAATGTCCAGGTAGAATTCTTCAGCAAGGGCACCACGACATCCTACAGGGAACACACCTACAAGACCTACTTCGCAGAAAAGGATATGCGTATGTATACGGGCTTGCGCTACAACCTCCGCACCAAAGCCTTAATACGGACGGAATTGGCGAGTCGATTCCTCTCCTACATCCTGCCTACGGTGCTCTTCTTCGGTTTCATGTTCCACTCACAATTCATCTTGGCTAGCATCACCGCCGGATTGTTCCTACTTCGGTATGCAATACAGGCATTCGTGATCAACAGCACTTGCTTGTGCTTCCGTGAGAAGAAGAGGTTCCTCTCCATTCCACTCTTCGACCTACTCCTGCCAAGCATAACCCTTTACCTCTACTCGGTTAGGAGCTTCACAAAGCCAAAGGTGCAACAATGGGGAGCATAAGCGATTAAGAAGGAGGATGGCTCTTATTCGGCTGCTAAAAACTCCTTATCATTCCCCAAGCTTAGTGAGAAGGTAGTCAACAAACATGCGATAACAACCTCTAAACAAAAGGATTTATGGGAAATAGCAACGACGAACATATGGTTATAGTAGAGACCTACTATGACCAATATAGTGCGAACAGAGCCAAGTCAGCACTTCTTTCCAACGGCATATTTTGTTTTCTCAAAGACGAGTATGCCAATCAATGCTTCAACCGTTTTGCAATGGGAGGCATCAAACTCTGCATATTGGAGAGAGACCTTTCCAAAGCAAAAAAAATATTAAGCGACTTATAAAATGGACAGACGATTAGAGGCTTTCCAACGCCTATTGGACATTATGGACGAACTTCGGGAGAAATGTCCTTGGGACAGCAAACAGACGTTCGACAGCATTCGTGCCAACACGATAGAAGAGACGTATGAGCTCTGCGATGCCATCATGAAGAAGGATATGAAAGAGATCAAAAAGGAGTTGGGCGACGTCCTTCTCCACATCGTATTCTACTCCAAGATGGCTTCCGAGACCAACGACTTCGACATAGCAGACGTATGCAACGCCCTGTGCGACAAACTCGTATTCCGTCACCCCCACGTATTCGGCACAGCCAACGCCGACTCAGCCTCACAGGTGGAGCAATCGTGGGAGCAGATAAAAAGGAAGGAGAAAGACGGCAACAAGAGCGTGCTTTCCGGCGTACCGGATGCGTTGCCTGCCCTCATCAAAGCCTATCGGATTCAAGACAAAGCAAGAAACGTCGGTTTTGACTGGGATGAGAAGGAACAAGTTTGGGACAAAGTATACGAGGAACTCGGCGAACTCAAAGAGGAAGTGGCAAAATTGGATGCGGAAAAGATGGAGGCTGAATTCGGCGACCTACTCTTCAGCATGATCAACGCCGCTCGCTTGTACAAAATAAATCCGGAAAACGCACTGGAACGAACCAACAGAAAGTTCATCCGCCGATTCAACTACCTCGAAAGCCAAACCTTAAAGCAAGGAAAGGAGTTGAAAAACATGACGCTCGAAGAGATGGATCAATATTGGAACGAGGCCAAACGCTTGGAGCGGGAAGGCAAACTTCCTCAGTGAGGCAAGCCAAATCTCCACTCTGGCGCTCTTCTGACGTTATTCGGAAGATAATTTATTGAATTTGAATCACAAAAAAACGATTGATATGGCATACGAAAGAAAGAATGGCGATGAAAACCCCAATCGCACGGGCGGGTACATATTCCTATTCCTGGGGCTGAGCTTTTTTGCGTCCATGACGTATACCTTTTTCAAGGAGAAAGACAACGAAGACTTTTTCTATCTCACCAACACCGTCAATGGGGTCTCTTCGTATGAATATTGCCCCAAAATGGTCATCGGCATATTCATCGGCGGCTTGTTGGTTTCACTCCTTTTTGCTTGGTTGGGCATAAAGTTGATTCGGGGCAACACCCCAAACAGGGAGGAACTTTTTCCAGAAGAGAAGGAAGAGTCGTCTGGTTTTGATTGGACGGGATTTATCTTCCTGTTGATTGGTGTAGTATCGTTTGCCATCCCCACCTATTTCATTTATTCGTATGGAGGCGACGATGATTTCTATTATGTGACCACCACCGTCAATGGCATACAAACAGTAGAGTATAATCCGGTTTTTGTGATAGCAGGGATGGTCTTCTGTTACCTGTTCGCCTTGGCATTTCTGGGCCTTGGCATTTATATGATGAGGAAAAAAGGAAGTTGGTGCACCTCCTCCACTACGGTGGTCGTGATTGACACATTTCCATCGGGAAGTTCTCATCGTCCCACAAAAGAGGAGGTACGGCAAGCCTCTTTTCTGCCAAAGGTGCTCATCATCATTGGCTCTATTCTGATTCTGATTGGAGGTTCCTTGTTGATTTGGGACCGAACATCAATAAAAAATTACATTAAGACCGAGGCGAATGTATTGGGCGTAAGTCGAAAGGCGGTTCACTCCGGCTCTAAATCCTCCACCTCTTATTATGCGAAATTGGAATACGAGGTGGAAGGCAAACGTTACCAAAGCCAAATCTTTGTGTCTAGCTTTTTCAACGACACTCAGGTTACGGTCTATTGCGACCCTTCGAATCCCATTAGGTGTCGTACCAAAGGGGAGTATACATTGTGGTATATTGTCTTGTTCGCTTGTGGGGGCATGTTCACATTGGGCGGCATCTACACATATTTCAGATTACGGAAGGGAGATGTATATATCATAACAAGGAATAACTAGGAAGAGGAAACTTCTGGCTGATTTTGTTTGCAGCCCTCAGAGTTTAGCTGAGGGAGAAGTACGAATTGAAAACAAGTGGTTCAATTTTCGTGAGCCTGTTTCTGGCCCAATGCCAGTGTTAGAAGAAATTAGTGGATCGGACGTGTCGTTCCATTCCAAGAGATTGGTATAGAATGGCCTTTGTATAGGATTTACGAAAAAAGAGCCTTAAAACGAATTGAAACTATGTGGTTAGGAAAGTGGTTTAAACTTCCCGCTTTGCAGTATGCGGTGAATTTCTTTATTGCCTTTGCATTGTTTTTCATGTGCAGGGTGATTTTTGTCGTGGTCAACCAAACGTTGTATGGTGACATAACCTTTGCCCATTATTTGACCCTGTTCAGGGGTGGCATGAAGTACGACTTCGCTGCCATATTTTACCTGACTGCGGTGACGCTTCTCTTGATGATTTTACCCTTCAAATTCGTTTTTAATGACACCTATCGGAAAGTGGCGAAATATTTCTTCGTGATTCCCGTCTCCTTGGGCATCTGGGTCAACCTTTTCGATGCGGCCTTCTTTCCGTTCAATGGACGACGCACGAACTTCTCGTTCTTCCATGAATTTGCGAACGAGAGTAATCTCGGAAAGATTTTCCTCCAAGGCGTCATCGATTATTGGTATTTGGTCTTGTCGGCTGCCCTCTTGATTTTCGCACTCATCAAGCTCTATTACAATCCGAAAGTCAAGGAGTCTGATTTCGCAATCAAGAACTATAGCCTAAAGGTCTTGCCGTTGACCTTGTTGTTCGTCTATCTCTTTATGGCTGGACTTCGAGGAAGCTTTTTTATCGACGAGGACCATCGCCCGATGAACATGAACAATGCCAATGAATATATCAAGAAGAGCAGTGAGTCGGCCATCGTCCTGAATACCCCCTACTGCGTCATTCGCACCATTGGCAAGACCACCTTTACGAACCCAGGCTATTTCCCGAAGGAGGAGTTGCCGAAGGCCTATTCACCCGTACATACGCCTAAGCCGAAGGGTGAATTCAAGAATCTGAACGTCGTGATCCTGATATTGGAGAGCTTTGGCAAGGAGTACTCAGGCTTTTTTAACGGGAATGAAGGAGCCACCCCCTTTCTAGACTCGCTCTACCAAGAAGGATTAACCTTCACCCACTCCTTTGCGACGGGGCGGATTTCGATTGATGCGATGCCGAGTGTCTTGGCAGGCATTCCTTTCCTGACCGACCATTTCTTCATGGGGATGTACTCAAACAATAGAGTCAACAGCATAGCCTCCTTGCTGGAGACGAAAGGCTACTATTCCGCCTTTTACCACAGTGCTCCGAACGGCAGCATGGGGTTCCTGAATTTTGCAAATTTGGCGGGTTTCCAAGACTACTATGGAATGACGGAGTATTGCAAAGATGACAGTTTTCGTGCAATGGACGATTATGACGGACATTGGGCGATTTGGGACGAGGAGTTCCTTCAATACTTTGCCAAGAGCATGGGAGAGATTCCTCAGCCTTTCGTGACCACTTGTTTCACAGCCACCTCCCACAATCCGTTCCGTATTCCGGAACGCTATAAGGAACGTTTTCCAGAAGGCTCCACCCCCATAATCAAGTGTGTACGATACACGGATCATGCCCTTCGGAAGTTCTTTGAACGTATGAAACAATATCCATGGTTTGAAAAGACCCTTTTTGTCATCACAGCTGACCATACAAGCCTAATGATGAGTTCGAATCCAGAATACACGACCGACCGGAACATCTTCAACGTTCCGATTCTCTTCTATCACGAAGGAGGGATCGAAAAGAAAGTCTCCGAGAAACTCTTTTGCCAGACAGATATCACACCGACGATATTGGACTATCTGAATTTTGACAAGCCTTATGTCGCATTCGGCAACTCCTATTTTTCGGATTCAGACTCGATAGGATATGTGGTGAATTTTAACGACCCGCTTTACCAAATTTCCAAGGGCAAATACTTCTTGCAGTTCGACGGCACAGAAGAGACGGGCTTCTTTATCCCAGACGAAGATGTCTTCTTGAAAAATAATCTTATCGGACAATTTCCAGAAGAGGAGGCGACCATGCTGAATCTTTTGAAGGCGGAAATCCAACAATACCATCTGCGGATGATTGAAAACGATCTGACAGTAAAGTGAAAAATTCAAGCAGAAACAGAGCCAAACACAAGAAAATGATGAAACGAGTTTTTTGCGGGTTCTGATCGAACATTTTTGCTTCGTGGCTTGCGCAGTAAAAAATTTCTCCATAATTTTCACTGATTATTCGGTGTGGTTTGTTGGATGATTCCATGTTTTTGCCTTTTGTTACTATAAATATAAAAGAATCAACAACTTATCAAGATTGTAATTATTTGCGTAACATATTTGAAAAAATTTGATTATATTCAAATAATTCCTAAGTCATAAACATGTCTAAAAAGATCAAGAAAAGATCCATTAAATGGGTTCCTCCCTCTCACAAGAGGAAGACAAAACAACCTGACACGGAATTGGGTTGCGAACAAAGCCAATCCCCTGTTGGACAAGAGGAAGGTTTTTTCGCAAAGATGAAGAGGTGGAATATTCGCCAGATACTTGGAGGGCTAGTTGTTGCATCGTATATCATCTCAATGATACTCTATTATTTTTTTGATGCCCTTAGTGAATATGCACTCGTAATCATTTGTACCATCATCCCCCCCATTCTTATGCTTATCTATTCCTCATTCCGAAACACCTTAATCACATTGTTCTTCGCGTTGTGGATACTATTTTGTTGGTGGGCAAGCAAAGGAAAGGATATGAGGACTATGATCTATTTATTGGAAATCCTCCCAGCCTTCTGCATCGCCCTTCATAAAGGAAAATAAATTCAAGAATCGACCTCGAAGGCCATAAAAACAAGAAACATAAACGAAAGATTTATGGGAATAGTGCATCAACTACAAATGTCGAATAGAAAAAAAGGGACCATTCTTTTTGTGACTGGGCTTGTATCATTAGTCGTCATGGCTATCCTGATTTCCACCAGCATCGGAGATGAAGATTTCTTTTATGTGACAAAGAGAGTCCACGGCGTCACCACATACGAATATAGTCCTAGATTGGTAATCGGGATGTTAATCCTCTGGGGATTGACTTCAGCCTTATTTGTCGGAGTGGGCCTCTACTTGGCAAAGAACAAGAAAAAGGGCATGCCATTCTATTTAGGAGGAAGCCTCGAAATTGATTCTGATTCGACGATATTCAACAGTGCCACAAAGATCCAATTAGCAAAACTTCTCCCGAAAGTGTTCATCTCCATCGGTGCCTTATGCCTACTCATAGGAGGCGGACTATTGGTCTGGGACCGCATCTCCCTACTATCCCTTATTGAAACCGAAGCAATCGTAACAGAAAGATACCATGTCATCCCACGAAGTTCACGCCAAGGCAGTAGTTCCAAGACAACCTACTACGCCAAACTTGAATACGAGATCAATGGCAAATACTACAAAAGCCAGATAACAACTTCGATGTTTTTCCACGATTCGCAAATCACCGTCTACTGCGATCCGCAGAATCCGGTCAAGTGCAGAACCAACGACGAATATATGCTTTGGTATCTCATCCTATTCCCCATCGGAATTGGATTTTCCAGCACAGGGCTCTTCCTCAACCATAAAATGAAAAAAGAAGAGATGCCCCCGGAATGACCGGACGTCCGCCCTTTTAGCCAAGGCAAAAAGCAACAACGTGTTTCTTGACACGAGTTTTCCCTTCTATTATTTTTGTTCCATCAATTCAAAAGGAAATAAGGATATGGAAGTAAAAGAAATTTTAAAGAATTTGCGTGAAAAGAATCAATTGACGCAGGAACAAATGGCAGAACGTATTCATGTGACAAGGCAAGCTGTAAGTCGTTGGGAGACTGGCGAAACACAGCCAAACACAGAACTACTCAAACTCCTTTCCCGAGAGTTTAACGTATCCATCAACACCCTTTTAGGTGCGCCACGAACCCTAATCTGCCAATGTTGCGGAATGCCCCTTTCCGAAGACTCGATGATCAGCAAGGAACCAGACGGCCATTTCAACGAAGAGTACTGCAAATGGTGCTACGCCGAGGGCAAATTCACCTATACAAGCAAAGAGTCGTTGCTCGACTTCCTAGTAAAGGCAATGCCCAACCCCAATAATCAGACAGAAAAGGAGCGAAGAGTTCTTTTCGACAGCCATCTTTCGCAACTGAACCATTGGAAATAAAAGAAGGGGAAACGCAAGATTAGGATTAAGAGGAAACATAAAATAAACGGATCATGAACATCACATACTCAGAAACCCACGATTTCAGCGTCGAAGAGCTGCAATCCCTATTTCTTTCCGTAGAATGGTCGTCAGGTCATTTTCCCGAGAAATTAGCCATTGCCATGCGTCATTTCCAAACAGTATTCTCCGCATGGGACGGAGATCTCTTGGTCGGCATGGCATGCGTCATGGACGACTCCATCATGAATGCCTACGTCCATTATCTTTTGGTTCGTCCCGAATACCAAGGCAAAAACATAGGCAAGGAACTGATTGAGAAAGTCAAAGAGAAATACAAGGAGTATCTGAGGATTGTCGTGGTAGCCTACAACAAAGAGATTCCTTTTTACGAAAGATGCGGATTCGAAACCGCCCAAGAGGCAAGTCCTATGTTCATCACGGATTTATGGACATAAAAACATAGGAAAGACAGAGGAGGATTCGCCATCTCATTGACGAAAAAGGACCCGAGATTCATCAAACACAATATATAACGTTCAAACCACCGATAACCATGCAATGCAATAGTTTAGAAGAAGTTAGATCCAACATCGACCGTATCGACGATGGAATCATAAAATTAATAGCCGAACGCACACAGTATGTGACACAAGCCGCGTCCTTCAAGAAAAACGAGGAAGGAGTCAAAGATTCGTCACGCGTAGAGAAAGTCATTCAAAAGGTCAGGACAAAAGCCGAAGCCTATGGCGCAAACCCCGACATGATAGAGAAACTATACCGAGACATGATCGCCTCGTTTATAAAGATGGAGATGAAAACGTTCGAAGGAGACGGAAAGATCCTTTTGGCGAATCTTGATAAAGTCACCACGACAGAGTTGGGACGCGAAAGGATCAAAAAGAATTTGAAACTAACGGAGGAAGACCCCGTCGCTTTTTGTCTCCAAAAAATTAAGGATTCTCGTTGCGGAATCACCCGGAACGGGAAAAATTGGTACTGTCAAATCGACGGCATCACAATCACCGTCAATGCCTATAGTTACACTATTATCACAGCTCACAAGGTAAGATAATATGGGAAAAAGATACAAGAAAAGGAAAGGAAGAGCTGTTTCCAAATGGGAGTTGTTAAACCCAACAAAGGAAAAGGAGAACAAAGAAGAGAAAAGACTAAGGTTGGAGGAAATAGAAGAAGAGGAAAGACTAAGGTTGGAGGAAATAGAAGAAAAGTATAGACTATATAAGGAAAGAGGATATAAACGATTGTTTGTGTATGTTTCCATAATCATCGGTACATATCTGCTTCCAATAGATGAGAACTTTCGGGCACGGTTGATAGAATTTTTGTGCATACTGTTTGGTGGTCTGGAGTATGAGATGCACAAAAAGCTTTGATGATTCCAATGTCCTCCCTCAATTAGCCATGGATATGACAGAGGGAGGCAACAGATTCGTTTCACCAGTCCACCCAAAATGTTCCAAAAGCGCAACAGCACCATTTTTATTGCTACCTTTGTGCACCCTACCGTTTTGTAGGAAAGATTATTTGTTTTGTTTAAATCATTATGACTAAAAGAGAAAACAGGAAAGAGGTCTTCATCGACCTTCGGACGGATTTCGGCTTCAAGCGGTGCTTGGGAAACGAGAATCCGATGCGTTCA
>JAFZKQ010000016.1 GCA_017553575.1 Paludibacteraceae bacterium
CCTTCTGCAAGTCAGCTTCCTTGAAAGAATCTGTATCGATGATGATACATGCAGTTGGCTTACAGAACTTATATTGAGTCTTCAACGCTGCTGGGTTCATTGCAACAAGCACGTCACACTTATCTCCAGGGGTGAAAACCTTATTTGCACCGATATGCACTTGGAAACCGGAAACTCCCGTCAACGAACCCTGTGGGGCGCGAATATCTGCCGGATAATCAGGGAAAGTACAGATGTCATTACCAACTGTAGCGGAAATCGTAGAGAATATATTTCCAGCCAATTGCATTCCATCACCGGAATCGCCAGAAAAACGAACCACTACTTGGTCCAAATCTTCAACTTTAGCCATAACTTTATTGGTCTTATAGATAATACAATTAATATGCAAATTTAAAGAAATATGCACAATGTGCAAAGCAAAACGACTAATTTCCAATCAAAATCACAAAAAAATAGCCATTCAGGTGAATATTATGCAAAAAATATACGAGATAGGTTTTCGAATCAGGCGGAAGCCCTCCCCAGGGAGACAAAAAAAAGGAGAAGCCTGTGTGGCCTCTCCCCTTGCTATATCTATTTCGACCTGCTTATCGAGCCAAATAGTTGTTCCAATCCGTATTACGCATATCGGCGCTCTTGGCGAACTCCAAGTGCATTCCGAATGCACACTGCAAGCTATGCGGAGTGTGGAGATTTTTGCCCAACTTCAAGTAGTCCCAAAGCAACTGCTTATAGTCTGGGTGAACACAATTCTCAATGATGGTCTTCGCTCTTTCGATTGGTGACTTACCACGCAAATCGGCGATACCTTGCTCCGTAATCAAGACATTCACAGAGTGCTCACTATGATCCACATGGCTTACCATTGGAACGATAGGGCTGATCTTGCCGTCCTTCTGCGTAGATGGACAGGTATAGATGGAGATGTATGCGTTACGGGTAAAGTCGCCCGAACCACCGATACCGTTCATCATCTTCGTACCCAAGACATGAGTTGAGTTGACATTTCCGAAGATGTCGGCCTCCAACGCCGTATTAATGGTAATCAAGCCCAAACGACGGATCACCTCAGGATTGTTGGAAAGCTCGATAGGACGCAACACAAACTTATCCTTGAAGAAACCGAGATTGCCATAAATATCGTCCATAACTGGGTCGCTCACAGTCAAAGAACAACCGCTGGCGTATGAAATACGGCCTTCCTTCATCAATCCGATCACTGAGTCTTGGATTACCTCCGTATACATCGTAAAGTTAGGAATCTCCTTGTTTTCGCCCAAAGAACCCAACACGGCATTGGCTACATTACCCACACCTGACTGGATTGGCAAGAACTCCTTAGGAATGATACCCAACCTCAACTGCGAAGCCAAGAAATCAGCTACGTTTTGACCTATCTTCGCAGTAACGGCATCCATTGGCGTAAATCCAGCCACGCTATTGCCCAAATTTGTCTCAACGACAGCGACAATCTTTGACGGATCCACCTTCAAGACCTCAGCACCACCACGGTCGCTCACCTTGTAGATAGGAATTGCGCCACGATAAGGAGGATTTGCAGGCTCAAAAAGGTCGTGCATACCCTTGATCTCCACAGGGTGCTTTCTGTTCAACTCGACGATGATCTTTTTCGCCATGTTCGCATAGGTAAGGACATTACCCACACCCGACGTTAGAAGGATCTCTCCCTTCTCGTTCAAGTCGGCAGCCTCGATGACGGCAACATCAATATCACCATAGAAGCCATAACGGAGCTCTTGTGCCAAATGAGACAAGTGCATATCCGAATAAGAGACTTCTTGGGAATTGATAGCATTCCTCATATCCTTGTTACTCTGATATGGGGTTCTGAACTTCACTGCTTTGGCACGCGCCAACGCACCATCCAACGCATCACCGGCAGAGGCTCCGGAAAAGATGCCTATCTGAAATTCATTTCCCTTTGCATGCTCCTCTTCCGCCATTTTTGCAATTGCGGCAGGAACAGCCTTAGGCGTTCCTGATGGGGTGAAACCACTAAAACCTACTTGGTCTCCATTTTTCACAAAACGAGCAGCCTCATCAGCTGTCATAATCTTGAATGCCATAAATATCTATATCTAATTTAATTTTCCTTCCAATCCGGCAAGCCTCTTCGGAACAGGACAAAGACCTGAAACGGGCTTTTTCATTTGTTTCCGCAAAAATACAACAATCCGCTCATTTTATTCTCTTTTTATGCTTTTTTTATAGGCGGAACGTCTAAATATGCCGTTTTTTGTTCAAAGTCATTAATAAATATGCAAAAAACGCCCTGAACTTTTCAGTCCAGAGCGTTTTTGTCTCCTAATCTCCTCTCCCGTGGCCTACTCCATAAACTCATCGTCTACCAAGGCTCCTACACGAGAGAACGAGAGGTTCACCTCATTAGGCTTTCCCAAACGGATCTTATAGCCATAACTCTTTTTCGCCAAACGCATCAATTTCTGGTCGGGATAATTGGTTTGGACATACTCGACAGCTCGACGAGGAAGTAGTTCGAATAGAGCCTCAGGCAATCCTTTCTTCTTGGAAATCATCTCAATGAAAGCGCCCTTTCTATCAAATAGAATCTGTATTCCTTTGGAAAAATAGATGCGATAGTTACGACTCCGCTCCCGCTCCACGAAAAGCAACTCCTCTTCGGAGAAGTACTTATCCACGAAAGACTGCGCCTGTTTCGGAAGCTTCACCTCCGAAGCGTTCTTCATGGCCAATTCTCCATGCCGATCAAAAGAGAGTTCGACGTTGTTCGCCTTGCTCAACCTTACCCGATAGCCCTGCATTCTTGTATCGGGGAAGGTCCGTTCAATCTTTTTCACACGGCTGTTGGGATAATTCGTCGAGATATACTCCAATAGTTTAGGAGGGAACTCCGCATCCAGGCTTTGAGGCAAGTCATTCTTATTGGAATTGAGTTCGATCCAAACTCCCTTGTGGTTGAATTCCAACTCCACGCCCGAGGAGAGCAACACATAATACTCCTTGTCCAACGACTCGCTCATACTGTCGATCGTTGCCTCCGGGAAATGGGTTTTGATGAATGATTGTGCCGAAAATGGAAGTTGTTTTTCCTTGATGTTCACCGAACACGCCTCAACTAGAAGCATCACAACCAGAAGGGATGAATACAACAATCCTTTATTTCCGAATATCCTTACGCCTTTCATTTCTTTAATCTTATGCCATTAACTTTCCAAAGATAACCTTTTTTATCATAAGGGAAGAGCATGGAACCCGTTTTTTCAACAAAAAGAGCATTAGGCCAGTTTTTCCGACATTCCCTCCTAAGAAAGAATTAGGTCATGTCCAGAAAAAAAACTATCTTTGCAACGATATATCATTTGTGTTTATTCATAAACATACTCATATTGGAAACACTTCTATATTGTGTAGCAGAGCACACTCTTGAGATTTCTCTTCAAGATCCACAAATCACGGAAGAATGGATCCCCTCTTTCTCTCCTTTCAAAATAGCAAACGGCGTGAAAGACCTTTTCAGCCTAACTATACTCTCCAACGAAGCGACATTAACAGAAGAGGGTTCGTTCGTAACGGAATTCAACGTGGACGGCATGCTGTTTCAGGTATACCGACTTTCAAATAACGGTTATCGATACAAGATTTCCAATCCCAAGGAGCCAGAAACATGGTGCAGCCTCTTCACCAACGAAGACTTCTCCGAAGGTAAGGCCTTCCTAAAAGGGGCAAATTGGCTGAAGCACTACTCTCTCAACAACTTCCTGATGTTGATGTATGGCTTCTCTTCCGCCACGAAGGAGACTCTGCTGTTCCACTCGTCCGTCATAGAAAAAGACAACAAAGGTTATCTATTCCTCGGAAAAAGCGGAACAGGAAAGAGCACGCACAGCCGACTCTGGTTGGAGAACATACCTGACACCTCCCTCCTCAACGACGACAACCCCGTCATCCGAATCATTGACGGAAAAGCGTTCGTCTATGGCTCACCTTGGAGCGGCAAAACGCCTTGCTACAAGAACCGAAAAGTGGAGATTGGCGGTATCGTCCGACTAAAGCAATACCCAGCTAACATCATCGAGAGACAAACAGGGGTGAAGGCTTATGCCGCACTGCTTCCTTCCATCTCCAATATGATTTGGGACAAACGGGTGAGCCACAGCATCTCCGACACCATATCATCCTTGGCAAGCATCTGCCAAGTGTTCCAACTGCAATGCCTTCCTAACGCGGAGGCAGCAGAACTCTGCTTTAACACACTGTCGAAATGAAAAAACTCGTCAATAACGAACTACTGCTCGACTGCGCCGATGAGATGCTGAAAGAGGGGCACTCCGTCACCATCCGTGTGGCGGGCTACAGCATGCGCCCCATCCTGGAGCATAGACGTGACGATGTCACCCTTGTAAAGCCCGACCTTGACGCATTATCGCTCTACGACGTAGTGCTCTTCAAACTGAACGGACGCTACATCATGCACCGAATCATCGCCATCGACGGAGACCGCTTGACGCTCATGGGCGACGGCAACCTTCAGGGATGCGAATCATGCACCAAGGCAGACGTGGTGGGAATCGCCACCAAATTCAAACGCAAAGGGAAAGAAATCGACTGCCAATCGGCAGGCTTCAGACGATACGGAAAGGTGTGGAATGCACTCCGCCCCATACGAAGATGGCTATTATATGCCTACCGCATCAAATTGAAACTAATTCCATAAGAGTCACAGCTTACGTTTACATATCAAAAACAAGAGTATTATGAAAGAAAAGAAAGGTTTTGGATTAAGAGATATAGCCGGACAGAAGGTCATCGTAGCAGAGAGTGCCGAAAACATCAATTTCGGCAAGGTGATTGCCATGAACAACTCGTCAGCCTACCTTTGGCAGGCCTTGCAAGGAAAAGAGTTTGATGCTCAAGTTATGGCAGACCTACTCACCCAAAAATACGAGGTAGAAGTAGAGAAGGCTCTCGCCGACTCGCAAAAGCTAATCGAAGCTTGGAAAAACGCTGGCATCATCGAATAACCGACAATCAGGATGGATAAACAGAAGGAACAATTGATCGATTTGGTCAACTCCGCCCTTTGGGGAACGCCTGCCCACGCAGAACTATTCGGAGAAGGGACCAACTGGGAAGCTCTCTACCAGACGGCTAAAGAGCAAGCCTGCTTAGGGTTAGCCTTCCAAGGTATCTCGACCCTCCCCAACGACCGGAAACCCAACCGGATTCTCCTTCTGAAATGGTACGGTTTCGTCGCCGAAATGGAGAACCACTATGCCCACCATGTAGACATCTTGGGACAAGTCTTCCAACTCTTCGGAAAGGAACATCCCATCCTCCTAAAAGGTCTGAGTGTCGCTGCACTCTATCCCAACCCCAAACTCCGCCATTTGGGCGACATTGACCTGCTTCTCCCAGAGATGGACGAAAAGAAGAGTGCGAAACTTCTCCGTTCCAAAGGCATCCATGTGAATTCCGACCATCAAACAAGCAAACACATAGGCTTCGATTTGGATGGCGTGGAAATCGAATTGCATTGGGAAATCGGGCAACCTCTCAACCCTTTCTGCTACAAAGCCTACAAAATGTTTGAAAGGCAATCGGCAAAAATCACAAGGGAAGAGACGATCGAGGGGGTCAAGGTGAACCTGCTTCCGTTGGAGTTCAACGCAGTAACTTTGCTCATCCACATGGTTGATCACTTTACGGCAAAAGGTCTCGGTCTCCGCCAAATCTGCGATTGGACCCTCTTCTTGAACAGGCACCATGCCGAAATGGACAAGAACCTCCTAAAAGAGATGCTAAGCCAATTGAAGATGATGAACGATTGGCAATTGTTCTCCAACTTCTGCGTCAACTATTTGGGCTTGTCCACTCAAGCCGCCATTTTCTATAGCGAAAGTAAAACAAAGAAGGCTCAGAAGCTTGCCGAAGTGGTTTTTGCCTTGGGCAATTTCGGTGAATACAACCCCGTATGGAAAGATCAGCCAACCGCCTACTGCAAACGAAAGATAGAGGCGCTATGGGGTAACATCGAACACTTCTTCCGAACATTCTCCATCTCGCCAAGCAACGCGCTCTTCAACATTTTCTACTTCTACCCTATCGATGCTTTCGGACGATTAAAAAAGAGGAAATAAGATAAAAAACAATCCCCGCACTTTCGTGTGGGGATTCTCTATGTCTAACTGGAAGGGTTACATTCCCGTCCTCCCTTAACGCTCAAATCTTCCTACTCTTCCAAGCGAATATGTTTCACATCCACCTCTTCCTTCAAGAAGACAGAGGCCGAACGACGGAATTTCTCTTCCGACTCAGTCGTAAAGAAAGAGCAGGTGGCATTTTTCGACAATGAAGCCTCCAACTCCGTATGTCGACGGAGATAATCGGCTAGACTCTGCGCCACGATGTCTCCCTGCGAAACCACATTGATCGTATAAGGAACATATTTCTCTATCTTAGGCAACAACAACGGATAATGCGTACAGCCCAGGACAATCGTATCGATTTCCGGATCTCTTGACAGGAGGGTGTCCGTATACTTCTTCACAAAATAGTCCGCTCCGTCAGAGGCGTACTCGGAGTTCTCCACCAAAGGCACCCACATAGGACAAGCCTCGCCCGTGACCACCACATCAGGGAAAAGTTTGGCAAACTCTATCGGATAAGACTCGGACTGAATCGTTCCCATCGTACCCAACAAACCCACATGGCGACTACGCGTAATCAAACCCACATGCTCCACCGTCGGACGAATCACGCCCAACACCCTAAAAGCAGGATCCCACTGTGGAATGTCCACCTGCTGAATCGTTCTTAACGCCTTAGCCGAAGCCGTGTTACAAGCCAAAACGACCAATGGACACCCCATCTCATACAACTTCCTGACCGACTGGCGCGTAAACTCATAGACCACATCGAACGAACGAGAGCCGTAGGGCGTACGGGCATTGTCACCCAAGTAGAAATAGTCATACTGCGGCATCAACTTACGCACCTTATCAAAAATGGTCAAACCACCATATCCGGAGTCAAAAACCCCGATGGGGCCACACTTCCGTATTTTTTCACTTTCCACCTTCATATCGCCGTTTTTGTTTCAAACAAAAATACAAATCTAATGCGGAGAAGACAAGATTAAACGGGAAAGAATGTCGCAGAATCACAAATCCATCATCTTCCTTGAACCGACATTATTTTCCTCCGAGCCTTACTTCAAACTTTATCAACGCCTTTCGCCTTTCCTCTTCTTCCTCAAACTCTTTATAAATCTTATCATCCGACTTGAAGTAGTATCTCCAACGGAGGCCCTGCTCACGACATTCCATTTCTGACGCCGAGCCAGTCGCCTTTTCCATAAACCGAACCAACTCACACAAATCCCTATAGGTGTTGTCGTGGGTCAAATCGACAAGAATCAGGGAGGTGTCTGCGTCTAAACGATAGTTCGCATCTACCGGCTTGCCGTTCAGATAGATGGTGTCGTTGCTCCGATAAAGTCTCACCTTGGCATCACGGACTGTTTCCATAAAGATTCTTTTGCAGCGCCAGAAAGCACCCGCATCTCCTCTATCACTTTCAGGCACTGAATCATTGACAGCAAACGGCATTTTCACAATCGAATCTATCAGTTGCCTTTCCTTGAACAACAAAGCATTAGTAATCCTCCTTTTTTCTGCCTTGCCAAAACCCTTGCCTTTGATATATAGAAGAGGGGCATAATACCGTAACGTGTCGATCAGCTCTACAGGAGAATCAAAAGCCACAATGATCGGATTAAACTCCGTTCCTCCTACATCTTCCATGGAATCCCGAGCCTGAATCATCGCTTTCTCCATGGCTCTTATGGAGGGTTGTCTGACCCCGTTAAAGTAATAAGCAGAATCCTTGATAAGGATAGTCGGCAATGGGATGGTCATGGAGGCAACCTCGCCGTTTGGCAGATACAAAGTACTATCCACTATGAGCAGGCAGGAATCTTGGTTAATAAACTTCATCGACGGATGGGTCAAGAGGTAATTGGGAGCAATAATCATGGAAGTCGGATCTTTCCCTACCCAAAAATCATTGAGGCGTGGCCAAGTTTTGAGATAATCCATCTCTTTCCCTAACGAGTCAGATATAAATTCATCCACCTTCTCTTTCGGATATCCTTCGCTTAAAAAGAACTCCCTCATATCACGGATGTGGTTCTCTAAATATTCCTCTTTAGTCGGAATCTCCCCCGTACTTCTCACATATCCATCCACCCATTGCCAAAGAGCGGAAGAACCTATTTTGTCATTTTGGGTCACCTCCTTTTTGGATTGACAGCCTGCCAACACCAAAAGAGGAAGGGCAAAGAGCAGCCCTTGACGCAACAGACCTCGTAATAATTTATGCATATAGTCCATAATCCTACTAATAAATGTACTATAAAGATAATGATTATTCTTCAATTGAATCAGCTACGGTGAAGACAAACTCAAAATAAGCCTTTCAGACTACAGACCAGATTTCGCCGACGATAAAACATTGCAAAACTTGAACTAATAAAATTCTAGTTTCGTGCCCGAAGGGAAAGTCTTGTCACTTATTTTGCAGCTCTTTGACACTTTCACCACCTTAAGATTAGAGCAACCCTCAAATGCCCATGGTCTTATCTCTTTGATGTTTTCAGGCAAAAATAGTCCTACAAGTCCAAGACAATTCTTAAATGTGTTTTGTCTGATTACCTGAATGGATTTTGAGAACCTTACAGACCGTAGTTTTGTACAATTTTCAAAAGCACCAATTCCCAATTCCGTAAGACAATCCGGCAATTCAACCGTCTCTATACTTTCACAACCATTAAACGCACACTCATCGATTGCTTTCACCGAATTCAAGAAAGACAAATCCTGAAGCGACTTGCATTTTCCGAAAGCCCACTTTCCTACCCAGCTAACAGATTTTACATTCAATTGTTTTAAAGATGTACACCCCCTAAAAGCTACCAATGACACATAGTTGATAGAGTCGGGAATCGTTACGGAAACAAGGTTCGTGCAATTAGAAAACCAAGCTGTACCGATGAAGTTTATTGAACTAGGTAAATCGACCGTTACGATTGATTTGCCCCATAAATGCAAAACGATTAATTAATCTCACCTCAAAAGAGTCCCCTTTCTCATCAAACACAAAGCGAGGAATGGAGATGTGGGCCTCATCCCCAGTTACTGCACACACCTCTGCCTTACGGAACTCCACCTCGCAAGAAGCCAACACCCCAAAAGTATCTATCTCTTTCGTTATTGCATACGTGGGTGATAGGAATAGGAACGATAACACCCCAAAGATGAAAATCGTTCCTAATTTGAAGTCCTTGAAAAATCTAGCCATTGGTCTTTCAAAATTCGCGTCACATCGCGTTCTTAAAACCCTGCATAATCCTCAGGGCCTATGCCTAAGAATTTCATATCCCTGAAACCGATGGCAATACCATGGTCCGGGTCGCACTCACACTCACCAGCAATAGAGATGTCGGGCATATCCTTATGCTTTTTGCTAATTGGCACTTCATTATAGTCCATGCCAAAAGACATACCTAAATTAAACTGAGCCCCGGCATCACCTTGTTCAGCCGCCTTTGTCATCCATTCAAGGTATTTCTCGACATCACGTTTAAATCCGGATCCACCCTGTAGAGAGAATGGCAAGATCCTTTTGTGCCTCCACATCCCCCTGCTCGGCCAACTTTTGAAGTTCTTCTATTTTTTCTTGTTTTTCCATATTCCATTCCATCTTTTACAAATCATCATCAATACACTCGATAACACGCCTCAAGTTGTCGTTTTCCACATACACCTTCTTCGTGTCGCCGTCGCACCACACCCACGTTCTCTTTTGGGAATTATAGAATATATAGTCGTTGTTGAGGCAATAGGCAACAGGCACATAGCCAATCGACTTATAATCGACACCATACTTCTTCTCAGGATTAAGTACCTCGTCAAAGGTCAAGATCCGCATAATGCATACATCTTCGCTGTTGTACAGACAATTATCATCATCGTCACTGCAAATGGAAATCATGCGTTTAACCATATCGGGAAGTGTTGAGAGCCCATAAGCCTTCTCCACTTGGGAGACCTTCTTGTCTTCAATTTTGCAAGAGCCAAGCAAATCCATGAAATCGGCAATAGGATCGCTATATTCATCCTCGTCGTCGTGATATTCTTTGACTGAATTCGATTTTGCAGTAGTCCCTGCTTCTCCTCTTTGGACACTCTCCTTGTCAGATCCACCACGAAACGAGGCCAACCACTGATTGTAACCAAAAAATATTTTCCCCATCTGCTCATCAGCTATTCCTTGCTTGTAAGCAGGAATATAATCCTTCGCCTGATCAGATCCATTGGCATCCGCCTTCTCCATCCATTCCACAGCCTTAGCAAAATCCTGCTCGACCACACAACCATAGGCATAGAAAACACCCATATAGAAGCAAGCTATATCGTTATCATGTTTGGCAAGGAGATTGAAAATTTCAAATGCCTTTTCCAAATCCTGCTCAAGCCCTACGCCTTGCATATATTTCGTGCCTATATTACACAGATAGTAAAGGAACATCTCATTCCCTTTTTCGATTGCTTTTTCATACCATTCAGCCGCCTTCGCATAGTCTGGAGCGACGCCATAGCCATTCTCGTAACAAAAGCCCAAATAACCCAGCGCCTCAGGCTCTTCATCCTCTTCTCCCGCACGCTTGAACCATCCAAAAGCCGCCTGTAAATCTTGCCCAACGCCAGTTCCTTCGTAGTAGCAGAAAGCCAGTTCCACCTTCGCCCTGGCGTCGCCTTTTTCCGCAGCTTCCCTATACCGCCTTACTTTCTCTTCTAAATCCGATTGTTCCATCTAAGTGTATTTAATAGATTTTTGAATATACAAAATTAGATAAGAAGGCCACTGCAAACTCATTTTCAGAATCTTCCAAGAACAGAGGTCTTTCTTATGGTTATAATAATCTCTACGATACAAATATATACCATGTCTATTAAATTCGTCCGCCTTGTTTTATGTTATACAACACAAAATAGTGCTTTCCAATTTACCCCAGCGGTTATTTCTTAAAAATCATATTAGGCCGATTAAGAATATTTTACTACCTTCATACTATCTATTTTAATCAATTAGAATTCACACCAAAAAGAGATACACCATGAAAAAAGGTCAACATTTTTTACAGATTCTACTGTTCGCTTCTTTTATGCTTTCATATAGCGCTTGCACCGTCGAGACCCCCGATGACACTCCGTATGAACGGGAAGAGAGAAACCAAAATAGGGATAAAGAGAACAATCGAGGAGAGGATAAGAAAGATACCCAAGACCCTCTTGAGAGCTCTTTTTTCTCTGAAGAACAACTATCTAAGGCCAACACTGCCGAAAAGTGCGACTATCTAAGCGAAAGCGAAAAGCAGACGATCCTTTATATGAACTTGGCTCGGTTAGACGGAGAAGCCTTCACGAAAGCTTATTTGAGCGATCTCCAGAACTCAACTAACCCCAACGAACAGTCGCTAATCGACACACTAAAAACCATAAAGGACAAGCCTATGCTGATTCCGAACCAAAAACTCTGCGAAGCTTCTAAATTCCACGCAAACGACATCGGAAGCGCCGGAGAGGTCAGCCATAATTCCACCGACGGAACTAGTTTCGGTAACCGAATACGAAGATACTACAACGGAGGCGCCATCGCTGAAAACATTGCATTCGGCAATAGCCAACCCCTCAAAATCGTGCGCCAACTGCTGATAGACAACAGCAGTTCGACTCATGGACACAGAAAGAATATCCTAAGCGAAAAATATTGCAGAGTAGGCGTCGCCATAGCTCCCCATGCTTCATGGAGCTACTGTTGTGTTCAAGATTTTTCCGACAACAAGGGAGACAATCAATAAAAAGTACCTTCCATAGAACAAGATAGGAGCCCACGATCACACCGTAGGCTCCTATTTCTTTTGAGAGTGATTCCTTATCACTAATCTAAGTATTTGTCTGAAACGATTTTCAACTGGAGCGTCTTGCCGTTCTTCAATTTACCATCAATTGTGATGGTGATAGGCGTTCCGTCATTGTTTCCAGAGACACGGAAAGTTCCGCTGCTGAAGATGGACTCGTTTTCAAATTGTTGCCCCTCAATAGAACCGGACAAGCCCTTATCACCGTTATAATAGCCATGATAAGAGATTGTGAATGCCCCATCAACGAACCATTCAACCATCATTCCATCCGACCACTGATCCATATTGGCAAGGTCCACATTCTTGTTCCAAAGTTCAGGCATAATGTGGATGCCCTCAATACGAAACGTAGGCTTGCCATTCTCAAGCACTTCACTGGAATAGGCGTCCACAAGTGTCAATTCTGAATGGAAGTAATTCACCTCCACAACGTCAATCTTATAAGTACGTCCGTCGTAAGAGACGGTGTTATCGGCCATGCTCTGCACATCATCTGTTTTATCATCGTCCTTGTCACAAGCGACAAAGGTCATCATAGCTGCCATAAAGGCGAAAAGAATTGCTCTAAGTTTCATAAAAATATGTTTTAAAGGTTAAGTGAGTTCGATAAGATTTGTATTGGATTTCCCTCTTTAATAATAAGTCGAAACACGAAGTTTGAGGACTTTGCCGTTGGTCAGAGTTCCGATGGCGATGAAAGACATTTGGCCACGATAAGCTCCTATCTCAGCATAGCCATCAACGAAAGGGTTGGCAACACTCTTTCCATCCAACTGACACTCTAAATGGTCATTATTCCAGAAATAAGAAAGTTGCAATTCCGGAAGAGAAACATTGAAAGCAAATTGGTAACCGTCTCCAGAGGGTTGATCAGGCAAATCCGCATGTAAATTATCGGAGCTCGGATAGATGTCGCCCGATGAACTAATATTCGCCGATTCATTATTGCCGGTCCAATGAATAATCGCATTCGACGGATTCTGCTTAGCAGAAGAAGTCAACTCATATTTCACACCATCGTAGATAAGGGTATTCCTTGAGAGAGGGACGATCTTCTCGGTAAAAGGAACATTCAACTTGATGAGCACAGCGATGCCACTTTTAAGCGTACCATCAATGACAAGAGTATAGCCACCCTCTATCTGTTTCGTAGTCAACGTACCACTGGCAAAGATTGGCTCATCCGTGCCTTCCTCATGTTTGTAGTCGCTGTAGACATTACCAAGGTCGTTTCGCTGAGTGAATTGGAGGCCTTCCTCCTGTTCAAGAAATTCCTCATATCGGAACCAGTACTCTTCTGATGCTTGCGGAGTGGCGAGGTTTATCGTTTTTCCTATCGACTCCCAGGCAATGCCGGCACTAAAATGGATGCGTTTCCCTGCCTCCATTCCTCTGGCACTAAAATTAGCTTCGCCAAAATCATCAAACATCAAATCGCAAGACAACGAAGATGTTACATCTCCTACCTTAGCACTATTATCCGAATTAGAGATAGTCTCTCCACCCTCCTCATTCTCATCGTCCGAACTATCCTTGTCACAGGAAACTATCGCCACCGCAAATAGGGCAGCCATCAAGTTTATAAAAAATTTCTTCATACTGTTTGATATTTAAAAGTTTATAAAATGGTTATCTAAAAACATCCTAGTTTCAAGAATAGCGAACACCCGTATCTCCACGAAGAGGACAAAACAGAAGAGAGGGCGCGATCACCCTCTTCCTCGCGTTATATCCATACCGCCATCCTGAATGTCGCCCAACGTTCCCTCCATACCGCACCAAGGACAAGAACACGTACGTCCGTCGGAACACATGATATTGCCACACTCACATACGACAAGGCCATACTGATTGCCACAGCAAGGACAAGTCGGCACACCCATCAAATCATTCGTGTTTATGTTTCGATTCGAAAGGCCATCGGAAAGCGATTCAAACGAGGCCTCCTCAATAGGATAGGCTCCCACCAACCTATATTTCAAGACGCTGAAATTTGGCAGAAAATCGGATGCTCCCACACGCTTGGCGAACTTAATCAAATAGCGGTTTCGCGTGTTCGAACATCGGCCATGCAGTACGACAAAATTCTCATCCACCACAGAACGCCTCTCCGTATCGACCTTCTCCAGACTGATTCCGTTTAAAGGAGCCAACTTCAACTCATCAACTCCCATATCGGAAACCGATACGCTGCTTGTCTTGATAGAGGCCGTCACCCACTTGAAAAAGGCCTTGAAAGAGTACTCGTCGGTACCGTTCAACCGCAAGACATTTTCCGAGAGTTTTCCCAATAGGTTCGTATCGGCATTGTCGCCAATCGAGATGCAAACCATGTTGCACTTCGTCTTGTAACGTCTTTGCCACTTTTCTATGGCAGAAGTCGGATCGTCCGTAGGCGTTCCATCCGTAAACAGAAAAACGATAGGCTTCCAATCGCCCTTCACCTCAAGCGTAGTCTTTTGGACCGAACGCTCCATATCGTCCATCAAATAGTTTAGGGCCGCTCCTAAAGCCGTACCACCGCCAATCGGGAATTTCGGAGGATAGAATTTGTATAGTTCCGTGAGAGGAGAAAGACTTTTCGCCCGCCCTGCGAAAGCGATAACAGAAACAAAGACCGTCTCAAGAGCATAAGGGTCTGTCCTCAACTCCTGTATGATTGTACGCATACCATCTTCAACCTGCTTGATAGGTTCTCCTACCATTGACTCTGATACATCGATCAGAAAATATATTGGCAATCGTCTCATAAGTATAATTTTTTCTAAATATAAGGATTTTTTGAATGCTACATTTCAGGAAGAATACAATTTTTCACCGCAATACAATTCAACCTATGAAAGCCTACGAGGAAATCCTTATTCCCTATAGTAACAAGCCATAAGTTTCCCCTCTAAAAAAGTTGCAAGACACTCAACAGAATAGTAAAAATAACGTAGTACTTTTGTCAATGACGATCAGATTTTCGACATTTACATTTCGCTAATCGCAACATAGACAAACAATTATATTCGTTACTCTTATGAAGAAGATTGCTTTTTCATTGAGCACATTACTTGCCCTGATGACAGAAAGTTGTGTACTCGGACAGATAACGCCCTCCAGCAACGGACAAATTAGTGGACACGACTACGTGGATTTGGGTCTGCCAAGTGGACTGAAATGGCAACCTGCAACATAGGAGCTAACACCCCTTGGGAATCAGGCGATCTTTTCGCTTGGGGAGAAACAACTCCCCCAAAAGGTGTATAACTGGGACACCTGTAATATGGTGTGAGAACAAAAAGGTTCTCTCCGAAGAGGAAAATCTAGCCTCCTATTTCGCCGATTGCCTAACCTCCTCCCTCAATAACGAACGCATAGAGACAACATACTGCAACTATCGTTACCATGGGCAATGCATTCGAGCCGTGGCAAAATAAAGGAATTACTGTCTATCACTCTCCTGAAGAGAAATAAGTATACAAAAGTATCTCCTTGGGAGATTCCTCAATAATCGATTTCGCCTTTCGGAAACCAGCTGTCGTAATCGTCACGCAACCCGAACAGGCACCTCCATTCAAAGGGAGATGCGCCGATGGAACCAGTAAACACTTGTCAAGGTAATAGGAATCATGGATCATCAAGCCACGGGCACGGGCATTACTATTTGTCTTGTCCAACCCCGAAATCAATCGGCTCCGCTTCTCTCCTAGCGAATTCCCATACAGGTTCTTTTTGACAACGAACCGGCCCAAGGAGGAACAATTGCTCCCTTTCTCATTACTGAAAACAGGCACTTTGGCCGTACTTCCCTTGCCAGGACCATGTAGGCAATAGTCTGAATATTCGATTTTGTCAGTTGCGAAATTCCAGATAAAGAACCTTGGTTGCCCCGATGGTATGGAATAATCCACAAGAAAGCAATGATCTGTATCGTATTTGTGTTTGATGGCATACTCCTTCAATGCATAGGCTCTCTTCTTCGCTAAACTATACACAGAGGTGCCACTTTGCGGCGGAATGCGTTTGTAATAATTCACCATCCACAAGACACCCAACACCAAAGCGGAAACCAAAAGAAGGCCTAAAACTAGGCGAGTTAGAATCTTCTTATATGACATGTATTTATGTTTTTATCTATGCTAATCTTTATATCGAACAGGAACTATCACACTTGCCACCGTAGACTTTTCGTGCCTCGGCAGTCCATTTCGCAACAAAAGCAGTCTTTGCCTCCGTATAAGCATCCCTGTCATGCTCATATTTCTTCCACAAACCCAGTTTAAGCGACTCATATTCCTTTGCTACCTGAGGATGTTCGTTCAAATAATCCCGAAAATACAACTCGTCATTATCCCCTGCATACCTGAGATGAACGTGATAGACTTTCTCCGCAAATCCCCTCTTTGTATAGCCTTTATTGAACGAAACCCTTGCGTGGTCAGAAGACATCCTAATAAAACCGCCTTGCCCTATCTTTTCCGCCACCATCTCAATATCCTCCGTATTGGGAATTTCAATCAACACATCAACGATGTTCTTCGCCCATATCCCCCTTATCGCCGTGCTTCCTATATGACTAATCCGAATGGGATAATTCTGCAAAAGATTGCGTAGCAGGGCTTCCACTTCGTCATAATAGGCTGACCATTTTCCATCAGGCTCCACAAGAGAGATGGGGAACAACTCCCAGAGTTCTGCCAACGTCATTTCCGATAATTCCTTTTCCATGTCCCTATAAATCGTTTACAAAACAACCCATATTCCGAGGAAGCAAACCACTTCGCCCTACGAAGAGGCAAAAAAACGAAGGGGCGAAAAAACTCCGCCCCTATCCTATAGTAACTATGATGTTCAAGACATCTTTTACTTCACGCCCAACTTCTTCTTCAAGAGCGGAGCGACATCAATAGATTGCTCAGACTTGAACAAAATCGTATTTGTGTCGAAAATGTAAAGGAAGCCGTTTTCTGCACCTACCTCATCCATAGCCCTACGGATTCTCTCACGCAAAGGGGCTTGCAACTCCTCTTGCTTTTGTTGGAGCAAAGATTGAGCTTGTTGATAATAGTTCTGCATTTTGGTTTGAAGAGTCTGCAAATCCTCCATACGGCTCTTCTTGATGGTTTCGTCAAACTGGCTCTCACCTTGCTTGTACTCAGCAAGTTTACGGTTGAACTCCTCTTCCATCCTCTTGATTTCATTCTCATGCTGAGCGCTCAACTTCTTCATCGTCGAATCGATTTGCTTAGCCTCTGGCATGGACAAGAACAAAGATTGGACATCCAAATGTCCCAACTTCACTTGCGTGTTTTGAGCAGACGCCATGAAAGGAGCTGCAAGAAACAACACAATCGCTAATTTTTTAAACATATCTATAGTTTTTAGTATTCAAATCACTTTTTAGAGTAACCCAACTTAGTCAACACATCATCGCTGATATCCGCCTTAGACGAATAGTAAACGATATTCATGCTTGAAGCCTTATCGAAGACCATTTGATAACCCTTTGCCTCCGAAATATCCTTGATGGCAACATATATCTCGTCCTGAATTGGCTTCATCAAGCTCTCTCTCTTCTTGTAAAGTTCTCCTTGAGGACCGAAATATTTACGCTTCAACTCATTCGCCTCTTTCTCCTTGGCAACAATCTCGTTTTCCTTCTTCACCCTCATCTCGTCAGACAAGAAGACCACCTCCGTCTGATAGTTCTTGTAAAGATTTTTGGCCTCCTCGTTCTTTGATTCAACCTCCTTCTGCCACTTCTCCGAAACCTGCTTAATCTGCTCGTTAGCGGATTCATACATCGGGATATTTTTCAAAATATATTCCATATCCACCATGGCATACTTCTGAGCCGAAGCTGAGAATGCAGCACAGAGCGCAACTGCTACGAATAATAATACCTTTTTCATGTTTATCTTCAATTTAAAGTTATATACTTTAGAATCATGAAAAACCAAATGGTTTAATCAGACTATCTACTTCTCTATCCAAACTGACCATGATTAATTCTCCGAATTAATGACCAAGTGGAAGTTCCAACCGCCATCCCCCTGCACGTATGGCTGATCGAATCCATAACCCACATCCACACCAATCAAGCCGATCATCGGCAAGAGGACACGTATACCTCCACCAACTGAACGTTTCAAGTCAAACGGACTGAATTCGGAGAACTCGCTCCACGCATTACCCGCGTCCATGAAGGAAAGCAGATAGATGGTTGAAGTTGGCTGCAACATCAATGGATAACGCAACTCCATAGACATCTTTGAGTAGAGGTTACCCATCGTACGGTTTCTCCAATCGCGAGGAGTCAACGAACCGTTGCCATATCCTCTCAATGACACACTCGTCGTAGCATAAGTACTGCTGGATCCCGTCATACCATCACCACCGACATAGTAGCGTTCGAACGGAGAACGACGATTCTTGTCATAATAGCCAAGGAAACCATACTCCACACGAGTCATCAAAACCAACTTCTGGTTAGGAGAAATTGGCGTGAAGGTCTTCGACTTAAATTCCGTCTTCCAATATTCAACCCATCCATACAACTCCTGCTGCATATCGAGGTAATCGGCTTGATCCTCAATCGCCACACTTGAGCCATCTCCATATTTAGCCAACTGCTGCTTCAAGCGGGAGTTGTCCTTCTTAAACATTGAATATGGCGGTGTAGCCTGCAAAGAGATGGAGAACAAAGATCCCCTCCTTGAATAATAAGGGTTATCTATTGAATTTCTGCTCAGCGTAAGACCCAAACTCAAGTTGTTAGCCTGACCCGTCTCCAAGTCGAAATAAGACCAATTCTGCAAATCGTAATGCCTATAAGCCAACTCCGTATATAGAGAGAAATAATCGTCTGGCCAAGGCAACCTCTTACCAATACCTACAGCCGCTCCTATAGTCGTAATATATTTGTTCGGATCGGAAGCATACGCATAATAGGAGTTGTAAGAACCATTATCGTAATAGCTTCTGTTATAATAATCAGAGTAAAAAGAGCTATTGACTCCAGTTTGGTGCGCCCAAAAGAGGGAGGTCGTCAAAGAGGTCGGACGACTACCACCCAACCAAGGCTCCGTAAAGGAGATGCTAGCTGAATTATAGTAGGAAGCATTCGTCTGGAAAGAGAACGACAACGTCTGTCCATCACCTTGTGGCAAAGGACGGTAGGCCTCCTTGTTGAATATATTCTGGATGGAGAAGTTCATGAACTTAAGGCCCAAAGAACCCGTCACACCCGTCTGACCCCAACCAAAAGACAACTCAGCTTGGTCGTTACGCTTCTGCTCCAGATTGTAGATAATATCCACGGTACCCTCCTCCGGATTTGGAACTGGACGGATATCCAACTTTTCCGGATCGAAGTGTCCTGAAGCCGCCAATTCACGTGCCGAACGTTGCAAGTCCGATTTGCTGAAGAGCTGACCTGGTTTCGTTCTCAACTCACGACGAATCACATGTTCGTAAATGGCCGTGTTACCATTGATGACTACCTCGTTGATCGTCGCTTGCTTACCTTCGTAGATACGCATCTCCATATCAATCGAATCTCCTTCAATATTGACCTCCACAGGATCCACATTGAAGAATAGGTAACCATTATCCAAATATAGGCTCGCTACAGCATCGTCATCCGTAGTGAGGCGCTCCGTCAAAAGTTTTTGGTTGTAGACATCACCCTTCTTAATTCCCAACACCTTCGACAAGGCATCATTGGTATAGATAGTGTTACCCACCCAAGTTATATTCCTGAAATAGTAGCGTTTACCTTCATATACTTTGAGATAAATATCCACCCTATTCTCTTTATATGCCACAATACTGTCGCTCAAAATTTCCGCATCACGGAAACCTTTCTCGTTGAACTTGTCAATCAAGAGGCCCTTGTCATTTGCATACTCTTCACGAATAAACTTCTTGGATTTGAAGATATTACGAAGCTTACGCTCCTTTGTTTTCTTCATGGCGCTCTTCAACTTCTGGTCCTTGACCTCACTGTTTCCGTCAATATAGATACGGTGAACCTTCACCTTTCCCTTCTTATCCACATTAACATCCACGATCACCTCTCCAGGATTAGCAGAATCATCACGAAGAACGAGTTCCACATCCGCATGCTCATAACCGTTAGACTCCAATTTACGCTTAATCAACGTACGAGCCCTATCCACCTGATTAGGAGATATTTGGTTTCCCTTGGTTAATCCAACACCCGTTTCCAAATCCTCCTTCTCCTTCTTCTTCAAACCATAAAAATTGACCTCCGAAATACGAGGACGAGGCTTCAATGAAATTTGCAACCACACCTTGTTGTCAACCACCTTCGTCGCTATAATCTTCACATCGGAGAAGAGGCCTTGCTTCCAAAAACGCTTGATTGCCTGAGAGAAATCATCTCCCGGCATCTTTACCGTCATACCTTTCCGAAGACCCGAATAGTTGACAATGACATTCTTATCATAATTACCTGCACCCTCTACAGAAATATCGGCAACAACATACTCTTTCGGTGAGAAGGAATAAGTGATCACAGGAACCTCTTCCTTAGGAGCCTCCTTCTCCGGCTTCAAGCCAATTAAGGCAGAAAGAGAATCAGCAACCCGCGCCAACGAATCGGAAACCGACGTCAAAGAGTCCAATCGGGAAACATTCGAATGACTTTCCGTAGAACCTTGAGACGTAGAATCAAGAGGCTCTGCCTGTTGCGCCGACAAAAGCCCTATCGATAAAAAAATGAATACTATGCAAAAAATTTTCCGCATCCTTGTATACTATAGGTGAATTACCCAAATTCACCGTTTTGAATTAATAAACAAAAGGGAGTCCAAAAGATTCCGCCCTCTCGAATCCAAGCTATCGAAAGCCATCAAAGAATCGACGGAAGCATTAGTGACTCCAAATATTATTTAGAGATCTGTTCACTCGTCTTGCCAAAACGTCTCTCCCGCTTTTGATAATCGACAATTGCCTTAGACAACTCCTCCTCATCAAAATCAGGCCACAACGTTTCCGTAAAATACAACTCCGAATAAGAGAGTTGCCACATCAAGAAATTACTGATACGATACTCGCCACTCGTCCTAATCATCAAATCCGGATCTGGGATACCTGCGGTGGTAAGGTGGTTGGAAACAAGGTCCTCATCTATCTGAGAAGGATCCAACTCGCCAGACTTAGCCTTCTCGGCAATCTTTTTCACCGCATCGACAATCTCCCAACGGGAAGAATAACTGAGGGCTATCACCAACTTCAAGCCATCATTTTTCTCCGTAAGCCGCATCGCCTCATTAAGATTGTTGCGCGACTTATCCGTCAAACGCGACATATCTCCAATCACCAAAAGACGGACATTATTTTTGCAAGCCTTCTCAATGTATTTCTTGATAGCCTCGGACATCAAGTCCATCAAGAAGTCCACCTCGGCTGTCGGACGGTTCCAATTCTCCGTAGAGAAGGCATAAAGCGTCAAATACTCAACGCCCAACTCCACGCAAGCAACCGTTATCTTATCCACCGCCAAGACTCCGTTTTGGTGGCCGAAGAAACGCTCCTTTCCCCTTGCTTTCGCCCATCGTCCATTACCATCCATGATGATGGCTATATGGCGGGGAATCCTATCCTTTCGTATCTGCTCTCTATATGTCATTTTCCAAACATTATCGCAATTCAGTACATCTGCCCTTCCTCTTTATGATATCCATAGAAAGATAAAGGAAAGCAAACGAATACCAGTCATTATTTTTAATCGAACTATGTCCGACCTTATAGGAATCGTCCAAGAATTTATTAGACGAGTTTGTCACATCGAAATCATCCCTGAAAAGTTTCCTCATTGACCACTCGACACCGACATTAAAGCGATCGGCGAATTTAAACTTGTAACCCAAACCGAAAGCTATATTATACGCATACTCGTTCTTGTCGGAAGTCTGATAGATCGCCATGCCAGGGCCCAACAAAATATAAGGCGTGTGGCACTTCACGTTCTTATCCCACGTCTCAGGGCCATACTTAAAGAAGTTCAACTCATACTGCAAGCCCAACTCCCAGAAATCACGTTCGAACTTTGCTTGTTGGTTTTTCGGAAATTTATTAGGAAAATTCTCCGTATCGCCCGACACGGAAGCCTTTGCTATATCCAATTTGAGAACCGACCTTTTCGTGAAAGAAGCCCTAAAAAGACCACCAAGCATCAAATTGTTTTCCACGAAAGGCGTGGTTGAATTCGCATCACCATTGTAATAGGAAACACCCCCTATCACACCAATCTCACCGATATACTGAGAATTGGCAATGCCCAAGGAGCAAATTATAAATATGAAAACAAGATAAAACCTTTTGCTAATATAGCGCATTTCCGTCAATTTTAGGAGTGTAAAGGAGATTCCGCCCCACACTCTATTTGAAATTTAAACGAAGATTAAAAGCCTTTATTTTGAGCCACTCCGTATTTTTGACAAAAATAAACATTATCTTCCACATTATTGGCACCAAGGCACCTGACAAAAGACTTAATTTAACAAAATTTACTAACGAAGGTGTCACATGGAACAAATAACGGGAATGCTCTCAAAGAGAAGAACTCATTCAAAAGGGAACAAAAAACACCCTTTGAGCAAATACGGATGAGGTGTAGGAGCTACAACGATTAACGAATTTCCTAAGAGACAAACACAAAAAAAGGCGAAGTTGAACCTCCGCCCTTCTTTATCTTATTTAGAATATTATCTTCTACATGCAGGCTCATCAGAAACTGTTAGTTTCTTTCTGCCGTGTGCTCTACGAGATGCCAATACTCTACGTCCATTTGGAGTCTCCATTCTTGAACGGAAACCATGCTTGTTCTTTCTCTTCCTGTTAGAAGGTTGAAATGTTCTTTTCATTGCCGTATATTATTTTAATTTTATAATCCACATTTTCGGACTGCAAAGTTACACATTATTTGCGTAAAAACAAATTGTTGATAACTTTTTATCCGAACTAGGAACACTTTCTTGCTGACTACCCCTTCATGGAAGATTCCAAGCAAGGGAGAGAAGAAGGATTACCAGTATACAACAGGACAAGGATAACGCTCGTGCCGTTGATAGATGTAGATGAAGGAAATCTCATGAGACCAGGATCCGTTTCCCTTATGGGAAGTATACAAGTCATAAACATAGTAGGCTTGCAAGCCCTTATACGTACCACCCAACATGAATGAAATCGTATTGATACCTCCATCGAGGGCACGCTTATAGGCCAAACCTCCAATAATAGGTGAAATCATGACACCGGCACCCATATAGGCTGTCTTGTAGAAAGGATCTTGGTATTGGAAGTTCGCATTCACGAACAAAGACTTGTCCGATAGTTCCGTACGACCCCACAATCCGTTGGAAGACTCCAAGTCCCGCACATAACTTGCATGGAATGCATATTTTCTATAAAGGACTTCATCCTGTTCTTCAGCGATACCACTGAAAGGCTGTCCGATATGCGAAACAGAGAGACCGACCGTCAACATGTTGGAAACGACAAAGGCCGCACCGAAACCGAAATCGACGAACGTAGTAGAAGCGCCTTCCACACCATCCTCAGAAGTTTGACCAGAGCCATCACCCGTCACATCCCAATACTGATCACCAAATTGATGATCCGCACCATATTTGTTATAGAACACGGCAGCCGTTACACCCAAACGAAGGAAATATTCCGTACCCATATCCTCCGCCAAACGCATCGTATGACCATAGCCCAAACCAATCTCGTTGGTTATAATGTCACTCTGTCCCTTATTGTCATAAATATAATAAGCGGCAAAAGAACACATTCGCTTATAGAAATTCTGGTCATAGGAAAGACGCACCGTGTTGAAGTGGTTGTCCAACGTAGGCCATTGCCTACGGTAATTCAAACCACACCTGATTGCATTGGCATTTCCTATCAACGCAGGATTAAGACTGAAAGGAACTATGTTGTGGTTCGTGAAGGTGTAGTCCTGCGCATACGAGGACCACACCATAAACAAACCCATAACCGCTGCTACTAACTTTCTCATCATAATTTTCATCATTTTAAGATTGTAACATAACCTCTATGCTCTCCATCTCTGATGGCTCCGGCACACTCACCTTTATACTTAACGTACCAACCGTAAACACCCGTTGGACAAGGCTTGCCTTTGTACGTTCCATCCCACTCGTCGTCGAAGGAATGACCCTCGTAAACGATTTGACCTAATCTATCATAAAGGACGAACTCAAACTCGTCGATGAAGTTTCCACCATAGAACTTAAATGTTTCATTCTTACCATCATTGTTAGGAGTGAAGGCCGTAGGAGCCCAGAAGGTTCTCCAAACAAAGACTGTGTCATAACCGACGTACTCACAACCGTTAGTATCCGTAGCACGGATTGTAACGACTACTGAATCACCGATTGACTCTGTATCATACTCGTACCTCAAGTCATTACCCCTGATCTCGTTCAAGCCAATTGCAGGAGTCCAAGACCAGTCTGCATTCAATGGAGAAGTTCCCTTGAACAATACCGTTGGGTTATTTGCATCAATCAAGTGAGGGTTAACCTCGAACAAGAATGGTTGACGAGGCAACATGTCAACACTGACACTCGTTGAAGCCTCACATCCGTTCTCACCCTTACCTACAACAGTCAACTTAGTTGGCTCGTCGATAAGGAGCGTCAAGCTATCCTCGTGAGAACCTTCACCCAACTCAGGCAAAGAAGGAATACTTGTCCAAGTGTAGAAGACACCACCCTTGACAGAGACTTTCACCTCATCTGGAGTACCAAGACAGCCCATCTTGTTAGAGATGTCGATATCCAACATCGGAACTGGCTTCACATCGACAGGATACTCAACCGTTGTGCTACATCCGAACTCATCGTAACCTGTTACGAAGTAAGTCGAAGAAGAAATCGGAGCGTAGGTAATGGATGATGTGATATCACCCGTACTCCAACGGTAAGAGCTTGCACCCTGAGCCGTAAGAACAAATGCCTCATTTGGACAAACCTCCTTATCACCGTATACTACCACATTCGGTGGCAATATCACGTGGACATTGACTTGCGTATCAGACTTACATACTTGCGTTGCACCAGAAAGGAACAATGCTATGTCGTGTTGAGGAGTAACGGTGTAGACTGCCGAGTTAGAAACCGTTTGGTTACCCAATACCCACTCATAAGAGGAAGCACCTTGACCAACCAATGTCACTGTCTCACCAAGACAAACCTCAGTTCTACCAAGCACTGCCAACTTAGGAGCATTGATTGGCGTAACGGTGAAGGATGCCTTGCTTGTACAACCTCTGTTGTCAGTACCCGTTACCGTGTAAGTTGTCTTCTCGGTTACGATAGGAGAAATCGTAGAGCCAGAGACTCCATTGTAATCCCAAACGTAGAGGATACTGTTACCAGATGCAACCAAGGTTGCCTCTTGACCTGAACAAACCTTATCATCACCCGAAACGTTGACTACAGGGTTTTGATATACTGTAACATCAACATTGTTAGAAGCCTTACATCCGTATTGGTCAGTACCCGTCACCTTGTAAGTTGAAGATGTCAACGGAGTAGCAACGAGGGCATCACCTGTCGTGCCATCACCCCAAGTATAGGTTTCTGCACCTTCAGCTCTCAAGTTAAGTTGCTCGCCCATACACAACGCCGTCTTACCAGTAACAAGCACGTTAGGCAAAGAACGAACCACCACATCGACAGTAGCTGTAGAAGTACATCCGTTTGTCGTACCGCTTACGCTGTAAGTGCCTCCAGCCGTTGGCCAAGTAGAAAGCGTTGATGACGCTGTACCGTTAGACCACTTGTAAGAGACAGCTCCTTGAGCTACCAAATTCAACTCATCGCCCACACAGATTGTTGGGTTACCCAAGATCTTAACATCAGGGTAAGGAATCGTCTTAACCGTGAACGATTGCTTAGATTGACATCCATTGACGTCTGTTGCATCAACCACGAATACTGTCGTTGAATTAACAACCGCTTGAGTTTGAGCACCAGATGCACCCGTATTCCAAACGTAATCTACAATCTGGCTTTCACTAGATGCTGTGAAGGAAGCTTGAGAGCCTTCGCAGACTTGAGCATCACCCGTGATGACAACCTTAGGCAACTCATTAACCGTCACATCGATTGAGAGTGTATTCTTACACTTGTTAGCATCCGTACCAGTTACGGAATAAGTTGTAGAGATCAATGGTGAGGCAACAAATTCACCCGTCGTGTTAGATGTTCCGTTACTCCAAGAGTAGCTATCTGCACCTTCAACCGTCAACTCTACGCGGTCACCCTTACAGATGCTGGTGTTACCAGACTTAACCGCAAGGACTGGAAGAGGATTGACTCTGATGTTAACCTCCTTCTTCGTCGTACATCCGTTCTTCGTACCGCTGACGCTAATCATCTTATTATTATCGAAGAGGACTTCCATCTTTGAACCTCTTGTCTCATCCGACCACAAGTACTCGTTTGCACCTTGAGCAACCAAGACTCCATTGCTGTTGATACATCCGATAGAGTCACCGATGATTGAGATGACAGGATAAGCGATTGGTGTAACAGACATAGTTGCCTTGTTCTTACAACCCCTATCATCAGTACCAAAGACGGTAAATACCGTTTGCTCATTGATTGTATACGTGTATTGAGCACCTACGAACGTGTCGGTTGGCAACTCAGGATCAACCCACTCATACATCGTACTGCTACCATTTGCGCTAAGAGTAACTTGACCACCCTTACATACTGAGTTAGGACCAGCGATTCCGATTGTAGGTCTGCTGTAAACCTCAACAGGAACTACCAATGAAGCCTGACAACCATTTGCATCCGTTGCATCTACCTTGTAAGAAGTAGAAGTCATCGGTTGAGAAGTCATCGTCTCGTTGTGAACACCGTTGCTCCAATCGTAAGTCACAGCACCCGTAGCCGTCAACGACAAGATATCGCCTTGACAGATGGAAGTGTTACCCAAGACACTGATTACAGGAGGTTGGTTGACTGTCAACGGAACCGTAATCGTGCTAGAACAGTTATCTCTATAACCCGTCAACTTGAGGGTCTTTGGTTGATCCATCTTCACAACCACCGTAGTTGCCTTAGAGAGAACCTCATCTGTTTCATCAAGTTCCCATACATAAGACTTAGCACCGAGGGCAGTCAATGTAACATCGTTGCCGACGCAAGCGAATGGATTACCCTCCGTTGTAATGACTGGCTTATCAACTGGAGTAACCGTGATAGAAGCCTTGTTCGTACAACCGTTAGCATCCGTACCGACAACCTCGTAAGTTGTCTCCTCAGAAACGATTGGCTCATACAATGCTACGGCAGGACCATCAACCCATTTGTAGTTGATGCAGCTACCAGTTGCGAGCAAGGAAGCAGCCTCGTTGATACATACGGAAGCGTCACCCTTGATCTTGATGGAAGGAACATCGAACAACCTCACTGTTACCTCCTTGCTTCCCTCACATCCAAGAGCATCTCTACCATAAACTTTATACGTCGTTGCTGTAGTTGGACTACCCGTCAATACATCACCAGTTGCACCGTTGCTCCATGTGTAAGTCTGAGCACCCTTCGCGATGAGCGAGAACTGATTGCCATGACAGATTGTGGAGTCACCCTCGAAGGAGATGATTGGCAATTGATGAACCTCTACATTAATAATCTTCTTAGTCGTACAACCTCTGTCTGGATTGCCTTGGATGTAGCTGGTTCCATTTACATAAACCGTTGTTGAAGCCTCAGGAGTGAAGCTGTAGAATGGTTTAACAGAACCATCTTGCCATACTTGAGCATCCACACCCTCAACCCAAAGAGTTACAGGAGTACCAGAACATACAGGCTCTGCACCTCTTACTGTAATCTCAGGATAAGGAACTGGTGTCACATCTATAGAAGCTGTATTTATACATCCGTAACCGCTAGTAGCAGTAACCGTATAAGAGGTTGCCACATCTACCTTAGGAGTAATGCTTGCGCCCTTCGTCATCTCTGGGTCGTTCCAGATATAGGAAGCAACATCACCACCAGCAGTCAACAAGGTCGTTGTACCTTCACAGACTACGTTTTCACCCGTAATCTTAACGGCTGGCTTAGCATGAACTACAGCAGGAACATCCATGTAGCTTACGCAACCCAAAGCATCCTCACCTCTCAACTTGTAGATAGTGGATGATGTAGGAGTATCCTCCCAAACATTACCACCTTGTCCAAGGCCTGCCTTTCCGTTCCAAGTATAGTTCAAAGCACCGTATGCCGTGAGGTTGATCTTACCGCCCTCACAAATCTCAGATACACCTTGAACATCAAGTGTTGGCAATGGGTTAACGGTTACCATCTTAGTCTCCTTCGTTGTACAACCATTCTCCGTAGCATTTACGTAAACTTGAATGTCAACCTCTGGAGTGAAGGTCATTGTACTACCTCTCATGCCGTTATGCCATACATAAGTTGCGTTTCCTCCATTCGTGCTTGCCGTCAATGTAACAGTTCCACCGAGACAGGTTGAAGGTTCGCCAGTAATCGTCACTATAGGGTAAGCGATCGGTGCGACCTCAACAGGAAGAGTATTCTTACAACCCTTAGCATCCGTACCAGTTACCTTGTAAGTCCAAGGCTTGTCAACGATAGGCGTGATGGCTGGAGAATAAGTGATGTCTTGATTACCATCATTCCAAACATACGTCATATCATCTGAACCAACAGCGGTCAACTCTGTCTGTGTACCGTCGCAGACGTTGCGATTACCCTTAACCGTGAATTGAGGCAAAGGATTAACCGTCACATGGACATTCGTCGTGTTTTGACATTGATGAGCATCCGTACCAGTTACCGTATATGTTCCAGAAACTGAAGGGTTAGCCAACAACTCGTCACCGACCATACCCGTATTCCACTTATAAGTACCAGCATCGCCAGCACCCGTAGCTGTCAATTTAAGAAGGTCACCAGCACAAATCTCTGTTTCACCACCAACCAAGATTTGAGGCAATCCGTGAACTGTAATCTTGTGCGTTGCAGAAGAAGTACAGTTGCCTGTCGTTCCTTCGACTGACAAGGTCAACGTACCTACCGCATCTGGAGTCACTGTGATAGAAGCTGTCTTCTCGCCCGTAGACCACTTGTAGTTTTGAGCACCTGAAGCAGTCAACTTAACCGAGCCATTCACACAGACCTCATCAAGACCAGAGATCTCTACAGTAGGATTCTCAATTACCTTCACATCTACTGTAAGAGAAGACTTACAGTTGTTACCATCAACACCCTCAACCTTGAAGGACTCATCTTGTGTGATGACAGCCGACATTGTAGGGCTTACAGAGTTGTCATGCAACCAAGTATAGTATTCTGCACCTTGAGCTGTCAACGATACTGAGCTTCCGTTACAGATATTTCTGTTACCAACCACCTTGATGACAGGCAACGTATCTACTGTCACAGGAACTGACAATGAAGAGATACAACCCTTAGCATCCGTTCCGACCAACGTATAGGTTACAGAACCCATTGGCTTCGTCTGCAAATCAGCACCAGCCTTAACATTGAGCCACTCATATGTTGAAGCACCTTGTGCAAGCAAATCGAGTTGATCACCTTGACAAATCTTAGTCTTACCAGCAACACTCAAGACTGGCAATGGATTAGAAATCACATTGATGTTCTTCGTAGCCTTACAAGCATTGTCCGTAGAAGCGTAGTGGGCAGTAGCCGTCACGCCGAGAACTTGGTTAGAAGTAACCGTCAAGTTGACATTACCTGATTGGTCTGCCGTTCCATCCGTCCACTCGTAAGAGTAAGAGATTGCATCGTTAGCATTTGCCGTTGCCGTGAAGTCCAAAGACTTGCCGTAACATGCTTCTGTATTGCCAATGATGTCGATGGTTGGCTTTTGAAGAGCATAAACCTTGATGTCAGCTGAATTCTGACACATCTTATTATTCTCTGCCATTACGATGTAACCCGTAACGGTGTAAGTAGTAGTATCTGTGATAAGCGGTGTAAACTCTGCCGTATTCGTCTTACCATCGTTCCACTCATAGTATGTTGCACCTGAAGCAAGGAGAGAAGCGTGGTCATCGACACAGACGCGAGGATCACCGGAAATCGTCAACTTAGGCAAGTCATAAACCTTAGCGACAATCGTCGTATCAGAAGAACATCCGTAAGCATCCGTACCGATCAACTTGTAAGCTGGAGCAGATGACTTAGGAGAATCCTTCAAGATCTCACCATTATCACCCTCACCTGCAGCACCATTCCAAGTGTAGGTTTGAGCACCACCAGCGGTGAGTTCCAAAGTCTCACCAGAACAGATGGAGAGAGCACCCGTTATAGTCAAGGTAGGAGCCTTGATCGCCGTAACTGTTGAGTACGCTGTGTTCTGACAAGATACCGTTCCTTCAGAACCAACATAGTTTGCAGTTACCGCAACACTTACAGAATTTTCTCCAATTGCATTTGGAAGAATTGATGCTGTTTGCGTCGTTGTTCCATTTGACCACAAGTACTCATAAGATTGAACCTTTTCAGCCGATACCAAGACAGCCATATCTGCGGAAGTACCGAAGCAGACCGTAGCAGGCTCCAAGGTAAGTTCTGGAACGTCTACCGCATGGAGTGTAACAGTAGCCTTGTTCTCACATTGGTTGTTGTCAGTACCGGTAACCGTGATGACATGCTCATCAGTTACCACTGGCTTGATGGAAGCTGTACCGGTCTCGCCCGTACTCCAAGCATAGCTCTGAGCACCCGTAGCCGTCAAGTTAGCCTCTGTATTCTCGCAGACATACAACTCACCAGCGATTTGTACATCTGGCAACTTATTCAACGTTACCGTTACAGTCTCGGAAGAAGAACAATTGTTATCATCCGTACCAACGATATTGTAAGAAGAAGTGAGTGCAATCGGAGTATAAATCATCTCTGCGTCACCATCAACACCGTTCCACTTATAAGAAGTAGCACCGGAAGCGACAATCTTCACATCATCACCGATACATCCGTGAGTGATTACATCGTGCTTGATGATTGGCAATGGGTTGACAGTTACCTTGACAACCTCATTCTTCTCACATCCTGTCATAGAAGAAGTACCCTTGACATAGACGTTCAAAGAAGTTGCAGGGCTAAAGATGAAGGTTTGACCCGTCACCGTCGTATCACCCGTTGTCCAGACGTAAGCCATAGACTCAGAAGGGTTCTTAATCGTCATCGTAGCTTGGTCACCGAAGCAGAGCGTTACAGGATCAACCTCGAAGGTAGGATAGCTGTAAGGGCTAACCGTAATCTTCGCATCGTTCTTACATCCGTTCACATCCGTACCAATTACGTAGTATTCCAAAGTCTCACTTACGTTGACCTCCAACTTAGAAGCCTTCGACAAGATGGTCTCCTTATCAGAGCTCAATGACCACAAATAGTTGTTAGCACCGTGAGCCGTGAGCGTTGTAGGAGTTCCGTCGCAGACGCTTGCTGTACCCGTAATAGATACGGTAGGCAACTCGTTGACTGTAACAGGAACCGAGATTGTAGCCTTACAAGCAATGTTCTTTCCGTTGAACGTATGGTTCTGCGTACCAACCAACTTGTATGATTGAGAGTTGGTAGGAACCTCTATCAACATATCTTGATTATCACCTTGGCCGGCGTTACCGTTCCAAGTATAAGAGTCAGCATTCAACGCCTTCAATTGGAGTTCGTCGCCCTGACAGATAGTCGTCTTACCATCGTAAGCAACCTCTGGCAATGCGTAAACCTCAACCTTGATCTCCTTTTGAGAAGTACAAGTTGTCTGAGTTCCATTATATGAAGCTGTAGCGTTGACATATACTGGATAGTTCGCTGTAGCAGCAGCTGGCTTAACTGTAATCGTTTGGTCAGTCTCGCCTGTAGCTGTCCAATAGTAGCTGTACTTGATACCATCAGGAGCAGTAGCGGAAACTGACAACGAAGCGGTCTCGCCCAAACAGATGGCAGCATCGTCAGCCGTGATGGTTGGAGGAACAAGCGTATAGACTTGTACCGAACCTCTTCCTTGACATCCGTTGTTATCCGTACCGACTACTGTGAATTCAGCATCCTCAGTAATCTTCTTCGTAATCGTAGCCGTCTCAGTTCCGTCAAACCACTTATAAGTATTAGCACCCTTAGCCGTTACAGAAACCGCATCGCCGACACAAGCCTTAACGTCACCCTCGATTGAGATGACTGGCAATGGATTAACCACCACGTCAACAGGCAATGTGTTCTTACATCCTATTGTTGCAGTTCCGAATGCATGGTTCTCAGTTCCTTCCAAAGTGATCGTCTGAGAGCTCTTCAAGGCTTCGGTATAAGCATCGCCCGTTACCTCACCCAAATTGCTATGCCATACATAAGTGTCAGCGCCCTTAGCCTTCAAATCGAAGTTGTCACCGAAACAGATGGTCTTGCTACCCTCAGCAGCGATAGTTGGCAAGTTGTAAACTGTCACCTTAACAGACTTACGAGTAATACAGCTTGTGCTCTCTTCCCTACCGTGAACATATACGGTCGTTGTTTGAGCAGGAGAGATTGTAATTGTAGAACTGTAAGTCGTATCATTATCAACTACCCAGTAGTAAGCGTAATCACTTGCTTGGTCTGCAATGCTCAAAGTAACTGATGAACCATAGCAGATAGCAGTATCCCTAACCGTAAAGTCTGGATGTGCATATGGATTAACCGTCACTTCGGCTGTGTTCTTACACTTGTTCAAGTCTGTACCGACAACCGAAATCGTCTTCACCTCATCAACTGTAACTTTGATGGAGTTGCTTGTCTCGTTCGTACTCCATACATACGTATTAGCATTGTTAGCAGTCAATGTTGTCTCTGAACCACCGCAGACATTGAGATCACCCGTGATCTGAACATCAGGCAATGGGTTAACGGTAACAGGGACATTGATTGAGTTCTCACAACCATTAGCGTCAGTACCCTTCAAGACGTAAGTTACAGAAGTTGTAGGTACCTCTCTGAAGAATTCTCCATGGTCACCCTCACCCTTAACATTGTCCCAAGTATAATCAACAGCACCCTTAGCCTCCAAATTGAGAGCATCGTTCTGACAAACTACAGTAGAACCCTCAAACTCGATCTCTGGCAAGTTATTAACCGTTACAGAGACAGTCTTGGTAGAGGCACAAGTCGTTGCGATTCCATCGTAAGTTGCGATAACCTCCACTTTATAGTTTTGAGAAGTCTTAGGAGAAACTGAGATAGAAGCGGTCTCCTCGATCAACGTACCGTTAGGCTCTGTCCATTGGTAGTGGTAAGAAGAACCTCCCGTAGCGGAAGCGGTCAACTTAGCCGTCTTGCCCAAACAGATGGTTGCATCCTCAGCCGTAATGACTGGACGATCAACCGCCTTGATCGTGATTTCTATGTCGTTCTTACATCCATTAGCATCCGTACCAACCAATGTCACCTTCATATCCTCCGTGATCTTAGGAGAGATACGTGGATTTTGGCTGATTGGCTCAAGGTTGGAAGTCGTTGAATTGTACCATGCATAGTTGAGTGCACCCTCGGCCTTCAAAGTAGCCTCAGCATCCTTACATACGTTACGATCACCAGTAATCATCACATCAGGCAATGAATATACCGTGATAGGAACGATGATGGAGTTAGAACAACTCTTCTGCATGTTCTCGTAAGTATAAACCTTCGTTCCTTGCAACGTATAATCCCTACTCATCGTAGGAGTCTCTGCAAGGTGAGCATCTTCCACATTGAACTCACCGCTCCACTTGTAAGTATCAGCACCAGCAGCAGTAAGATCGAGAGGCGTTCCGAAACATACCTTGCTTACACCTGAAGTAGTAAGCGTAGGCAACTTGAAGGAAACCACCTTCGCTGTAGCCGTACTTGAACAAGTGTTTGAAGTCAAGTCGTAGTGAGCAGTTGCCTTCACCTCGTTGGTGATTGTACCCTCACCTTGAGACTTAACAATCAAGGTTGGGCCATTAACCTTCGCAACTGGCCACTCATAATCGATGCTGGAAGAGTTAGCAGCCACAGCAGAAGCAGAAAGTGTCACATCCTCACCCACACAAAGGAGAGTTGTCTTATCCAATGTGATCTCAGGATAAGCCAATGGATATACCGTCACAGTGGTAAAGCCTTGACAATCGTTGTTGTCCGTACCAACAACCTTAAAGGTCTCTTGCTTATCTACGGTCAACTCGTAAGACTTACCTGTATGAACAGTCTCAACCTCGTTATTATTCTCGTCAAGTCTAATCCATGTGAATGAAGAAGCACCAGATGCAGTCAACTTCGTCTTGTCGCCCTTACATACGCGAGGCTCACCTTCGACAACAATAGTCGGAGTCTCCGTCATGACAACTATTACAGAAGCCTTGTTCGAACATCCGTTAGCATCCGTACCTGTAACTTCATATATCTTGCTGTCTGAAACTACATGTTCAATATGCAATTTCTCGTGCATTGAACCAGAAACCTCAGTTGCAGTATTTGCGAATCCAGTCCACTTGTAGCTTGTAGAAGAACCCTTAGCCTCCAAATCCAATGGAGCGTTAGGACAAATCGTCAAGTCTCCATCAATAGATACCGAAGGCAAGTTGTTAACTACCAAAGAGAATGTCGCATTAGAAGTACATATTTGGTCGTTCTGTCCATCTACGGTATAAGTCTTAGAAGCGGACAACTTAACCACCTTCGTACCGTATGTGTTGCCATAATCAGCAGGTTCAACCATTGCGATATGGTCAGAAGCAGCCAACTTGACTCCAGAGATGGTCCATACATAAGAACCAGGATCTGCCGTTGCAGGAGCCGTCAACTCTACAGAAGAGCCCAAGCAGACCTTGCTGTCTTCCGTTGCCAACTCAGGACGCGCAAGAGGAACAACCTCGAAGGAAACCTCATGCGTACAGTTGTTGGCATTCGTACCGATTACTCGATAGGTTTGTGTCTCTTCTACCTTTGGAGAGAACTCTGCCGTAGCAGAGATTACCTCTTCTTCATCGCCCTTGAACCACTTGTAATCCCTAGCGCCTGTTGCAGACAACTTAGCCGTCTCACCGTGACAGATTTGCTTGTCACCAAGAACAGCAACCGTAGGCAACTCAAATACCGTAGTAGGCACCGTGATAGTAGAAGAACAAGCTACGACCTTCTCTTGTGTCGCATTTCCATCAGTATAAGAGAATGGATGGTTCTCCGTACCAATCAACGTATACTCGTAAGACTCTTCTGGCGTGATTTCCAACTTGTCGTTATGCTCACCCGTAATCAACTCATTTCCGCGCTTCCATACATAGGTGTCAGCACCATGAGCAGTGACATCAAGAGGCAACTTCTTACAAACCTCAGTCGTACCATCGAAGGTAACATCAGGCAAAGCGTAAGTAGTTACACGAACAATCACATCCTTATAACACTCGAATCGTTTGTCATCCTTCACATAGACAGCAGAACCTCTGAAGCTGATTGGCATTACGCCAGCTGCATTTGGCTTCACCTCGTAAGTAGGAGCCACGTTATTATCGGAAGCCATCCAACGGTAAGCGAAGGTAGCATCCTCTGCCGTAAGAGCAGGAGCGAATGTCACTGAGTTGCCCAAACAGATAGCCTCGTCATGAAGATCTGCGATAGTAGGGTAATCCAAAGGAGAAACTGTAACTGTCGTTGAACCGCCACAAGTCTTAGCATCCTTACCCTCAACCGTGAATGTTGTCTCCTCGGTTATAGTAGGCTCGTAAGTTGCTCCTTCGAAGAGAACATCACCGGCCGCATTCTTCCAAATATAAGAGGAAGCACCTTGAGCGGTCAATTTCGCTTTTCCTCCGTAACATACGTAGCGATCACCAACCACCGTGATAGTAGGCAACTCGTTGACTATGACATCGACCTCAATCTTATTGTCACATGTTGTCGTCGTATTCTTACCATACAATTCAAATGTCTTGTCAACGCTAAATGGATTTTCGATCAATGTAGCTGTATTTGAAACAACCTCATTATTGAAGCTCCACTTGTACTCGTCAGCACCACTTGCAGTCAACTCCAACTTACCATCCTTACAGATAGCAGTAGAACCTTCCACCGTAAGTTTTGGCAATCCGTGAACTGTCAATTGGAATGACTCGTCCTTAGAACAAGAGATAGGGTCGCCATCTGTAGTATAAACAACCGTACCACGAACTCGAATAGTTGGATTTGCTTGAGATGTTGGCGTGTAAGCCAAGACAGAACCAGAAGCATCCTCCATCAATTTGCCATTGACTGTCCACTCGTACATATCTGCGTTGACAGCGTCAGCCGCATCAGACTGTACACTCAACGAAATCTCTCTGTCAAGACAGGTTGCTGGATTCTCAGGAACCTTAATTGTAGGTCTCTTCAACGCCGTCACCTTAACAGTAACCGTATCGCTACATGTATTGACATCCGTACCGATAACAGTGAAGTTGACATCCTTATTAATTACTACATTTCTATAATCAGGTCTGCCGTTCAAGCTAGATGCCAAGTCAGGATCCTCATCCTTGTTGAACCAACGATAGTACTTAGAACCAGAAGCAGTCAATGTAGTAGTTGCGCCTTCGCAGACATTCAACTGACCATCCACCGTCACAGCATCTGGCGTGTTGACCTTCACTGGAATGTTCTCCAATGTAGCAGGACAGTAAAGTGTATGATCCTCATTTGCATAATCATCTGGTGTAGTATATATATTCGTACCAACCAAAGTCAAGATGGTTGAAGTCTCGAATACTTTATCCAAGGTATTCTCATCAGAGAGGACTACTTGTCCATCCTTCCATTGGTAAGTACCTGCCGCATTCACACCAGTTGCAACGAGTTGAACAGGATAACCCTCACAAACTATATTGATACCTGTTTGCTGAAGTTTAGGCAAAGCGTAAGCTTGAACCTCGACAGTTTGGTCTTTAGAACACTTGTACTTGTCCACACCAAACTCATAAACAGCACGACCAGTGAAACGAACCCTCGTAATACCCTCACTCAATGGTTTCACTGTCTCCTGACTGTTATAATTATCTACATTAGAAGACCAAGCATACTCAAAGCCATCAGCTCCATCAGCAGAGACGATTGCACTCAAATGAGCCTCGTCACCCAAACATACACCTATAGATTTCAACTCGGTGATTTCTGGGATTGCCAAAGGTTGAACCGTGACTGTCGTGAAGTTACCACAGTCGTTACCGTCTGTACCCTCCACATAATAAGTTGCCACCTCTGTCACCTCAGGAGTATAGGTTGCCTCTGTTGATACAACTTCGCCATCCTTGTTATTCTTCTTCCATACGAAGGAAGAAGCACCTGTAGCAGTCAATGTGGTCGTAGATCCTTGACAAGCATATCTGCTTCCTTCCACTACGATCGTTGGCAAGTTGTTGACTACAACATTAATTATCTTCTCCGACTTACAACCAAATCCATCGATACCAGTCAAGATGTATGTCTTGTCTGCTTTGAAGTTTGGAACTTCCAACTTGTTGTTGTCGCTGATATGCGTATCTGGTGAATTTGATTCAGCCCAGAAATAAGTACCAGCCGTATTGTTGCCGTCTGCACCTGCAGCTGTCAAAGAGAGATCGCTATCATAGCAGAGAGCCGTGCTACCCGTGATAGTCAAAGCAGGCAAAGGACGAACCTCCAATTGGAAGTGAGCCGTTGTCTTACAAGTTTGAGGGATACCACGTTCATCAGCCACCGTATGCAACTTGCTTCCTGTTACTTGAACATCCATGGTTCCAACCAAGGATGGAGTATAAGTAGCCGTCTTATGTCCGTCGATTTCCGTACCGTTGACCATCCAAACGTAAGTCGCAGCATCATCCTCGGAGTTAGCATTTGCCACATCGAATGTGATTGGAGAATTCAAACAAGTTGCCTCGTTTTGAACCTCAATAACAGGATTAGCAAATACACCAACCGTAACCTCAGCAGAATCCTTACATCCAGTAGCGTTCATAGCAACTACCCTATAAGTTGTATTCTCTGTGATTGCTGGTGTAACAAAGGTTGCCTCCGTCTTACCCGCCTGTTCCTCTCGTGTATTACCGCTCACCTTATACCATTGATAAGTATTGGTACTTCCGACAGGGACAACAGCCGTCAACTTCGTAGTAGAACCAGAACAGATATCCAATTGACCAGAGATAGCCACCTCAGGCAAATCGTATACCTCAACCGTTACATCCATTGTCTTCTCGCAAGAGAGAGCATTCGTATACTTCTTTGTACCCGTCAACTGATATGTATGAGAACCAGCAGAAGCCTCTAGAGTCAAAGTAGACCCGTTGCCCAAGACTGTCGTTCCATTCTTCCATTCATACGACATGTCTGGCTCAGAAGATTCAACTGTGAATGTAACATTCTCACCACGGCAGACATTCTTAGCATAAGCGGAGAAGACTGGCAATGCACGAGTAGTCAAATCAGCTTGAACCGTCTTGTAACAAGAGTAGTTCTTAGATACCTCGTTAACGGTTCTTGTGTACTCTGCCGTACCTCTAAAGGTAACCTTGCTGGTACCAGCCACATTAGAAGTAATCTCCAAAGTGTTGGTTGCCACATCTGGATAACCTTGCCATGTGTAACCGAAGTTAACACCACCATCGATGTCTTTTTGATCATCAATAGAAACTGTAGCAGTAAACTTAGCTTGACCACCCAAACAAATATCGTCGTTGTTCAACTCAACCTTTGGAATATCCAAAGCATAAGCATTAACCGTCAATGGCTCGCTGTAGCATCCCTTAGCACTCTTACCGATTACTGTATAAACAGAATCACCGTTCATGACTGGCTTGTAAGTTGCCAACTTGGATACCACTACGTTATTTGCATTCGTCCACTCGTATGAGTTAGCTCCGCTGATTGTGATATTAGCAGCCGCACCCTCACAAGCGTAGAAGTCGCCAGAAGCTGAGATGACAGGTTTATCAACGACAGTTACGTCTACTGTTGCCTCAGACTTACATCCGTTTGCATCTATCGCCTCATAACGGTAGGTTGCATCGCTCATCAACTCATCAACAGAATACTCAGCATTATCGGAAACCTTAACATTTCCAGCATACCAAGAGAAGGTGGTAGGATCAGCATCATTATAAAGATTAGATGCCGTCAAATCCAACTTCGTTCCTATACAAACTTCCGTAGCACCCACCAAAGACAAGAGAGGCAAATGTTTAACATCCAAAGAATACGTAAACGTCTTCTTACATTCCAAAGAAGTTCCGTACAATTGGTAAGACTTAGATGCCGTAACATATACTGGCTTTTGATCTCCAACAATAGTAGGAATAATCCTTTGGGCAGAAGAAGTAGATGACAAATCCTTACCCTCGAAACGCCACTTGTAATTGCCATCATCACCACCAGGAAGTGTCCATTCGATAGGAGAACCTACGCAGACCTTCTTATCATTGTTATCAACCAACACAGGATATGCTTGTGGGTGAACCGTCACATAAGCCGTACCGATACAACCCGTAGCAGCCTTTCCGACAACCATGAGAGAAACCTCTTCGCTTCCGATTTGATCGGAATAGGTTGCCGATGTAGAGATTGGCGTATCGTCACCCACCTTATACCAAGTATAGCTCTTCGCACCTTGTGCAGTGAATGTATATCTTGAGTTCTCACAAACGAGTGAGTCACCCACGATAGAGACGATAGGCAAATCAACGATGCTAATCGTTACATCCTTCGCACTAACACAACCCTTATCGCTCGTACCCTCCAATCTATAAGCCAAGATAGAAGAAGTTGTGACATTTTCAACCGTCAACTTATCACCATCCTTAAGAGGAGCCACCGTATTGTCTTGATCGTAGGCAGCCGCATCATACCAAGCATAGGTTGAAGCACCACTTGCCGTGATGGTCAAATCGCCCTTTTCACATATACTCGTTGAAGAGTATGCCAATACAGGCAATGGGTTCACTGTGATAGTGAAGTCTGCTGATGTGTTGGAACAAACCACGTCACCATCCGACGTTGTATAAGACTTAGAAGCAACTACACGACCTACCTTATCAGTCTTTGAAGTAGCCTCATATGTAATAGAAGAAGCGTCGCCATCCAAAGTCACACCACCGATAATCCACTTGTAAGAGTTGGCATCTGCCTCGCCCTTCGTATCTTCCAACAGAACTGAGCTTTCATGACAAACCTCCACGTTCTCAATTTGGAATGTCGGCTTAGCCAACGCCTTAACATCCACATCTTGGTAACCAACACATCGGAGATCGGAAGTTCCGTAAACCCTCAACTGGATATCCTCAGTAATGTTATTTTTCGTATAAGTTGGCAACTTAGAAAGTGGCTCGGCATTCTCATCGACCGTCTGACCATCACGGGCAAACCACTTGTAAGTGTAAGCACCCGTTGCAGAGAGGTTGACAGAAGAGCCCTCACAAAGGTTCTTCACACCACTAACCGCTATAATTGGCTTAGCATTGATAGTCGGTGTGACATCTGTTGAATTCGTACAGTTCGTCACTGTATTCTTAACGGTCAACTTATAAGACTCACCCTTAGCAGGAACACGCTCCAACGTCCTTGTTGTAGAGAGAACCTCATCCGTACCAATCAACGTCCACTTATATTCTCTGTCCGCGTCAGGACCTGTTGCCGTCAAAGTCATCAGATCGTCTTCACAAAGTGTCGTACTACCAGAGTAGGCAACACTTGGCAAATCGTTAACCGTAACATTGATTACCGCAGGAACCGTACATCTTGTCTGTCCAGTTGGCGTGTTATAGATATTAGATCCATCCAAATAAACCTTATGCGATGCAGCCGTAGTAGGCTTGATGGAGAAGGTGTTGACACCTGTACCGGAAGTTTTCTCTGTTCCAAACGTCCACTCGTAATAGTCTGCACCCGAAGCACTCAAGTTAGCCGTCTCGCCCAAACAGATGACAGCATCGGCAGCTTGAAGTTCAGGCTTATCCAAAGGAGTAACAGGGACATCCAAATCATCCTTACAATAATCACCACCCTCCAAGAGGAGTTTAGCCAATACCTTATAGGTCTTAGGCTCATCTGCCTGCACCTTGAAGTTATCGACAGCCGATACGCGAGTATCACCATCGTACCACTCGTAGATAGCACCCTCAGTGCCACCTGCTGTCAAATTGAAGTAGTCACCCTTACAAATTTGAGTAGCACCCGTAATTACGATAACTGGCTTTTGTTGAGTCGTTACAGGAATCGTAATCTCATTCTTACATCCCGTAATAGGATCCTCACCTACCAACTTATAGGAAGTATACTTAGCCGTTAGATTTGCAACCACAAGATTTGCGGTAGTCGATACCGTCGCATTAGAAGCATTTTTCCATATATAGCTTCCACCCTCAATGCCCGTTGCCGTCAATGACAAGGTAGAACCCGTACACAAATCCGTATTTCCTATGAAGTCCACATTAGGAAGAGGATTGATAGTCACCTTCACATCCTCAGACTTGGAACAAGAAATGGTTGATACATTATACTTAGCCGTAGCCGTCACAGTAACCGTAACATCACCAGAAGGAGCGGTAGGAGCGTATGTGAAGGAAGATCCTGGATATTGACCCTCCATTGCATCCCACATATAAGACATGGATGATTGACCCTCTGCCGTAGCAGATGCCTCCAACTTAACAGAACCACCCGCACAGACGCTCTTGTCAGCAGCAACAATTACAGGAAGCTTAAGCGGCTTAACCGTGTAAGTCTTAGAAGCAGGACAAGAGTTATGAGAAGAAGGACCATCAGCCGTAACTTTAAAGGTGGTCTCCTCCGTTATGTTATGAGTCACAATCGTAGCACCCGTTTCACTCCAAGAAGCGTTCTTATCAGAAGTCCACTTGTAGTTAGTCGCACCATCCTCGGAAGTTGCCTTCAAGATGACTGTACCGTTGGTACATACATAGTCAGTACCAGAAACAAGGATGGCAGGAGCCTCATAAACGACCACCTCAAATGTGGCAGTGTTCGTACAAGTCAAACCTCCTTGCTTCTCCTCCGTCATCTCTACCGTATAAGTGGTCGTACCCGTAGGAGATACACTCACCTTGTACTCTCCATCCGCATTAGGAGCCACAGCTACGTTATCCAACTTGTAAGAAGTAGCGGGACCGTTGAAGGTAACTTCTGCCGATTCTCCGTTACAGATTACTGGTTTCACAAGCGTGAAGGCCACCGTTGGCAAATCTTGGTAGGTTACCGTTACCGTAGCAGGCTTAGAACATACCGTTCCATCCGTATACTTATAAGAACCAGTAACAGTTTCCTTGATTGGTTGAACATTGACATTGCTTACTACCGTAGTTGGTGTATTCGCACCCGTTGTCCAACTATAAGTTGTCGTAACGGATGGATCCGTATGGTCAGGGACATTGGCTACCAACGTAGCATCAGCACCCTTACAAACTTTCACATCCTCAGCCGTGATAGTAGGATAAGCCAACGGAGCTACCGTAGCTTTCTTTATCTTGCTTTCACAACCGTCATTACCCTTCACAGCGTATGTCTTTTCAGCATCAACTACTACTGTCAAGTTAGACTCTGTCTCACCAGGCAACTCTACGGCTGTCTCGCCATCCATCCTATACCATTGATAAGAGTTGGCACCCGTTGCAGACAAAGTTGTCCCAGATCCATCACAGACCTTCAACTTACCAGTGATAGCAACAACAGGCAATGCCTTCACCTTCACATCAACCGTTGCTGATTGAGGACAACCCTTGCTGGAAACAACTTCCAAACGCAATGGCATTGTCGTAGTAACATCCGTCGTGTAGGAAGTCTGCCACTCATGAGTCGTAGGAGCTTGGCCTTCAGCATCTGGGTAAGTTCCGCCCAAAAGTGTAGAACCGGAATACCACTTCGCACTCTGAACGTCAGCCCCGTTGTTGCCGAGCGTATAATTCAAATTGAAGAGTTCTCCTGAACAAACCTCCTTCGTCTCAGGTGTAATTTGAGGGATTGGATTAGCCGACAACGTAACGAACAACTCATTAGAACAGTTGTCCTTCGTACCTGTCAACTTAACCACCTTGTTTTGACCCAAGTTAATAGCCTCTGAAGTATAGGTTGCATAGGCACTTGCAGATTGGTCTTCCCAAGCGTATTGGATACCTGATTGTTGACCATCAGCAATCAAAGTCGTCGTACCTCCGTCACAGACCTCCAGATTTCCAGTATACGCCAAAGTAGGCTTGGAAACTGGTGTTATTGTGTGATTTGCATATCTCTTACAGAATCCGTTGTCACCCATCATGTAAAGAGTGGTAGGATTCGTAATATTAGTCACCTTATACGTTGCACCGTTTCCGACAGCAACTATAGAATTGTTAACCTCTGGATTCTCGTTATACCAAGCGTAAGTGATTGGTGAAGAAGAGGAGGAAGCCGTCAAGATAGCATCCGTACCAGAACACAACTTGTCAACACCCGAAATCTGCAAATCAGCTGGATAAGAGTGAACATGAACGGTTACATCACGAGAATCGGTACAACTGGTTTGCAAATCCGTTACAGTAATCGTAATCGTGTAGTCTCCAGATTGGGATGGCGTATATGTATAGACATTTCCCGGTACCTCATTGCCACCCTGCAACTTCCATGAGTAAGAATAATTTGCATTCGATTCGTAAGACAATCGTATTTGATCTCCTATACAGATATCGGTAAGACCCTCTGGCATAGGCACAGCAGGTTGTGTCTGCACCATATCAATCTTAATATCATCAAAGCCTTTACAACCATCTTTCGAAGTCACCGTAACCGAATAGACTTGGTCGTTTTGAGGAGATTCCAACGTCAAATTTTTCGTTTCATCACCCGTATTCCAATAGTAAGAATATGGACCATTGGACTCTGTCGTATTCTTCACATCCGCAGACAAAGTAATTCCCGCAGCATCATCCGCACATACACTGTTTTTACTAGAAGAGATTTCTACAACAGGCTTCTTGTAGATATTAATGTAATAGACAATCTCTTGTTCACAATTATTGGCATCAACAACCTGAGCTTTATATGTGAAGCTCTTCTCAACAACATCCCTGATTTGAGTTCCTGTCGCATTCATGTTTTCTGTCGACTGAACGTTGGTCCACGTATAGCTTTTGAGATTGATTTGACCCAAGGAGTTGTTCTTGATCTTAAAGACGGTTTCCTCGCCCTCACAAACTATTGATGGAGCCTCAATTTCAACAGAAGGGACCTCACGAGCCTTCACCTCCGTTGTTGTAGATGCAGAACAATAAGCATCTGTAACATCCACTTGGAATCGAACAGTCTCGGAGTCATTTATCTTACGAGTTTCATAAGTACTTGCAGCATTCTCTTCCTTCACATTGGTTGAAAGGTCGGTCCATGTATAATTCAAAGTAGAACCATTAGCCGCCGTAGCATTAGCAGTCAATGTGGTTGGCTCATTTGGACAAACCATAACAGAAGCAGGAAGTGTAACCGTAGGCAATGGCTTCACCTCAACAGGGAATGACTCAGTGCTGCTACAAGTAACCGTTGTGTTACCCAATTTAGGATTACCTTGATATATCTTCGTAGAAGTCAAAGAGACAGTGAAGGTACCAGAAACGGTCGGAGTAAAGGTAAACTCTGCAGCGGAACCCGTCAAATCACCCATCTTCCATTCACGGGAACCTGCATTACCCTTATCCTTCAACGTGATGGACTGGTTCACACAAGTTGGATCATAATCATCCAATGTGATGGTTGGCTTATCCAACTTCTTGATTTCAATCTCCGCAGGAGCACTATTACAAGAGTTACCATCCGATGCCTTCACGATGAACTTCGTATCAGCTGTGATAGTTGGCTCATAGGTCGCGGAGTTGGACTTCAACAACGTCGTTCCATCAGCAGCATACCAGTTATACTTTCCTCCCTCAATACCAGAAGCCGTCAACAAAGTTGCATTTCCGTCGCAGGCATATTCACCTGACAACGCAACAGTAGGCAATAGATATACATCAACTGAACCTTCGATGTCATAACTACAAGCAAGACCCGACTTGTTTCTAACGCTTACCGTATAATTGTACTTGCGAGCAGTTGTTGTGGAAGAGTTCGTATTAGACTCAGTAACAGGGACGAGGACAGACTTCTCTGTTGTCCATGCACCACCGTTCCAACTATACTCATAGTCTTCACTCTTCGCATAAGTCACTTCCAACTTCACATTACCACCCAAACAAGTAGGGGTCGCCTTGATTGTCACTACAGGCTTAGCCACCACATTAAATTTATAAGTTGCATCCGTATAACAACCATCAGAATTAGTACCTGTAACCGTCAACGTGTTCTCTCCCGTCATGACTGGAGTATAGGTAATCGTATTCGTCGTAGCTCCCGTTGACCACTTCCAACTGTTGGCAGCAGCAAGACCCGTACCTGTGAGTGCACTAACTGAGATTTGTTCACCCTCACAGATTTCAGCCGTAGCAGGATTGAACGTAATAGTAGGCACTGTGTTGACCTTCACATCTTTACTGAATTCGAAGGTACAACCCGTATTCTCATTCAAGGCAACCACTGTGATGGTCGTATCCTTCGTAATGGAGTAGCTGTTGCTCGTACCCTCATAAGAACCATCATTGTTCCAATCATATTTGTAGGAAGCATTAGCATCCTTCAATTTTACAGTAAATTCTTTATAAGGACAAACTGCTTTTATCGGCTCGAAGTCGAAGGTTGGCAAATCCTCAACCGTAATCGAGACAGGATAAGAATTAACACAACCATTAGCATCCGTACCCTTCAATAAATAAGACTTAGACTCTGTGGAAGCAAATGTTTTAGAGAAAGTTGCCCCAGTTGCGATCAAAGTGTTCTCATTATTTGTGGTCTCATACCAAACGAAAGACGTAGTAGGATCAGCCTCGTTCACACCAGTAAGTGTGATTACCGAATTCTTACATACGGAACGTCTACCCGTAACTGACAAATCAGGCAATGCATTGACAATGACATCAACATATTGTGTAGCCACACACTTCTGACCGTTCACATAAGCTTCCACCTTCAAACGTTTCGTACCCAATGAGGTTGGCGTATAAGAAGGTAGGATGTCGGAAGTCGCAATCTTATCTCCCTTCTCGTCATACCAGGTGAAAGTAACAGTTCCCGTCACACCTTCGACTTTTGCCTTCAACGTCGTAAGTGGCGCATTCAGACAAACAGGGTTGTTTCCTTCTATCGTAATTGCTGGAAGAGTGTATGTATCAATCGTCCTAGAATTAGATCCCTTACATTGATAAATGTCTGTAGCCTCCACTGTGAAGGTGGTAGGAGAAGCGATAGAAGTAGTCAACTCATCTGACGTACTCAAGACATTTTCCGTATCCTTGATTTTCCATTCGTAAGAAGTTGCGTTATCCTTCTCCACATCCGTTCTCTTGACAGACATAGTGAAGAGGGAATCCGCACAGACGGACGGACTAGTGATTTGCAAGGTTGGCAATGTGTGTACATTGACACTGAAATCCTTATAAACCTCACAACCCAAATCGTCTTTCGTCGTAGCAGTCAACTTAAATTTAAATGAATTGTCGTTAACTCCATCGTTATAACCAACAGTATTCATCTGAAGATTCAAGTCAGCACCGTAAGACTCATAATTAGTGCCTTCCCATTTATACTCCATTTCAGCATTAGGGTTCGGCATACTTGCAGTAAGTTCCAATTCTCCTCCCTTACAAACATCCATGCTACCCGTAATTTTAGGTGCCGAAACAGTAACTGCGGTAATTCTAACTGGCGTAGGAGTTGTAGCCTCACAGCCATTCTTGCCTAACGGATAAACATAGAGAACTGAGTTTTCTTTAGTTGGCGTGAACGAATATTCAAAAGCCCCGCTCTCTTCTTCGTTACCATATTTAAATGTGTAACTCTTAACGTCTATATTATCAGGAGGCGTAACCGTTGTGGAATTGCCCATACAAACTGTTTGGTCTGGAATAGAGACTACCGGATATTCCTTAGGTCTAACCGTGACAGTGGCCTGCCCATGACAAGTTCCATCAAAGACATCTACTGTATAATCCGTTGCATCTTCAACAGCTGGAAGAGTAATCTTACGGGCATCCGAATTGTTATGCAACCACTTGTATACCAAACCATCTTGTCCGCCTACCGCTGTCAAATCCTGAGTCAAGCCACGACAAACTTCCGTAACTCCATTAATAGAAGGTTCGATAGCAACAGATGGATTCTGCCTAACATTAACAGTAATTGGTCCATACTCGGTACTACAACCATACTTATCCACTGCAGTCAATGTATACTTATAACCCTCCGCAGGACTGGAATTCACCATAACCTCCGTATATGGATTAATTGTCACAGGAGTAACTCCGGAACGCTCCCATGTATATGTCAAATCTCCATTACTAGAAATCTCTCGACCCGTCAAATTCAAAGTCTCGCCAGCACACAATGAAGTCTCTCCTGTATAACTAATCTTTGGACTCGTATAGACTGGCAACTCTATCTCTGTGAAAGACTCACAATTATCCTTTGTTCCTGTCAAACGAACAGTCGTTGTCTTATCATAGGTGGCAGTATACAACTTACTTTCAGACAATACCGTAACGCCATTAACAGACCACTCGTATCTTGTATTATTGGAATTATCCAAACTATTTGAACCTGTCAACGTCACTTCACCCCTATCACAAATTGGCAAACCTGTTGGCTCAATCGTCAAAAGTGGCTTTTCAACTGGAGTTATCTTAAATACAGCAGGTTCACTACTACATTGATAGATATCCGTACCAACCAATGTCACAGTGAAATCTGAATTGATCGGAGGTGTCGGGAAGTTCTCACTTAAAGTGGACTGCTTTTCTCCATTCTCATCGTAATACTCCCAAACATAATTTACCTGAGTAACATGCTGCATGTCCTTGGCCTTCAAAGTAGTGGAAGAACCACGACAAAGCTTTGACACACCCTCTATAGAGATGGTAGGGGTAGGACGAACTGTAACGCGAACTATCTCCTCCGATTCAGAAGGACAGTCAACACTTCCACCAACCGTAGTGGCCTTAACATTAAATTCAAAAGGCTTACCTTCTTCACTTGGGGCCATCATCAACTGATCAAGAGTTTCTCCCGTAACCGAACCCTTCCATGTATAGGTGTAGACCGCCCCCTCAATGTTAGAAACCGCCTTCAAATGCAACCATTCACCTTGACAGATTGTAGTTTCTCCTTCGATATGGAAGGATGGTCTGTCGTTAACCTCCGCAACAATACTAGAAGAACCCGTACATCCATTTCCTGAAGTCACCTCTACAGAAACCTGTTGAGCCTTATCGGGGACAAAAGTTACCGTTTCGCCCTGATCATTGGCAGAGGTAGACCATTGATAATTATATGGTCCAGCTGCATCTGCTTGGTTGGTAACAACTGCCTTCAAGGCCAACTCGTCACCTGAACATTTAGGCGTATTACCCGTAATGGTTATTTGTGGCAATTTCTTTGCTGTAACAATTTTCTCAGCATAAGCGGTACAGTGCAAATCAGTCTTGTCCGTCACATCCACACGATAGGTACGTGTCTCAGCCGTAATAGGAGAGATGAAAGATGCCATAGAATACTCGTCATCGTTCCACAAGTAAGTCACATCCATGTTGGATGATGCCATCAACGTGTTTGGTTGACCGACACAAACAGCCGACTCACCCGAAATTGAAACCGTAGGCAACTCTTGGATATGGGTCGTTACATCTATTTTATTCTCACAACCATTCACATCACGACCTCTCAACGTATACTTTTGGTTATCGTTATTCAAAGAATTAACCACCAATGGATTGACAAGTTGCTCATTCCACCAATAGTCTTTTGCACCAAGAGCCGTCAACTCCAACTTGGATCCCTTACAAACGGTCGTCGCACCGTCATAGCTAAGTTCTGGCAACTTATTGACAGTGATGTCGATTGGCACTGTGGTAGAACATGTGACATCGAAAGTATTTAGAGAACCTACCGTCTTTGTAATACTACCCGTTACATAAATCGTCGTAGAGTTCTCTGGTTTTATACTATATGCGGCCGAAGTTCCATCTCCATCATTCCAATTCCAAGAGGTATTGGCTAAGTTGGAGCTCGCTGTCAAATGAGCATACTTACCTTTACATATCACATTTTCTCCGTTCACCGTCAACTTTGGCTTATCTACACCATAGACTATATATGAAGTAGAACCCTCACACTTGTTCGCATCCTTACCCCTCACGGAGAAGGAGCGCGAAGCATGCTCAACAAGAACCTCCCTATAATCCAATTGGGAACCATCTCCCCATTCATAGGATTCAGCACCCGAGGCTGTCAAAATAACAGTCTCTCCCATACATGCGCCTCCCTTATCCGCTGTTATTTTAAGTTGAGGCAATGGCATGATCTTCACCTCGATATTCGTTGTCGTGGAACAACCAAGACTGTTTGTACCCGTCAATTGATAGGAGTTGTCTTGCGTAACATTCGTCAAACTCAATACTGGTCCATCCTCACTATTTGCACTCCATCTATAAGATTCTGCTCCCACCGCAGTCAAGACTAAGTCGCCACCCTTACATACCTTTGCAGGCTCACGGGTTGACAATGTCGGAACAGGATTGACGGAAACTAGAACCTCCTTCGATGTCGAACAACCTTCATTAGAGCCCTCGATTTCCGTGGTTCCCTCCACCGTCAAAATCAAATCTGACTGTACCTTGTCAATACTAATCGTTGATGTAGTTGCACCTGTTGACCACAACCATCTTTGTGCAGTATTACTAGATGCTGTCAAGGTGACTGTCTCGCCAGCACAAACCTCCGTCGGCCCATCCACTTTTACTGTAGGATAAGCGACTACATTAATAGTCTTTCTCTTTTCTGAAGAACAACCATGCTCGTCAAATCCTTGCACCCAATAGGTAGCTTTATCATTTACCACAACATCACGGTAATTCTCCGTCGTATTATCACTCCACAAATAACGTGTACAAGTAGGAGATGTTACTTTCAAACGGACTGAGCTTCCCTTACAAACCTTAGATGGCCAATTATCAATTTCCATCAAAGGAGCGTTATAGGCCGTAACCGGAACTTCAATCGTGTTCGTACATCCGTTCGCATCCGTACCTGTCAAGGTATATTTCGTGTCGGATGTCACATTCGTCAATTTCAAAGTTGCATTGGTATTACCATTACCCCAATCATACGTTGTAGCACCTGTTGCCGTCAACTCCAACTTTCCACCTGAACATACTCCCAAATCACCCAAGACCATCAAAGTAGGTTTAGGGTTAACCTCTACATCCACATAGTCTACAGAAGAACAACCGTTCAAAGTACCAGTTACCGTGAGTCGGAAATTTCCTGCTGGAGTGTTTTCATATTTTATAGCACTTACTGTATTCTCTCCATCATCCCATCTATATGCAGTACCACTTGGTCCACTAGGCGTCAAACTGACTTTATCGCCCTCACAGACACCTCTATCACCCAAGATAGTGAAGACTGGAGGAATACGCAATGCAGGAGTATAATTATTCTCGCCTTCGCATCCATAATTATCGGTCACAGTCAAATAGAAAGTCTGTGATTGCTCAATCGGATCTGTCGTAACATGGTCGTACGCACCACCGCTCTTTGACCAACCGGCACCATTAGACCATGAGTATTTGACAGGATAGGCTTTGTACTCCACATCGCCTGCCGTGAAATCATTGTAAGTAGTATTCTCTGCGTCAATGGACAACTCAGCAGAGTTCCCCTTACAAATAAAACTTTCGCTTATTATTACATTTGGTTTTTCTATCACATATACATCTATTGACTTTTGAGCAGGACAGCCACTGCCCAAATTCTGACCCGTCACAACATAAGTATGGTGACCCACACTTGGTGTGAACTTTTTCGATGCTCCAGTACCCAAGTTGTTGTCCCAACTATATATTGCACCATCGTCCAAACCTCCTGCAATAAGTTCCAACTCCGATCCTTCACAGATTGGAGCGGTTGGAGCACCCAATACATTCAAATCTGGTGCTGGCATTACATTTACCGTATGAGATTGCTCAGCACTCTCGCAGACCTTAACATTTTCCCCTTTGGTTCTCGCCTTTACATAAACAGTTGTAGTTGTCGAAGTTGGCACAAAAGACATCTGATTACCAGTCTCTGGCTGAGTAACAATTTCGCCCGCTCCAGAACCAATACGCCACGTATATTCAAGTGAAGGTTCACTGGCAGTCAACGTAACTGTACCGCCAGGACAGACATTGAAATTACCTGTAACATTAAAGGTTGGTAGAGGGGTCACCGACACCGTAAACTCCGCCTTACTATGACATCCTTTATCATCAATAGCAGTCACCTCATAAGTGGTCAAATCAGTTGGTATAGGTTGAATGACATCACCAGAAAGGTTACCTGGCATCCAAGACCAAGTCTTGATATTGTCTGTTGATTTAGCTACGACCTTAGCAGGGGAGCCCTTGCAGACCCAATTGATACTGTTTGCATAATCGATGGACACATTCGGCAACTTGTTGAAAGTAACGGTAAAATCCTTGGATGACTGGCACCCGTTGTTATCCGTACCTACCACCGTATAATTATAGGTAGTAGCTTGCGATTCGTTGAATTCGAACTTGCCATCCGTAGAAACTGGACGACCTGATATCTCATACGAACCACTTGCACCAGCACCACCAAAAGTCAAGACCGCCGTTTCATTGACACATGCTTCCGGAACACCATTCTGAACAAGGATAGGATTCTGATTGACAATAACATGCGCCTCTACTGGATTAGAAGAACAACCTCCACGTGTTGCGATGGCCTTAAAGACGCCTCCATCACTAATTGTGATAGAGGTGGCGTGCGAACCGTTGTTTGCATCTGGTGTCTCCCACGTAACTTGGGTATTCTCACTCAATACAGCAGTCAAGATCTTTGATGAATTCACACCAGAAGCACAAAGATTGTCATCGCCATCAATCACAACCGTAGGCTCTGGGTAAACTTTATAGGATACATCTTGATTAGCCTTACATCCGTTTATATCAACAACAGTTACCTTGTAGGATTGTTGCTCACCTGATGAATTTGTTGTTGAGGTAGTGGCTGCTGTTTGAACTTGAGCTCCATGCAAAGTATTGCTACCCACCCACTGATAACTACCTATTGTCACTCCGCTCTCTGGAGAAGAAGCTTGAGCCTTCAACGTGATTATATCATTTGGACAATAAGATACTTTATCTGCAGAAGCCATTACAATAGGGTTCTTGTGAACGACGAAGTCAAACGTCTGCTCAGCTGCACAACCACCCGTCGCAGCAGGACTCTGCACCCTTACCTTATATCTTACCGTCTTTGCCTTTCCATCTGCATCAAGAGTAGCGACTGAACTTGGAGTATGCCTATTAGGATGACCCGTAACTGCTGCGACCGGTGTCTCCTGATCCCCCTCAATCTTATACCATGCATAAGAATAGGCGGCACTCTCCTCATATTGGTTTGTCTCCCGATTATAAACCTTCACCGTAAACACAACATTATCACCCTCACATATAGAAGGCACCTTGTCAATCGTAAAGTTAGGAATATCCTTGACGGTAAGATTCTTGATAACAGACTTCTTACATCCTTGATATTCCACTTCAAGTTTGACGGTAGCCATGTTTGCCGACACCTTCAACATCGTATCTTGCTGGAACCTTGTGGCACTATTGTTCCACTTATATCCATCATTAGGATAGTCTGGATTTGGTGATCCATTGCTAGAAACAGGAGGATTGGCAGTCAAGTGCAACTTCTCTCCATCACAGACTGGCTCTATTCCCTCAATAGATGGCTCATAATCGTTCTTCATTTGAACAGCCTCAATGGTAGGTTCTCCAGTACAACCATTAAGACCCATTGCCCGGACTTGCACCGTATTGGTACCAGCATGCAAAGCATTGGCTGGAATCTGATAAACTGAAGTCATTCGAGTCTCGCTAGAACTATTAACAGACCAATAGTAACCATCACTGAGTGGAGTCTCCGTTGATTGCGACTCATCTACCACAACCTCCGATGTGACAGATGCACCAAAACAAACATCATTCATCGGACGGAAAGTAAGAGCCGGAACACCCTTTGTCTTAACAGGAACTTCATGAGTTCCATAACAATAATCACCATTTTTCCCGATTTCCTCATAAAATTTTCTTGCCGTCACCGTATAGGTGGTCGTCACATTAGGTTGACCTATCTTGGTAGTCACCGTACCTGTTGAATAATCTGAGCCAGGGACAGGAGACCATTTATATGTACTACCCGTAGTTCCAGTAGCGACAGACAGAGTAAATGGATCATTAGGACAAACTTCAGCGTTATCTACCTTACCCTCTACAGTAGGATTCTCCAACGGTGTAACAGCCACCGTTTTCTCATATTTACAGACTTGAGTCGTTCCATCCTGCCTAACATACTGAGGAGATTCCACCTTCGCCTTTATATACCGTACTCTGTCAATGCTTGGTATCGTATAGTTTGGACCCGAATTATCCAAAGAGACCTCACCATCTCCCGCCAAGTTTTCAGTTTCATACCAACTATACATATAACCCGGATATCGGATGTCTGGAGTCAACTTCACCTCGTCTCCCTTACATGCATAAGTATTTTCCAACCAATCTTCCTGCAAAAATTCAGGAGCCTTCACATATATATCCTTAGAGAAGGAACAATCGCCTGGCTTTGTATACACAGTCAACGTAAGAGTATCTTCTTTCTTGGTTATGTCTTCAAACTTATAATCTATATCCTTTGCTTCTATGTTTTGGCCATTAGGAAGAGTCCAAACATAACTTGTTATTTCAGCATTCGGTTTGTCGTCGATTTTTGACGTAACCTTTGAAGTATTGATGAGATGAACAACACCAGCACAGTCATCTACCTGATAAGCACTCGGATCTGCAGTAATTGCCACCAAATCAGTCTTCAATATAAAACGAGAACAATTACGTGTATCGGTTTGATCTACATTTATATAACAATAAATTTTTTCTTTAGGCCCAATCGTGGATCTTTTCACCCTAGCCTTATTAGGCTGAGTTGGACTTTGATATATTGGTTTACCACTTGGACGTTCCCAAGTATAGGTTCCTGCCACATTGGGCAACCCCCCTGGCGCTGTCAGCCAAACCTGGTCTTCATCACCGTCTTGACAAAAATCCGACTCAATCTCCCATTTACGAGTCTCTGCTTGGAAATATCCATAGGAATTATGTCCGCCTGCAATAACAGTTTCTGCTCCATCATAATTGCCATTCATCAAACAATCATGGTTCAGAACTTCTACACGAACACTGTCTCCTAAATAATCACGCAAATCTGCATAACGAGTCCTCCACCCAGAATAATGATACAAGGAAGAGTAATTCGGGTAGTCTTTTGTTGGCGCCACAATTGTCGCATATTTAATAAAGCAGTCGTTTGAACTTATCTTGTGATTGTTATGACTACCGTTATTGTTGCAATTATTACTAATATACTCTCCTCTATTCGCTCCTACTCCGAACCCATCAGTAACAAAAGGAACCTTATCACCATCAGAGCAACTTACATTGTAACAATAACTATCTAAGCCATCATACATGGACATCATTCCTGGATAATTCAACTCCGCATTATTAGAACTAGCAATCACATGATGTTCTGCACAATCTACTTTAACCCATTCCCCTGCACTGTTTTTTGCAGTGATTCTCACAGTCATCTCAGGATACCCATTACCCGAGTGATTCAAAGAGGATTCAGGGGATGCCAAAACTGCCAAAAAACGATAAATTAGCAATGTGGAATTTTTAGTAACAACGAAATCATAATACATACGCTCAGCTGCCGCCCACGGATTATGAACGTTTTTCGTTGATTCCGTATATGGATTATGCCAATCATTAGATGTTAGGCCAGAGCCAGAAGAACCATACCATCCATTACTATGATAGCCATAAAACTCACATCCGAAATCGTAACAATGCTGATTATTTACCTCATAGTTTTTTGCAGGATAATTCAGTTTGTTGCCATCAGAATCCTCCGTATTAGGTCCCCACATAGTTCCTTTTATTGTATAGCGTATGCTAGAATTAGGACGCCAAGGTACCGGCCGACCAATTCGCATTACACCACTTTTATTTTCGTCTGGCATTACACGAACAGGTACATAAGAAAAAATTCTATCCGTAGTCTCCGAATTGTCAAATCGCCAAAAACGAGCCTTCTCCGAATCTGTAAAAGAATAAGTAACATACGTATTATTACTTTGCTTTCTTTTAGCTGTCATGTCTACAATTGCTATTGGCTTTGAAGTTCCAACAGATTTCTTATCCCAAATGTAGGTATACTCATCCCGGTCAGCTTTCAACGGAGACGTATACCAACCCGTTTGATAAGTCCAACCTGCTTCACCTTGCGAAAAGTCAAGATTTGGAGTATCCACGTTTCTATCAACCTTCTCATCTTGGGCAAAAGCCACCTGACAGAACGCAAGACACGCAACAATATATGATAAAAGTAATCGTTTTTTCATAACTCTACTTTTTTGTTTATTTTCAGCAATTTATAATCTCTAAAACCCTATATTTTTTCAGTCGTCAATAGCATGGACATACTAAATCCTTATACTAGGTCTTGCAAAATTAAGATTATTTATCGTAAAAAAGGTAAAGAAAAGGGCATTTTTTATGATGAAAGATAAGATTTTTTCTTTTTGTTCCCATGCTGAAGCATGGGGCTAGCAGTTGTGACGTCTCTCCGAGACGAGAAGGGAAAATGCGTTGGCGACGCCTGCCGTGTCGAAGACACGACACATTTATTAGCCCCGCCTTTCAAGGTGGGGGAAAGAAGAAAGAGACGGAATGGATGCAACGACAGCACCTGCCGTGTCGAAGACACGACACACATGCTAGCCCCGCCTTTTCAAGGTGGGGAAGATAAAAAATAGAAAAGTCGGATTTTTCTAACATAAAAAATATAGAAAAGTCGTCAAAATAATCATGAAATAATATGGAAAAGTCGTTTTTATGCACCGAAATCCACTGAAAATATTATATTTGCGAAAATCAATCCCAATGAATCATGTTATATAGAAAAATAGAGAAAGAGATAAAAGATTTCCTAAGCGCAAAACCGAACAAGATTTTGCTTATTGATGGGGCAAGACAAGTGGGGAAAACCTTCATAATAAGAGAAGTTGGCAAAAAGTTATTTAAAAACTTCGTCGAAGTCAACCTTCTTCAAGATTGGAAAGGAGAAAAGATGTTCAAAAACATACAGACACTATCCGACTTCTACCTCCAACTAAGCGTTATCGGAGGAAACCAACTAAACCATGCAGATGACACTCTGGTATTTCTTGATGAAATCCAAGCCTACCCTCACCTTCTGACTATGCTCAAGTTTCTCAGACAAGACAACAAATACACATTTGTAGCCAGCGGTTCTCTATTAGGAGTCACCCTTTCACAAACCGCCTCCATCCCTATCGGAAGCATCCACGTAATGCAAATGTTCCCATTGGATTTCGAAGAATTCCTCATCGCCAATAACGTGGGAAAAGATATGCTCGAAAATATGAGACAACTCTATCAAAAAGAGTCGGAACTATCCGAGGAAAACCACAACATCATCATGAAGATGTTCAAACGATATTTGCTATGTGGAGGGCTACCAGATGCCGTCAATGTTTTTTTGGAAACTAACAACATCGTCAAACTGAGAAAAGTACAAAGCGAAATACATCGCTACTATGGGATGGACGCTTCTCAATATGATTCAGAACACCGATTGAAAATACGCAGGGTCTATGAATACATTCCGTCCGCACTTGAAAACAAAAAGAAAAGAATTGTGTTCAAAGAGATTGAAGGAGGTGGGAAAAAAACATTTTACGACTATCAAGATGAATTCGATTACCTAATTAATGCCGGCATCGCATTAGAAGTCAAGGCCATATCAACCCCAAAATTTCCTCTATTGGAATCCGTCAAGAAAAATCTATTAAAACTATACTTGAATGATGTCGGCATTCTAACCTGCTTACTGTACCAAAACAACTTCAACGCTATTTTCAACGACGAGACAAGCATCAATTTAGGAACTGTTTATGAATCTGTTGTCGCCCAAGAGCTAACAGCACATGGCCTTTCACTCAACTACTATGACAACAAACAGAACGGAGAAGTCGATTTCTTGGTGGACGACTTTAATTCTCTATCTGTACTCCCTATAGAGGTGAAATCAGGGAAAGACTATACGAAACACTCTGCACTCACCCGCTTCCTCTCAAACCCGGACTATTCCGTCAAAAGAGGTATCGTGTTTTCCAACCATCGCCAAGTGAGGAAAAAAGGAGATGTTCTATACCTGCCAATCTACTATGTCATGTTTATCGGACAAACAGATATAGAGGAACAGATTCCATAAACACATTTCCATTAGCCCCACACTGAAAGCATGGGCTAATAATTGTGTCGTCTCTCCGAGACGGGGAGGTTGGATGACGACTGAATTCGATTCTGCTAGCCCCATGCTGAAGCATGGGGCTAGCAGTTGTAACGTCTCTTCGAGACGAGAAGGAAAAAATGCGTTGGCGACACCTACCGTGTCGAAGACACGACACACATAATAGCCCCGCCTTTCAAGGTGGGGAAATAATTGTGGTGTCTCTCCGAGACGAGAAGGAAAAATGCGTTGGCGACACCTGCCGTGTCGAAGACACGACACATTTAATAGCCCCGCCTTTTCAAGGTGGGGAAAGAAATCAATCATCCAGCAAGAAATAACGTTCATCAATAACAACATCGTTTTCCACGAGGAAGGAACGATATTCATCAGAGAAAGAACGTGTACGATGATGTTCTTTCTGTTTTTTGATATAACCAACAATCATATCCCTATCTCGGGATCCATAGCTAAAAGCTGAATATTCATGTTCCCAACCACGGAAATCAGGGAAGAACGGATTCGCTTTTAGCCACTTGCTACTAGTCCCTTTTATACGCGCACAAACAAAGAAAGAGAAAGGGTCGCAGGCAAGGATGCAAATATATGGATATGGTCAGGCATCCCACCTATACGAAAGACATGACTACCAAGACCCGTCGCTATGCCATAAATATATGCATATAACTCCCGATCATGTTCCATCAAAATGGTCGGTTTCCTACGATAAGTGGAGAAAACAATGTGGTAATACGATTGCGTGTAACTCATAGGTCATAATATTATAAAGTCAAAACATAAGATTCTTTCCTACAAAACGGTAGGCTTACAAAGATAGACAAAATACACGAAGAGGATTATGAGATTTTTACGATTTTTTATTCCCCACACTGAAAGTGCGGGGCTAATGGTTGTGTCGTCTCTCCGAGACGGGAAGGTTGGATGACGACTGAATTCGATTCTGATTCCCCATGCTGAAGCATGGGGCTAATAGTTGTAACGTCTCTCCGAGACGGAAAGGAAGAATGCGTTGGCGACACCTGCCGTGTCGAAGACACGACACATTCAATAGCCCCGCCTTTAAAGGTGGGGGAAATAGTTGTGACGTCTCTCCGAGACGAGAAGGGAAAATGCGTTGGCGACGCCTGCCGTGTCGAAGACACGACACATATAATAGCCCCGCCTTTTCAAGGTGGGGGATAAAATGAAAAAAGAGACGCACAAATGCACGTCTCTTTTCTATCCTTTTATATTGTTGGATATTATTTGTTCACACGGAACTTTTCGTTGCCGTTCTTGATGAAATCAACGATTTGCTTAGCAGCTGCAATACCAGCATTCGTGTTAGCCTCAGTTGTCTGAGCACCCATCTTCTTAGGTGTTGAGAAGTAACGACCCTCAAACTTAGCGAACTCATCATTAGCAGCAGGCATGATATCCGTGATATACTTCAAATCCGTACGCTCAGCCAACAACTTAATCAAGCCAGCCTCGTCGATAACCTCCTTACGAGCCGTATTGATCAAGATACCACCCTTCTTCATTTGGCCTACCATATCGTAGTTGATGCTGTTCTTCGTCTCTGCAGTCGCAGGGATATGAAGAGATACGATATCACAAGTCTTGAAGAGTTCATTTTGGTTAGCCACAGCCTTGACACCAGCAGCCTCGATAGCAGAAGCTGGACAGAAAGCATCATAAGCATAGACATCCATACCGAAGCCCTTAGCGATACGTGCCACATTACGACCTACGTTACCGAATGCCAAGATACCCAATTTCTTGCCCATCAACTCTGAACCAGACTTGCCGTTGTAGAAATTACGAACAGCATAAACCAACATACCGAAAACCAACTCGGCTACCGCATTGGCGTTTTGTCCAGGCGTGTTCATCACACATACCTTGTGAGCTGTTGCTGCTTCCAAATCAACATTGTCATATCCGGCACCTGCACGGACAACAATCTTCAAATTCTTTGCAGCATCCAACACCTCTGCATCAATCACATCGCTACGGATGATGATAGCCTCAACATTGGCAACAGCGTCAAGCAACTGCTTCTTCTCCGTGTACTTCTCCAAAAGGACCATTTCGAAACCTGCGGCGTCCAACTCCTTCTTTATTCCGTCAATCGCATCTTTTGCGAATGGCTTTTCTGTAGCAACTAAAACTTTCATGCTAATATCTTTTAAACGGGGTAGAGACGATGCGAACACCGTCTCTACGACCAAATTATACCTTATTATATATATTATTTTACGTGAGCTGCCTCAAACTCCTTCATGCAATCAACCAAAGCTTGAACGCTCTCGATTGGCAAAGCATTGTAGCAAGAAGCACGGAAACCACCAACCAAACGGTGACCCTTGATTCCGACCATACCCTTAGAGGTAGCGAATTTTGCGAACTCGTCAGCCAAGTCAGCATATTGCTCCTTCAAAACGAAGCAGATGTTCATGCGAGAACGGTCCTCCTTCTTAGCTGTACCAACGAACATCTTACTGTTGTCGATAGCGTTGTAAAGCAACTCAGCCTTAGCGATGTTTCTCTTCTCCATCTCCTTAACACCACCTTGAGCCTTCAACCACTTCAAAGTTTGAAGAGCAGCGTAGATAGGCAATACTGGAGGAGTGTTGAACATAGAACCATTCTCTGTGTGAGTTCTATAATCCAACATTGTTGGGATGTGGCGAGAAACCTTACCAAGCAACTCGTCCTTTACGATTACGAAAGTAACACCGGCAGGAGCCAAGTTCTTTTGTGCACCACCATAGATCAAACCATACTTCTTAACGTCGATTGGACGAGAGAAGATATCTGATGACATATCAGCTACAACTGGAATTGGAGAATCGATGTCGTTCAACAACTCCGTACCAAAAATAGTATTGTTAGTTGTGATGTGCAAATAGTCAGCATCAGCAGGGATTTGGTAATCCTTGCCTGCCTTTGGAACCCAGTTGAAGTTCTCGTTAGCAGAAGTAGCAACCTCGACAACCTCACCGAATGCCTTAGCCTCCTTCATAGCCTTCTTTGCCCATACACCAGTATTGACATAAGCGGCCTTCTTCTCCAAAAGGTTGAAAGGAACCATACAGAATTCCAAGCTGGCACCACCACCGAGGAAGATTACCGAATATCCCTCAGGGATGTTCAATAGTTCTTTGAACAATGCCACAGCCTCGTCTACAATTGGTTGGAAGTTCTTTGCACGGTGGCTAATCTCAAGGAGAGACAAACCATCATTTTCAAAATCCAAAACTGCTTGAGCTGTCTTCTCGATCACTTCTCTTGGAAGGATTGATGGTCCTGCGTTGAAATTATGTTTCTTCATACCTAAAAAATAAATATTAAAGTAATTTTCTGATATTCTATATATAACCTCTTCCTTTTTTATCGAGGAAAAGTGACGCAAAGTTAATATAAAATTCATACAGAATATAATTTTCTTGTTTTTTTTTGATAACAAAACAAAGTTCAATGGCCCATAAACCCTCATTTAAAAGCGAAAAATCTTACATTTTGTCAAATTCAAAAACATTTTATTTACATAATGTCAATCGAGATTTTCAAAAAGCAAGTTTGCCTATCAAAATGACAAAATGAAGGGAGGCATCGCCCCATGTTGAAACATGGGTTACCAATTGAACCGCCTCCCCAAGAGGAAAAGCAAGAAGAAACCTTATCTTTCCCCTACGCATCTATTTCAAATTTGTTTCCTATCTTTGCACCAAAACTTACGGCAAAAAGGGCTCACCCATATACACCTAAAACAAATAACGTTCATGGCACAACAAAAAATCATAATTAGCCACGACCTCCAGGCTGATGTCAAGGCAGAATTGAAAGGGAAAACCACCAACGGACTTTTCATCCTAGTTGATTCCAACACCCACAAAAATTGCCTTTCCCTCTTAGGTGAGGAGATCGTAAGCCAGGCGAAAATAATCGAAATCCCAGCTGGAGATGACAACAAGTCGCTCCAAAGCATCGCTGACGTATGGACTTTTCTCAGCAACAATGGGGCTTCCCGAAAATCATTCTTGATCAACCTCGGTGGTGGTATGGTGACCGACCTTGGAGGATTTGCCGCATCCACCTTCAAGCGCGGCATGGAATACATCAACATTCCCACTACCCTTCTAGGAAGTGTCGACGCTGCCGTAGGTGGAAAAACCGGCATCAACTTCAATGGACTAAAGAACGAGATCGGGGTCATCAATCCCGCTGAAAGCGTTATTATCAACGCCCAATTCCTAAAAACATTGGATAAAGAAAATTTCCTCTCGGGATATGCGGAAATGATCAAACACGGATTGATCTCAACTCCCGAAATCTGGAAACACATCTTAGAATTCGATTTGGACCAAGTCAACTACTCCTCATTAACGAATCTAATCGATGAGTCTGTTCGGGTTAAAGAGGAAATCGTCAAGATAGACCCAACCGAAAAAGGAATCCGAAAAGCCTTGAACTTCGGACACACTGTCGGACACGCTTTCGAAAGCTACGCCATGAAGACGGGGAAACCCAAACTACACGGATACGCCGTGGCTTGGGGTATGATTGCCGAATTATACCTTTCTTATAAGAAGACAGGGTTGGACAAAGCCATCCTCCGCGAAGGGGTTCAACTCATCAAAGAGAACTACGGCGCACTGCCCATCACTTGCAAAGAGTACGATCTTCTCTACGAACTGATGACCCACGACAAAAAGAATGAAAGCGACGGGCGAATCCTATTCTCGCTCTTAGGCGGCATCGGCGACATCAAAATCAACACGAACGTCGAGAAACAGGAAATTTTCGAATCGTTAGACTTCTATCGCGACACGGTGGGGCTATGATCATTCATGCCCACTAAGGTGTGTTCCGTCCATTCACCGTATTAATAAAAAAGTTTATGATTTATAACATCACCGCACCCATCAATAAAAAAATAGCAGGGAGTATCCTTCTTCCCGCCTCAAAGAGCATCAGCAACAGAGCATTAATCCTACATGCCCTCAGCCGATCCACCCTTCCCATCCGCAACATTGCCCACTGCGACGATACAGATGTAATGGTGAAGGCTCTCTCCTCTTCAGGAAACGCTATCGACATTGGTGCGGCAGGAACCTCCATGCGCTTTTTGACTGCATACCTTTCCAATACGGAAGGGGATTGGACCATCACCGGCAGCGAGAGGATGAAGCAACGTCCCATCTCCATCTTGGTGGATGCGCTCAGAAATCTAGGTGCGGAGATCGATTACATGGAAAACGAAGGTTTTCCCCCATTACGAATCAAAGGCAAGGCGCTTCAGGGTGGAAACATTCATTTGGACGGAAGCGTCAGCAGCCAATACATCTCAGCGCTTTTGATGGTGGCACCTACCATGACCAATGGATTGACCCTCACCTTGGACGGGAAAATCATCTCCCGCCCTTACATCCGAATGACATTGAAGATGCTGGAAGAATTTGGCATACAGGCAGAATGGAACGACAATGTCATCCGTATTGCCCACCAGAAATTCAATCCCATCGACTACGAAGTAGAATCTGACTGGTCTGCCTCTTCTTATTGGTATCAGATATGTGCCCTTTCGGAGATAGGAAGTGAAATCAATTTACCAGGACTGAGGGAAGAGAGCCAACAAGGAGATGCCGCTGTGGCAAAGATATTCGAGCACTTCGGCGTCACGACCCTATACACCCCAGAAGGAATCACCATCAAGCACGACAGAGGTTCCCAAAGAAAACTGCAACTCGACTTGGTCAACCAACCTGATTTGGCACAAACCATCGTCGTAACCTGTTGCCTCCTCAATACGCCATTCGAAATCACAGGGTTGGAGACATTGAAAATCAAAGAGACGGATCGAATCTCAGCTTTAATTAATGAATGCGCGAAACTAGGCTATCACCTCAAAGGGACAAACTCAAGCCTCAGTTGGGAAGGAGACGAGAAAGCGAAGAATCAAGAAAGTCCTATCCTAACCTACAAAGACCACCGCATGGCAATGGCTTTTGCTCCGGCCGCATTCCGATTCCCTCAAATAGAGATAGAAGATCCTTTGGTAGTAAGCAAATCCTATCCAAAGTATTGGGAGGACTTGAAAACGGTGAAATTCGAGATACAGGAACGCTAAGGGGAATACCCCTCTCAGACTAACGGCAGAGGCAAGTCAGAGAGGGCCCCTTCGAAACTGCCCAAAGCGGCCTAAACGGGTCTGCCCAATCTTCCAAATGTGACTGCTCATAACAGCCAGTCCAAATAATTATCAGGGGTTACAACCACTGTTTCTTTGATGGTGTACGCATCAAGGAAAGAATTAGGGAAGGCTGTTTTTCCCTTATTAGGATTCCACTTCATTTCAAAAGCAGTCATTGAGCCATCACACTCCTCTATATAATCGATTTCTTGTTGTGCCTTAGTACGCCAAAAATAAGTGTTGCAGTAATGTCCTGTATAGTGATTACGTTTGATACGTTCCGAGATAAAAAAGTTCTCCCACAACTGACCCACATCATTACGTATAGAAAGAGGAGCAAATTGCTGAATAACAGCATTCCGCACACCATTATCATAAAAATAGATTTTCTTCGCCTTCTTCAACTCGTTACGTAAATTACGGGTCAAGCCATTCAGACGAAAGATGACAAAACACTTCTCCAGCAAATCAACATATCGTTCCACCGTTTTGTTATCGCTCCCTATTGTTTGCGCAAGTTCATTATATGAGACTTCCGACCCCACTTGAAAAGCCAATGCTTGCAAAAGACGATTTAGCAAACCCGGCTTCCTGACATTATCCATTGCGAGAACATCCTTATACAAATAACTATCTGTAAGAGAAAGGAGCAATTGTTGTGCGTCCCCTTCATTTGAAAGCACATCTGGATAAGAACCAAATATCAAACGAGTCTCCAACAAACGCTTAACATCCATATATCCCGTCGATTTATATATTTCATTGGTAGAAATAGGATACATATAATACTCAAACTTCCTACCTGTCAACGGTTCATTCAAACGATTGCGAAGTTCAAAAGCAGAAGAGCCCGTAGCGATAAGCTGCACTCCGGAGATATTATCAACAATCAGTTTCAGGGTCAATCCTATGTTATCCACTTTTTGTGCTTCGTCTATAACAATAAATTTATTTTCTCCCACTAACAACTGTAACTCTCGCAAATTGCGATTCGATAAGGTACTAACCGTTTGTGGTTCATCACAATTTAAATACAACACTTTCGCAAGTTGCTCTTTTATGACGCTTTTCAATAGTGTCGTTTTTCCAACCTGCCTGGCACCCAAAAGGACAATCGCCTTCCCCTTAAAACATTGGTCAAGGACAATTTGGTATAACTCTCTCTTAAACATGCCTCTAATTGTTATTGATTTTATCGCAAATATAACAAGAATAAGTGATTTTTAGGATTATAATCCCAAAATTTCATATCTTTTTAGGATTATAATCCCAAAAAGTTATTGATTTTTTGGATTAGTAATGGTAATCAACCAATTACAAACTATACTAGCAGAGACAAAAAAAGGACGATCGAACGACCGTCCCTATTCTTCCAAACGCTCTTCTCAAGGAAGAATCGTTTCGCCTTTGTTGATAGGCACCTCACGCTTGATGCTTTGCTCCAAAGAGATCAAGGTCTCTGTAGAAGAGACACCCTTGATGCTCTGAATCTTTCCATTCAACAACTGCATCAAATGTTCATTATCATGGGCATACAACTTTACCATCATCGTATAAGGACCCGTCGTGAAATGGCATTCTACGATTTCCGGTATCTTGTCCAACTCAGGCACCACCTCTGAATACATGGAACCTTTTTCCAATTTGATTCCGATGTACGTACAAGTCTGATAACCCAATGTCTTCGGATTAACATGATAGCCAGAGCCAACAATCACACCCATGTCTATCAATCGCTGGACCCGTTGATGGATAGCCGCACGAGAAACCTCGCACTCGCTTGCCACATCCTTAAAAGGAATACGCGCATTCTTGGTGATTATCTCAAGAATCTGCTTATCCAAATCATCTATTTTTTCCACTTCTTTCCTATTTGTTATTTTGCTAGCAAATGTAATACTTTTGTTGATTTATATCTATAAAATAAGCTTTTTATTGATAAAAAGTTTTTCTGGAAGTGATAAAATGCTACATAACGGCATGGTGTGAATGAGATGGAGCGCCAAGGGAAAGGTATCCATCCATGACGAAAAACGACACGCCAAAGGGCATTCCGGAGATAGAAATGAACCAATAATACCATTTTTTGAAAAGATAGTACACTTGAAAAAGTCCAACTATCTATACTTTTGCCTGTACAAAATAAGAATTAAAGTCTAAATGCTTTATTCTGGTGGACTTCCTTTCAAAGCCCACGATTTTGTTCAATTCAAAAAACGGTGAATTCATAGAACTCACCCTCACATAAAACTAACAAATGTGAGTACCGAAAGGCTCACCCTAAAACTAAAAAACAAAACCATGAGAACAAAAAAATTCACAATGGCGATGCTTGCACTCTTATGTTGCATCTGGACTCATAGCTTCGCAGAGTTATCGCCATACGACCAAAACAGACCCGTTGGATGGGCAACCGTCGGATCAACACCAACCGGCGGAGAAGGTGGGGAATGTGTCACCGTCACCAATGCCGACGACTTGATTGCGAACTTATCCAAATCAGGGAAACGCATCATCTACATAAAGGGAGCCATCGAATTCTCGTCATTCAAGAAGGTCGTCCCTGTAGACAAGACACTCATAGGACTACCTGGCTCCTATCTGTTTAACAACAATCAAACAAAAGAGACATCCGGTATCCTCTACCTCTCCAAAGGTAGCCACAACTTCATCATGCGCAACGTCACCTTCAAGAGTGCGGGTGCATACGACTGCGACGGCTATGACAACCTCTGCATCGACGGAGGCTACAACATTTGGGTAGACCACTGCGATTTCCAAGATGGGGTGGACGGAAATTTCGACTGCAAGAACGGAGCCGACAACATTGCCGTAACATGGTGCCGATTCAGATACCTCAAATCTCCTAAGTCGGGAGGCAGTGGCGGTTCTGGCGACCACCGATTCACCAACCTATGGGGTTCGTCAGACGGCAACGCCAGCAAAGACGAAGGCAAACTCAACACCACCTTCCAATTCTGCTGGTGGGACGAAGGCTGCAAGGAACGTATGCCCCGCGTACGATTCGGAAAGGTACATATCATCAACTGCCTCTATAAAAGCTCGGTGGCCAACTACTGCTGCGGGGCAGGAAACAATTCCAGCATCTATGTAGAGCGCTGCGCCTTCATCGGAGTCAACAATCCCTATGCCGACTACACCAAGGACGGGGCCAAAGGCTACCTGACTTTCGACAACTGTTTGTTCAGGAATTGCACAGGAAACACGTGGGGAACAGGCTATGCCTTCCAACCTTCACAATACTATCAGTTGCCTGCCATCGACGCGAGTTTAGTCGAGCAAGTGGTGACCTCTTCTGAGAATGGTGCAGGAGCCACTCTCCAATTCAGCGAATGCAGCCAAAACATCGAGGTGAACCCCGTCAAACCTGACACAAGCTACACCTCAGCACCCACTCTGACCAAACGTGGGGGAGGAAGCGCCAACCAAACCATCCAACTCGGAGAGCCTATCTCCTCCTTCGGCTACTCATGGACTGATGCAGACTCCATCGCATTCGAGGGTCTGCCACAAGGTCTCTCCATCTCAAAAGCTGACGAGGAAAACCGTATGGACATCAGCGGTACTCCGACTGAAATCGGAACCTTCCATTTTACAGTCAAAACCATAGGCGGATTGTCGGAAGTTACCAAAAGTGGAACCCTCATCATCAATGGGGAATCAACAGGAATTACGGATAACGCAAAACAAGGATGGTTCAACGTCTCCTCAACTAGAGTTGATGACAAACTCATCCTATACCTCGACAAGAAAGGGTCGATTGACATTTCCCTCTTCGACCTCCAAGGGAAAAGACTGGAACACATCCGCCAATATGGAGATGGGGCAAGATCCATCGAGATCAACACCTCTCGATTTGCCAACGGCATTTACCTCATCAAATGTATCTCAGAAGGCATAGAGACAGAAAGGCAAATTATTGTAAGCCACTAATTAAATACAAGATATAGGCCTCGGACATCCGTCTGGGGTTACCTATATCGCCTTCTCTTCGAGACACCACTCAAAAACGCAACCAACATAAATTTAACCAACTCCACCAGACACCATGAAACCGATACACTCTTCTCTCCTTTCCACGATGCTATCCCTCATCTTCGGATTTTGGGGGTTAACAGCAACGGCCGCAACTGTGGCTGTACACGACCCTTCCATCATCGTGGCCTACATAGACAAAGACGGTCGCTCCTACCCGGAACAAAGTCCATCTAACGACCGTGAGAAGAGATACTATCTATTCGGAACACATAGAGGCGGAGCCTATTCCACCGACTTGATCAACTGGAAGGAGTTCTCGCCCAAATTCTCATCCAACAATATGAATGCTGTCTTCGGTCCCGCCGTAGCATGGAGTTCGTTAGGCATAAACAATTACGACCTAAACGGCAACCTGTGGGCACCCGACATCATTTACAACCCAACCATGCAAAAATGGTGTCTCTACTTTTCCGTAAACGGAGATGCCGAAATAAACAAGACAACCTACGCCAACTCCGTCATCTCTCTTCTGACAGCAGACCATATCGAAGGCCCATACACCTATCAAGATGAAGTCATCTATTCCGGATTCACAGCATCAGGCACCTACGCTTACACAAAAACGGATTTCGCAGACGTGGTGGGAAGGGAGAATGCGCCTTCGCTCATCAACAACTACACGAAAAATGACGGGACCTTATACAGCCGTTCGATAAAACCACACGCCATCGACCCAGCCGTGACCTACGACCAAGAAGGCAACCTCTGGATGATTTACGGCTCATGGTCTGGTGGAATATGGATGATCCGATTGAACCCTCAAACAGGTTTACGGGACAATGCTTACTCGGCCCCAGGCTACGACAAATACTGCGGATTTCAGATAGCCGGCGGAGCCTACGTCAGCGGAGAGGGCAGTTACATCGAGTATATGGAGGATGCCGACGGCAATGGCTACTACTACCTCTTCGTCTCTTACGGATTCTATTCTCCAGAGGGAGGATACAATATGCGAATGTTCCGTTCTAAGAATATCGAAGGCCCCTATTCGGACCCTACCGGCGACTCACCAGTATTCAAGCGATATGTACTAAATTATGGCGACAATGTTCAATACGGAGTCTCCTTCATGCAAAACTACACCTACCCTTGGTGGAAAATAGGGCAAACTGCGCAAGGACACAATTCGGCCCTGATGGACGAAGATGGATCTTGCTTCGTCATCTACCATGCCAAAGAAAATACGGGAACCATCTACCACAATGTGGAGGTGCATCAACTTTTTTTCAATGAAGCAGGATGGCCGATTGCCGCCCCTTTTGAATATCGGAAAGGATTCGGAATAAGCAAAAAAGTTTACACAACAGAAGATCTCGCTGGTGCTTACGGACTCATCATCCACAACAGCACAGATTATGCGAAATTGGTCTGCAACCAAGCCCAAGATCTATATCTCGACGCCAGCGGAAGAGTCTCTGGAGCCCTCTCTGGCGAATGGTCATACAACTATGCTGACGGCAAACAATACCTCACCATCAACTCTTCCAAAGGTACTTTCCAATGTGTCTTGGCAGAACTCCTGATGGACGGTCTCTCCACCCAAACAACAAGTTTCACAGGAATGGACAACGGAACGGAATTGTGTATTTGGGGATACAAAAAGACGACGACCTCCACTGGCTCCACTACCCACTACGGAAAGGAGGAATTAATCATCGGGCCAAGAGACTTCTCCCTAAAATGGTTCGACTACGACAAGTTTCACAAGGAGAGTGTCAGCGGAGATTTCGACTTAGAGTTTTCATTCATAAACCGAACCAAAGATGAACATGTATGGGACAATTGGGCTGTCGGCCTAAATGACGGCACGTCAAGATGGCACCAACGCGCTGACGCCTATTCGAACGAGACATTCACCAACTCTTCCGTCAACTATCAAAAAAAGATAGAGGGAGAACTATCATTCAAGGACAAAGAGGTGACCGTGAAAATACAAAGGAGAGGTAACGTCATCGACCTATACGTATATGCCGACGGAAGTCTCTACTACACGGCTACTGCCCTTAATTGCCCAACCAAAGAGTTAGAGGTCTATCTCGGCGGAGAAGCCTGCTACTTAGAAGTCTCCAAAATCTCAAAATCAAAGGTCGGGAACCGAATCTCAGCAGGCAGCTGCAACGCAGACGGAACCTACCCTATCGGATTCAACAAACAAAAGTGCGGCACAACGACGGTCAGTGGAGACTTTGAATTAGAGTACCAATTCAACAACTATCGAAACCCTATCAGCGAGGATCCTTGGGATAATTACATCATCACCGCCTCTGCCGATGGACAAGAGATGTTTGTACGAGCAGACGACTACTGTTTCGACATTTTCGGGGAAACCACATCAGAAAAAGATTGGGAATGGGAAGATTTTCTCTCCTTGATGAGCAATGCCCAAATAACTGCCAACATCAAAAGAGAAGGAGATGTCATCAACTACAAAATAACCATCTCCGCACAAAACGGGAAAGTATACAATTACCAAGTAATAAACACCCATGCGCCCACTTCGCCCATCACCTTCAACCTCACTTGCGAGGAGAGTTTCATCGATCTCATGAGAATTGAAACAATAGAGACCATCGGAGAAACGATTACCCAAAACAACTCTTCTCCTACACCTTTAGCAGACAAGGTGACAAGCGACGGATCCTCTATATTCATCCACTCCCGGAAAGATCAAAAAAGCCAGCTCTATTCCATCGAGGGGAAACTCATCGGGACATTCCAACTCACAGAAGGCTGGAATAAAATCAGCCACTTAGGGAATGGCACTTATCTAATTCTCGGTCAGAAAGTTGTATTGTTCAAGAATTAGTAAATCAACGCCACTCCTTCCTCGGCAGCAGAAGTGTCAGCAAAGACTTGTTGGGCCTCCTCCACATACAGCGCCCGATCTTCCTCTGGCCAAAAATGCGTAAGCAACAATCTCTTAGCGGAAGAGCGTTTCGCCAAGAGACCCGCATCATAGGCTGTAAGATGAGTTTGGGAGTTGGCATTATGCTTGCGTAGAAACGAACTCTCGCAGATAATCAAATCCGAATCCTTACAAAACGCTACCGCATGGTCGAAATTGGTGTTCCCTATGTCGGACGTATACACCATCTTAAAATCCCGACATTGGAGCTTAACCATATAGGATTCAATCGTATGCGAATGATTATCGGCAAAAGAGATTGTCAAATCCTCAATCGCAAACGAAGAGCCGTCGACAATGAAACTGTACTTCACGAAACTCTCGGTATTAGAGACAACTGCCGACTCATTGTTAGCAAAGTCTCCATTGGGCAGATAGACTTTGACCGGCTGTTTCAATTTGCCCAAATTATGATAGACATACGAAGCATACTGCAATGCCCCCAAATCACCGAAATGGTCCTTATGATAATGAGTGATAATCACATGCAAGTTATTCAAACACTCAGGCATATTCATCAACCGGGTAATGCCGTTGCCACAGTCGAGCAGCACCTTGTGCCCCTTATACTCAACCATAAAACCAGGACAATTTCTCTCTCCTTTGCCATAAGGCGAAACAGTCCCAAGCGGTGTAATTTTTGCCTTGCTCATAGATTCTGTTTTTGCTACACACAAAGGTAGACAAAAATACTTTCACGCTACAGTGAAAAAACGACTCGGATTTCCTCTCCTGAAAATTGTTTCAAAAAAAATTCAATTTATCTGCCTTATTACAAAAAAAATCTGTATATTCACATAAATGAAATAAATCAAATGACAGCCGATCTTTGGATGCAACCATTAACAAGCGTCGTTAATCTTACCAAGCATAAAGATCACTGCCTACAACCTCAAAAATTTAAACGACATGAACAAATTGCTGAAAATTTCAAGCATGATTATGCTTGGCGCAGCGGTACTCTTTACCGGCTGCAAATCGGACGACGATGACGAAAAGACATACACCGTCACATTAAATGTAGAAGACTCTACAATGGGTACCGTCGTAGGAGATGGCGAGTATACCGAAGGCATGGAAATCTCCATCGTAGCAACGGCCAAGAAAGGCTATCACTTCACGAAATGGAGCGACGGGAACACCAGCAACCCTCGTACTCTCATCGTAAACAAAAGCATTTCCCTCATCGCCTTCTTTGCGGAAGGAGAAAGCGGTAATGGCGGCGGAAACGCAACAGATCCAGTCTCCATCGACGGAGGTGAGATTAACGAGAACACCGTTTGGAAAGACCTCGGGTTGCCTGTAGACTACATTATCAATGATGGAATCCGGTTGAACGGAAATGCCCTCGTAACCATCGAGCCAGGTGTAACCATCATGTTCGCCAACAACAACGGAGGCATCTTCGTCGGCGAGAATGCAGGCTTGAAAGCAGTAGGAACCGAAGAGAAACCTATCGTATTCACAGGCCCAACCAACAACCAAAACACGGGTTCATGGGGAAGCATCAAAATCACCTCAAAACGAAACGACAATGCGCTTGAATACGTAACATTCAAAAACGGTGGTAGTGATGACGGCAAATGGGATGCTGTAATCGACATTGAGGGAGGCAAGGTTTCCATCAAGAATTGCACAATTGAAGGCTCCTTGTCCCACGGCATTATGTTAGAGAGCAGCGCAAAACTCACGGCCTTCGAAGGCAACAAAATCAGCAAATGCGAGGCTTACCCTATCTATATCGAAGATGCCGCTTCCGTTCTCTCCCTTGAAGATACAAACAACACATTCGCTTCAAACAACAAACACAATGTGGTAGGCATCTCCGGCGAAAGCATCAGCAATACTGAGAAGAACACGCTCAAAGCTCTTTCCATCCCATACTATTTTGAAGAAGGTCTCTATCTTTACGGCGCTCAAACATTCACGATAGAACCTGGGACAATCCTAAAACTGGGGGCAGGGAGATTCATCAGCATTGAAGAGGATGTTACCTTCATCGCCAAAGGAACGGCAACAGCCCACATCGTTTTCGACGGATATGAAGAAGAGGCTGGCTATTGGGAAGGCATCCGCTACTATTCAAAGAAGGCCAACTCCACCCTCAGCTACTGCGACCTGAAAAACGGTGGTTATGGAGAGTCAGACGAATGGCACGCTGCCCTTATCTACATCAATGACATCAATTCTAAGGGAACCATCGAGAACTGTTCATTCAGCAACTCCCAAAATTACGGTATCTGCATCTACAACATCGGTGAGACTACCGTTGCCATCTCTGGTGACAGCTACAAGGACTGCGCAGAAGGAAACGTAATCCATTGGTCAAACTACGAGGAGAGAATTAATGAACGACAAATATTTGAGAATGCGGAAGCAGTAGCAAATCTCAAATAAACGATAACCTTGGATATATATCCGAATCATTTGAAGAACAAGCCCGTCATGAAATATTGGCGGGCTTTCTTTTTGGAGAAAAGCTTAGATCATACATCCAAATTCTATCGGAGGAAAGCTTACGTACCATTATCCCATAACACCACCGAAACAACGGAAATCAACCCCAAGAGGCTTGTCTTGTCTATTTTTATAGAAGAACCATGATTTTTTTGAACTCCCCTTTATATATTTGCCTAATAATTAGGTCAAAACTCGAAAACCAATAAACATGCAGTACGCCAAGATTCCTTTCGTTTTTTGTTTCATACTACTGACACAATTGTGCCACGCGATAGAAACGAACAAAGATTACTACATTTTCCACTCTTGCGGATTGGTGATGTCGGCCGCCGACGCCGCCCCTAACCTACATACTTTCCAATCGGCAGAGGATCAAGTATTTCAATTCGTGAGGAATGGCAACAACTTCCTGATAAAGAACAAAAAGAACGGGAAACAGGTAACAAAAAGTGGCACTTGGGATACGGAATACACATCATCAACCTCCCAAACTGCGCTCTTCAGCATCGAAGAGGTCGGTGGCGATTTCATCAAGATCAAGTGCGCCGACAACAACCTATATTTAGGCACCGACAACACAGCTCCCGGCTCGTCCATCTACTCCGACAAAAGCGGAAACGAAGTGCTGCACTATTGGTTTATCCGCGATGCCTCCGAAAGAACCACCATCACCGATGGATTGGAGGCTGCCATCACAAAGGCTGAAAATGCATTGGCCAACACCATAGAGGGAGACGAGGAAGGCCGTTTTTCGCCCAAAAATCGCACTATTTTGAGAGAAGCCATACACAATGCCCAAAACCTCTTGAAAGGCGATTCTGGACAAAAAGAGATCGATCAAGCAACGGCTCAACTCCAAACAGCCATCAACACTTACAAAAACAGCCGAAACCAGGCTTTTGTGGAAAGAGAGAAATATTACATCGTTCATGCAGGGAATCGCCTGCTCTCCTATGGAGACAACAAAATACAATTGAAAGAACCCGCAAAGAGTCCCAACCAACAATTCGTCATAGAGAAACTAAACGACGGCTCTTTCGCTCTGAAACACGTCCAAACCGGAATGTACTTAAGTGCTTCTGGAGAATACAACACCACATTGGCAGGAAACACAAACAGCAACACAAGTCATCTGAAAATCAACTACGCCCCCAATGAGGAGTCGTTCGTCCGAATCCAATTCTCCTCCAACAACCTATACTTAGGAACAGACGGAACCACAGACGGCAGCGGAGTCTATAGCGACAAAAACGGCAACGACGGGAAACATTATTGGCAATTAATCCGCGTAGGGCATGAACAACAACAGCCCTACTCCTCATTCAGGAACGGTAGCAGCGCCACACGATTGGGCGTCAATTGGCTCGACGAACAAGGCAACCACATCAATGCCCATGGAGGATGCGTACTCTTCAAAGATGGGACCTACTACTGGTTTGGCGAAAACTACCGAAAAGCCCCAGTCAAAAGCAACGGCATCGTATGCTATACCTCCAAAGACCTCTACAATTGGAAATACGAATGCATGGCATACGAATGTCCGAACACGCCCCTTCGCAACGACAACCAGGACATGAATTTCGGGCGGACCTTGGAGCGTCCCAAAGTGATGTATAATCCACACACCGGCCAATACGTTATGTGGGTCCACTGGGAAAACGGATCAGGATATGCCGCATCCAGAGTGGCCATCTTGTACAGCGACAAAATCACAGGCCCATATACGTTCTTGAAAACCATGCGGCCTAGAGGCGACGAACAACCATCCGGCTCCCGCGACCAAACCCTGCTCTACGACCCCGAATATGGCGTGGGCTACCACTTCGGCTCAGCAGAAGAGAACATGACCATGCATGCCACACTGTTAAAAGACGATTACTTGGATCTAAGCAACAACTGGAGCCGCATATTCATCCAAAAACAATATGAGGCCCCTGCCGTCATAAAATACCATGGACGATTTATAGCCATCACTTCCGGCTGCACAGGTTGGGATCCCAACGCGGCACATGCCTCCTTTAGCGAAAAGCCCTTTGAAGGATGGGTAGACCTAGGCAATCCTTGCGTTGATGCTAACGCCAACAAAACATACAACTCACAAAGCAACTTCATTTTCGAAGTTCCTAACCTCTATAACGCCTATATCTACATGGGCGACCGATGGAAGGGCGGAGACTACTTCTCCGATGCCAATGTCGGTGAATCATGGCACATCTGGCTACCCATTGACATGAGGACAGGCTACCCTATCCTCCGCTTCTATAGCGAATGGGACTTGAGCATTTTTGAGAAATTGAACAGATACCGCCGTGTGAAAGAGTTCGAAGAAGGGAAAGAGTACCTTCTCCTATCCCGAAACGCCAACCGCATTCTCTCCTGCCAAGAGGAGAAATTCCTTTTAACAGAAGACAACAGCCAGAAAAACATAGTATTCCGCCTACATGGCGGAAACCAAGGCTACTGTATGATAAATGCAGAGAACGGGAAAGCCCTATGCATAGAAAACAACCAACTGGCATGGAACGATTCAACCGGGGCACTGAATCAACTCTGGAATATCAGAAAAGCAGGAAATGATGGCTACTACTACTTCTCTCCAAAAGAGAATGAGCGTATCCGCCTCACCAACCTATGCGCAACAGTAACAGAGAACGGCATAGCGGGCATGGGCAATACAAACGCCAGCCTCAGCAGCCAATTCGCCTTCTGCTTCGATTCGGAAAAACACGACTACCAGCCCATTACTGACGAATCAGACGGCAGCTACCAGAAATGGATGAGACAGTTGGGATATAAAGAGGTGACTGCCACGCAAACAACACCATCAGAAAGGTCGAGAGGCACAAGGGAAGGCCTCTCCATCGGAGTTGACAAAGGGGCGATAGAAATCAAATGCGAACGGGAAGAAAAGATTCTCATCCACGACATGAATGGTCATCTGATCAAAGAGGTCAAGGCCACAAAAGGAGAGGTAATCCGCACTCAATTGCCATCGGGCATCTATTTGGTAAACACGACAAAAGTACTAGTACCATAACATAAAGGGAGTCAAAAGGTTGGCTAGTTTCAAGTCCTGCCTTAATTCTTTTTTATTATGAGATCTACGGACGGCAGAATATAACAGAAAGGAAACCCTTAGGGGCTTTTCAAACTGCAGTGTCAGGAAAGGTTTACGCAAAGAACATTTTCGAAATACTGACACAAAAAGAGTTGCGGTCAGTTGAGTAAAGTAGGCTTAAATGGCCTCTCTTAATAGCCGATTATATTGAAGGCAACTCGACTAATCCTATGCTGCTGGTAAGGCACAAAACTAGCAAGAAAGATCCGACACTCCTTTCGGTACTATCATCATCACTACAAGCACAAAAAAGGGGAAATGCCCAAGACATTTCCCCTTTATCTTGTTCGCCCAGCACGAACGTACTCTAACGGGTGTAAGTCCCCAAGCCGCCCTAACAGTGGGAAGGCTACAGCCGAAAGCAAGGGTGTCCATCGTGAGGTGGAATCTGAAGGAAGCCGTAGGCAAACATCTGACCC
>JAFZKQ010000017.1 GCA_017553575.1 Paludibacteraceae bacterium
ATATACTATGTTGTTATATTTATCTCCCTCATTATTGGAGTTAAAGGTACAACCTGTCATTTTTGTTACCTGATATTCCTGGGCTCCATAAGCACGATCCATGGCACGATAACAATTCGTAAAGGTGCAATTTTTTATCAACTCGATTGTGAGTCCCATCTCCTCATTTCCTAACTCGAGTCCTCTGCTATTTGTAAAATTACAGTCGGAGATTGTACCAATGTTTTTAGTTAATGTAAGATTGACACCCTCGAAATCACAGCCTTTCAAGTGACCAATTTTTGTATCATTAGCATAAAAATAGCATTTCTGCTCATAAGATATATCGGAAACCTTAAAGTCAACATCATCGATATTGAGTGTGCCAATATTGTAAAATTCAAAAGCGCGTTTCGGATAAGATGCAGAAGATGTACTTATCGTGATTTTACCATTGCCTACTATATCTAGTTCGGCAAGACCACTGAATTTGATGGGATCGCTTAGTGTAATTTCTCCTTTACAATCAAATACGATTTCCCATTGCCCATTTATGTCGGCACTCACGATTTGTGCTGCATCCACAATAGACCCAGAATTTCCTGTACTTCCTGTTTTTTCGGAACTGGTTGTATTAACCGTAAACGTATTAATCGCCTGCGTACTGACGGAGGCTGATAAGAACAAAAATAAAGAGGCATACCTCTTTACTGATTTAGTAAAATTAAACATTCAAGTTTCTCAAGTTAATAAATATGACATAGCTGTCTAAAACAAAAGGGTATAAAAGTTGCCAATATGGCATTTTTTTTGTAAATTTGTAAAAAGCAAAAAAAATTACAAACGCCTCTATATCCATGCACAAAGGTACAAACATTATCTCAGAAATCGGCAGATATTTCAAAGAAAATGACGCCACGAGTTATTTCAGACTGTTTTATGCATAAATATTAGTTCTTTCTGTCTTTGTAAACTATTTTATACTTCTCCAGTTTCGCAAGTTATTTTAGGTTAGACTACATATCCGCACGTCGTTAGCCCAGAATGGGCGTCACATCTTAGGCTCCCCACCTTGAAAGAGGAGGCCATAAGAGGTCATGCCTTCGACACGGCAGGTTTCCTCCTTCGCGTCTCGCAGAAACGACACAACAAATAGCCCCTATTTCAAGCCTGGAAAGCGAAAAGGAACATCAAAAGTCCTTCAACCATTTACAATTCGATATACTCCTTAGGTTTGAAGTTGTCCTCCATCGTCCACACATGAGCCTTTCCGTGCTGCATACGGAAGACTTTCATAAACTTGAAGAAAGCTTCGTCGCCCTGTTGTTCCCTCCATGGCTGGAGGAACTTACGTGACGGATGGTTGACAATCTCCTCCTTCAAACTCCGATCTTCCACCAAATCAAACTTTCCCTCCACACGGACTTGGTATTTGCCACAAGCAAAGCACACTTCAGCCCGCGGATCTGCCAACAATTGGCGATAGAGGTCCTTCACGACTCCCGTATGGAATACGATTCCGTCGGCGTCTGCCTTATACATTAAGATACCACGCACACGAGGTTGCCCATTATCGTTGGTTGAAACGTACATCACTGGATGCTCGTTTAATAGTTTGTAAATTTCTTCCTTTGTCATACTTATCGTTTTTGTCTATTGATTATTCAATACAAATCTACCGAATTTATATAGAATCAGAATAACAACACAGGAGATTGCCATCTACTTTTTTTAAGTATCTTTGCAAGTCTCAAAAAATGAGCAAATACGGCATCATTACGAAAGAAAAACAATGGATATTCAATCAAATTTATTGGATTTTAGAGAACAATTATCCTAAACTAACATAACAAAATTACAATATGAGAGCATCATTATTGCCAATTCTACTCCTCACCACGAGTTTCTCGGTGGCGAACGCACAAGGAGAAGAGACAATGGAACAAACGACAAGTTTGCCTGAAATCGTCACGACGGGCACCCGAAGTCAAACAGACGCAAGGATTCTCCCGATGTCAGTAACCGTCATTGGAGAAGAACAACTGACGGAGAAACAGAACGTCAACATTCTCCCAACCCTCACCGAAGAGGTTCCTGGCTTGTTCGTCACCCAACGAGGCGTCATGGGCTACGGTGTCAGCACCGGCGGTTCTGGAGGAATCAAAGTGAGAGGCATCGGCGGCGGAAGCAATACCGACGTGCTCGTCCTGATCGACGGAATGCCCCAATACGCAGGCCTCTACGGCCACCCTATTGCCGACAACTACCAAAGTATGCTTGCCAAACGTGTCGAGGTGGTTCGTGGTCCGGCATCACTCTACTACGGCAGTAACGCATTGGGCGGCGTGGTGAACATCGTCACCCACCAACCCCAGACAGACACGGTGCAGACGACCGTGCATGCCCAAGGCGGCTCCTACAACACCTTCGATGCAGGCATCTCCAACCAAGTGCGGAAAGGCAAATTCTCGTCCGCCGCAGGATTCAACTATTTAAGTACCGACGGGCACCGTGACAACATGGAGTTCTCCGAATATGCAGGATTCCTACGTTTAGGCTACGACTTTACGCCCCACTGGAAATTGGTCGGATTCGGCAACGGAAACTATTTCGACACCCATAACCCCGGCACCGTCGAGAGTCCCATCTTAGATAGCCGCATGAAAATCTTTCGCGGAATGGCTACCCTCTCGCTCGAAAACACTCACGAAGAGGGACGATTTCCTACGTCAGGAGCCATCCGTGCCTTCTACAACTATGGCAAACACAAGATCAATGACGGCCATGCGCCCGAAGCGGCCCCTCAGAGCCAACTATACTTGCACACCGATTTCCTCGCTGGCGTAAATATCTATCAATCCATCGCCTTCTTCAAAGGGAACCGCACCACGGTCGGCTTGGACTACAACCAATTCGGAGGCCACGCTTGGAACGAAGTCATCGCAGACGGCAAGACCAACGACATCATCGACAAGAGCCAGCACGAAATAGCCGAATATGTTGATTTCAGACAGCAACTCGCCTCATGGATCACCTTCGACGCGGGCATACGATTCAACTACCACGACCAAGTGGGATGGAGCTACATTCCTCAAGGCGGTTTGTCTTTCCTTCTCCCGAAGGAGACAGAAATCAAACTATTGGCAAGCAAAGGCTACCGAAACCCTACCCTTCGCGAACTCTACATGTACAAGCCTGCCAATCAGGAGTTAAATCCTGTCAGCCTCTGGAACTACGAACTCTCCTACCGTCAGCACTTGCTCAACCGACGCATAGGCTTGGGGGCCAACCTATTCCACTTGCGTGCAAAGGACAACATAGAGACCCAAATGATCGAAGGCAAACCGCTCAACGTGAACACAGGAGAAATCAAGAACACGGGCTTCGAAGTCGACTTCTCCTATCTGATTACGGAAGGGCTCCTCTTCAGCACCAACTATAGCTACCTGCACATGGAGACACCTTCGCTGGGATCGCCCGAAAACAAATTGAACGTCTCCCTCAACTACAAGCACAAGCGCCTACACGTCGGCAGCTCCGTACAATACGTTGCAGGCCTCTATACCCTCGTAGGAGAAAAAACACAACAAGAGGATTTCGTCCTCTGGAACGCCCACGCCGCCTACCGTGTTTGGAAAGGGCTTTGGGTGAACGTCAAAGGAGAGAACCTATTGGCTCAAGAATACGAAATCAACGCCGGGTTCCCTATGCCTAAAACCACCCTCTTCGGTGGCATAAGGTGGACCTTCTAAGAGACGCGACCAACTCAGAATAAAAAACCTCACATAGCTCAGGGCAATGTTTAAGTTAAGTTGTATATCGCACGTCGTTAGCCCAGAATGGGCGTCACATCACAGGCAGGGGTTTCAACCCCTGTGTGACACAAAATGGTGACATTATAATGGATGTGTCGCCTCTTCGAGGCTTGTAATCATCACCCAATACCCATTATAGGCAGGGGTTAGCACCCCTGCCTATAATATACCGTCCCTTCGGGACTTACGAATATTTACTTGCGAAACTTGAGTAAATAACTAACACAAAGGGCTGCCATATCGACAGCCCTTTTGCTTATTCTCCGATTAGGTTTGCCACGCTTGCCAAAACCCAAAACTCGATATAGCGGATTGTTCAAACAAAAATCAGAAGGCAGGTTCATCGACGGACATAAAAAAAGGAAACACATTGCAGCATTTCCTTCGAGCCTCTTGTCGGATTCGAACCAACGACCCCGAGATTACAAATCACGTGCTCTGGCCAACTGAGCTAAAGAGGCAAAAATGTGTATGTTGATGTGTCCCGTAACTTCCGCCCCATAAATCAAGCATCCTCGCTACCATTTACAGAACCATCTTTCAAAAAAAAGAGAAAGGCGCACATTCACACCCTTCCTCTTTTGAGCCTCTTGTCGGATTCGAACCAACGACCCC
>JAFZKQ010000018.1 GCA_017553575.1 Paludibacteraceae bacterium
CCTCTGCGGTAATCGTCCACCGTCTGCGGATACCAACGCAAAGAGACATACTCGCCACCATTGTAATGGTACAAATCAACCTTATACTTTTCATCCTGAGCGGAGGCCGTTCCGAAGAACAGCCCCGCCAGAAGAAACATAACCAATTTAACTATTTTCGTCATCTTCAATCTGATAATCAACACTTTCTACCAGCCGACACACCTATGTCAACTTTAGGCAACTTGATAAAGAACAACTTGCACTTCACATGCAATTCACCTTTCACATAGACTGGCGAAGGAATCTCGCCCTCCATCAAGGTCACTACAGAGCCCGACAAAATATTAAAGCTCTTCTTTTTCATACATGGATGCCACTTACACCAACCTGGCAAGTAGACGGAAGCACCTACACCACCATCCGCCGACAAGTATGCTTGGCCTTTAGCACGCCAATCCATAGAGCCACAAGGCGTTTGTGGCTTAGAAACCAAAACATCCATTCCTGCCATCAACTTAAAGTGGGCATAGATGATATCCAAAGGAATGGAGAGTTTCGCACCCGCCTCCATTGCGATACCAAAGGCGAATCCACGTCCTCTCGTGACTGAATCTTGCAAAGTTGGCGATTCTGGATTCAATCCAGAGCAATGCAACTGTGCCGCTAATTTCTCCCTCATCGGAGGCATAGGAGTCTCGACTGCACCCAACATGAAGTAACTCTTAGACGTCACGAGGTCCGCAAATTCCAAATTGTTCGGATTGCTTCGAGTTCCCATCCAGAAATACCATTCATCCGGATCGGAATGGATGGTCATGTTCGCCTGACCCTTCAAAAGACCACCCAACACCTTAAGGTCTGCCCCTATCTGTGCATGGAACGTCTTGTTCGGACGGTCATACTCGGCCATCAACCAACCTCCAATCATGCCATCAGGTTTAGTCGCACCAACCTCCATCTTTTTCAAGATAGATGCAATACCTGCCAACCGCACATAGTTGACACCCCAGTTGGAGTTAAAGTTCATTTCGAACTCTACGTTCGCGCTGCAGAGGGCAGGATCCATGAAGTAAACGCCAACTCCTGCCACGAAGCCCAAATTAATGTCCTTACTTGGCACATAATCATCCGCACTGGACAAATGAATTTCTTTAGGAGCACCTTCGTCATTCTTTTCATAATAAACAGGACGGGCCATGTGGTAGTAAGCACCACCGCTAAAGGACTTCAAGAAAACGCCTGGAGGGAACAACATAATTTTAGCTCCAGAGAGATCTGCCGTTGCATTGGTGTACCAATACTTCGTAGTTCCATCAGACTGTTCTACCCGACCAAAGCGGACTTCACCCTGCACTCCGAAGCCGAACTCCTTCAAAGCTAACAGCAAGGATCCCTTAAATCCATCTCCGTAAACTTTATCTTCATCAAAACGTTCAATCTCGCCTTTGAAATGGAATGCCGAGAAGTCCAAATCCAACCTGATTTTATCGATGTCCAACCCCGTCACCTTCCATTTTCCCTGATATTCAGCTTTAGCAGTAAGGCCAACACCCGCAGCTATACCACCTTCTCCAGCCATAAGGGAAATTTGGGCCTCAACATGCAATTTCGCCTCATCTTTCGGATTCTCTGTCGACGTCGCAGTACCGTTGCTCACGTTCCAATCCGGCATGGTCAAACCAAGTTCCTTCAACTCGATACCGAAACCACCCACCGAGAAACCAGCCGTTCCCACCAAAGAGAAGGACTTCACCGAGATATGAGGACGCAAAGAAGAGAAACGCAACTCCTCAAAGCGGACGCCTTTCAAATTCAAAGTCGAATTGATATCCAAAGAACCGTTTAAGCACAAGGAAGCTGCAAATTTCTTTTCGGTATTATCATTGCCCACCTCCAAGTAACTATCCTTCGAAACGGTAATGGTTGCCATATTGGTAAACGGCACCTTAAACTGCTGGTCGGCCTGCAAAGAGGCATTGATGCTATATAGGAACTTGTCCTCCGCCGCATTGTAACCGATACGGCCACGGAAACCCAAATCATAGCCCGACATTTCAGCACCGCTACTACCATTTCCGTCTCCTTTTACATTGGAAGATTCTTTATTACCGTCTAAGAACGGAACACTTGCCTTACCCGCAATCAAACCGCCACTGAAATCACCCTGCCAAAAGGAGACACCTACGCTATCCAAAGAAATGGCCAAACCACCATCATTAGACTTCTTCTCAAGAACTTTACGCAAAAGGATATCACCAGTAAAGCCATAATCATCTATCAAAACGTTTTTGACTTCCAACGTCGGTTTTTGGGTTGGATCGTCATTAAAGTTCAAATTCTCGGGGAAAGTCACTGCCAATTTCGACAAGAAGAAGCCTGACCACGTATTTTCATCCAAACGTTCAGTCTCATCCATGTAACCAGCCGGCAAAGAGAATCCGTTCGCATTTCTCTCGGCACTCAAATCGACAATGGCATCCTGCACATTGAAGATGAAATCGCCACACCCTTTCACTTTAAACGAATCAGAGAAAGATACTTTGGCAATCATGCCGCTACTACACATGAACGAGAAGTATGCCTTCACCGTATCGCTCGGATTCGTCGCCGCTGTGATAAAGGTGTTGCTAAACGTGAAATATCCACAAAGGCACATGTCACGCACACCATCGCAATCATACTCTACCCACGTGCCATCGCCAGAAACCTTATTATCACCCAACATCTTCGGATTTCTCGGGAATTCTTTAGTGATCACCACCCCGATTTTATCCTTCATCAAGTCGATCTTGTGATCAGAAAGCAATGAGATTCGAGACGGCGACTTATCCCCCTCCAAGACGATATCTTTTCCATGGAAATGCACGATATGCGACCCGTCAGAAGAGGTGGCAAATGGGAAATTGAACTTGGCATCCACATCCACCAAAGTCTTATCACCTTCACCAGAGGGCTTTCCGCCGCGCACAAAACGCAAGGAATCGAAAGAGATACGGAGACCTAAAGAGCTATTGTCCAGATAAGGGAGGGTAACAGGCATAGCATAGGCCACTCCGTTTTCCAACAAATCCGTCACTTGCGCAAAGGCCGCAGCTCCTTTTTCCGCGAAATCCGAGAAAGAGGAACTCAGACTCTCCACATCGCTGGCGAGGGAAGAATTGCTTTTCAACTTCTCGTACTCAGCTTTAGCCGACTCTGTCAGTTGCTGCAAAGAGACATTCGAAGGATTCTCCTTACCCAACTCTGTGGAGAGGTTGTTAAGAGCGCCCTTCAAAGCATCAAAATCAGCCCCATAGTTGGTAGACTTCAACTTCTCTATCAACTCCGACGTACTCTGCTTGAGAGAGGAGTACTCGTTGGCGATGTTTTGAGGCGAAGTGCCCCCCGAATCTGTTTGCGCATTTACTACTCCCCCATGCAGACTCAGCATCAACAGGAATAGCACCTTAATCAATGGAGAGAGGCTAAAATATTGCCTCCCCCATTTCCCAAAAAGTTTCTTTTGTTGCTTCATTATTTTAAATTTCTATATTTTCATTACTTATTCCATGGGGTTATGCTCTTGGCTACGGACAAGTCACTCTAATAGGTTTTGAAAGGAATCCATTCAATCGTTTTCTATAAACTCCATTATACTCCAATGGCAATCGCATATAATAGAATTATTAACCACTTGAACTCCCTTCAAATCCAAAGAATCTATAATCTCTTGATCTGCATTTACCCGAAAGTAATACTCTTAAAAATGATAATCGCTCATTCTACATTCAGACAAATGGACACCACTCTCTTCCAATTGCTTTATCACATTCAGCATTGTTTCAAAATATATTGTTTATATATGATACATTTATTACCCACATTCATTTTATCAAATCTATTTCTCGTATTAATTTCAAAACTTTTGTAAAATCCTCCACAAAAATCTGCCAAGCCCCTCCAACACCAAATTGTGGATTATTCAAGGTTTGGGCGATTCCGACCTCCAAATCATCCAATAATTCAAACTCTCCTACTTTAGTTCTATAACCAAAATTTTTATCTTCTTTTACTTGTAAAGACTGCCAATATTTTTTCATATCGTAACCTACATCTCTTAGAGATTTTTCTATTGAATAAAATTCAGTTCGTCCTGGCAACCCACCGTATATTTTTGTTCCCTTAGGGATCCTAACAATAATCCAATCATCAATTCCAAGATAATCTCCAACTCCCTGCTTACTTCTAATTTTATTTAGCAACGGTATATTATCAACTTCTTTTATAGCTGAGATTCCGAAGTCCTTTTTGAATGTTTTAAAAATATCCGAATTTATTTTCACGCCAAACTTCCGGCAAAATTCATCAATAGAATTCTTTGAAAGGCCAGCTTTTTCCAATCGCGAAGCCAATGCTTCATACCCCATATCTTGGAGTTTAGATGCAAAATTTATGAACTTTGGATGAGTAGCACCATAAATCACGGCACCAGTAGCAACTCCAGCAATCATAGACTGAGTTCCGCCTCTTTCCAACACAGTCTGCCACTCAATTTCCCCCAAGATATTCAAAGTAGAAAGATTTGGATTACGCAGATGAATTGCATCGTATTGTTTTTCCATTTCTTCAGCCATTGCCGTCGCCCCTGCGCCAAAAGAAGCGGCCAAAACAGTAACAAGCTTTCCTTTTTGCGTACTAATTGGTATAAAAGAAGAGCCACATGAAGCAAGAGCCGACAAAATCACTTCTGATTTGGTCATACTACCGAATATATTTTCA
>JAFZKQ010000019.1 GCA_017553575.1 Paludibacteraceae bacterium
AGGCTATGTCTTTGCCGACCCTTCAACCGTCTATGCCGACGGTCACACGGTGGCGCATGAGATTGGTCATGGTATCTTCACCTTCGACCACGCCTTTGAATATTATCAAGGCAATCAAGGTCAAACGGACAATTTGATGGATTACAAGGAGGGCTCAAATAATGAAAACCTCAAGGTATGGCAATGGAGTGTCATGGATACGCATAAGAATTATGTGTTGCCGTTCTTGGAGGCGGATGAGGATGGAATGTTGAAAAAGAATATTGTTTTGACATTTGGTGGCGACGGTTTTCATAATGTGTTTAATCTGAATGCTGAGCCATATGACCATCATTATGGAAGCAAAGAAAAAAAAGCAGTGCCTATTGCTTATGTAAAGGATGCAAATCTTTTTATTAAAGAGATGTCCGTTCCTATATCTAAGTCTATAAAACAAGTAGAGTCTGTATCTCTTGTTGTGGAAATTGAAGGTCAAGATTCTTATACGGAAAAATTGGATGCTCAATCTTTTGATTTTAGTGATGGTAGTATATCTTTTCAGAATTTCAAATTGGGCAAGAGTGTTCCTTCTGAAATTGGAAGGTTTAAAATGAAACTGAAAATAGAAGTCTCGGGTAAAGACGGAAAAATGCAGAATAAAAGTGTTTTTGAAGAATTTTATAATAAAGTTTATACTTTGTGTGCTATGCCAAAGGAGGATAAACTATTGCATGAAGATATAAAAAATGACAAATACGAATCGAAAAATGGAGTTCTGTATGAAGATATTCTTGACTTGGTGTCGGGCACCAATGTTTTAAAGAATGTTTCTTCAGTATCAGAGTTGCCTTCAAATTTATGGAAAATGTTTGAACCTTGTTCTTTGAATTCTCAAGGTATGAATGATATGTTAAAGTTTAAAGGGCAGCAATTAAAATATTATGGAAAATATACTACTATAAATTTGTATCCTTGTCAATTGTTGAAAGATAAGATGGGGCAATGTAGTTCTTTTGCAAATTTATTCAAATGTATGTTGTTTTCTTATGGTTACCCTAATGAAGTAACATATATTACGATGTCGATGGATCCCTTGAAATATGACGGTTTTTTTGTGAAAAATTGGCAGATATTGGATTTGCCAAGTGCTGTTACTGATTATAGATTTTTAGTGTCAATAAATGAGGATGAAAAGGGGTATTCTATATGTGAAAAAGAAGAAAAAAAGATTGTAGAGACTTATACTAAGAATGGTTATGTGTCAACTGTTATTGTTGATTGTTTTGATTATGAATATGTTAAAGACTTGATGGGCGAGCCTGGACAAAACAATCAGAATCCAGCATCTGATTTCGGAAATCATCAGTTTATAAAAGTTGGTACTGTTGTATACGATCCTTCATATGGTGTTATTTATTCTCAAAATGCAATGGATAATCTTAATTCAGATATTAATCTTAAAAAATCCATATTGAATCATATTCAAGCTGTGTATAAGATGGATGAAGGATATGTTAAATTGTTCAAGGTGTCTGATAGTGATGCTGAGTCTATAGGTTTCGAGTATTATAAATATTAAATGTTTTATATCGTGAGGCTTGTTTCTTTTATATTGGCGATTTTGGGTTATTCGTTATCTTTCGCAGGAGATAATGTCAATGTCATTTACAAATGTGGCGATGATTTTTATGCTTCGTTTGAAGGAGGATTGAATGGTAAATATTTTTGTTATAATAAATTTGTTCGATTTACGAAAGATTCTGTTTTTGTGGATTCTATGTTGTTGATAGGGTCTATAGCAAATTGTGAAACGAATCCTACCATCTATGACTCAAGAAAGGATTGGTGTGTTGTTGATTCATCTCTTTTTGTTTTACAAAATTCCTCATCGCTTTCCTTTGGAAGTGGTAATGTTTCCAATTTGTATTTCAACCTGGCTTGGAACAATAGAGCTATTCTGTGGAATGGTAATAGTAGTGGTTTCAAAAAGAAATCTCCTTTGCCAATAAATTTTAAAGCCAAAAAGTATGACAAGAATTACGATATAGCCTCTGTGTATATGCAATCGGATTTTGCTATCGTCCACAACCACACCTCTTTAAATATCTATTATAAATATGATTATTCATCAGGTGATTCGATGTGGATTCGAAAAGAAAGAATTGTGAGTGATTGGAAAAACGGTGTCTATAAAGAGTCGGAAATGATGGTGGATGTTTATGTCTTGAAACAAAAAGATGACAATTATCACATTTTTCAAATCAATGGAATTGATTATTTGATTCTAGAAAGAGATATGTCTGTTTATGATTTGCGAAATGAACATGGAGAATATATTTCACGTCGAGTTTACGATGCGAATTCTTGGATAGGACCTTGGATGAGAGAATTGTCTGCACATAGGGTTCGTATTATTCCCGAATGCGTCGGTCATTTTAAGTCCAACGATGATTACAATTATTTTTTAATTGATTCTTTTACAGACGAAATAACCTCCAATATGGAGTTTGTTCCTGCTAAGAAGGAGTATGAGGGGTTGTTTGGAAAGATGATAAAAAAGTCGGATAGGATAAATCGGAGGATAAGAGAGGTTCGGGGAAAAGTGGGTAATGGAAGATGAACTGGTTGTGGTTAGTAATGAAGCGATTATATCAAATATTCATTTTGACGTTTTTGTCTATTTTCGCAGTCTCTGCGAATGACAGGCCTCAAATTGTAAAAACGAATGCCAAGGGGCAGGAGAAGACCTCTTTTGAATTGTTGACGGAGATAAAAGGCATAGTCGATACTTTGGAAGAAAAGGACTCTTTGTTGAGATTTTCTTACATGGACTATTGCCTTGATAGTATTTTGTTTCAGAGTAAGGAAAAGTACAAAAGGCTTTATTTGGCACAGCAGATGTGTGAAGATTCGTTTTTTTATTTCTTTTCGTCAAAGCAAAAAGCGCTCTATCTTGAGACAATCTTGAAGGAACGATACTATTATCTATGTTTCTGGAATTTAGATATGAGATGGGGACCGGATTCTTCTTGCGAAACGGATTGTATATGTAGGTTGCTGATGGATAATGGGTCTGATGAGATTTTGAATTCCGTTAGGAATGCCCGAGACGAGTTGACACAAATGCAATGTGAAGAGTGTACAAAATTGGACCATAAATTGTTTTATAGGCAGTTGTTGCTGGGGTTGCACGATAATAGTCAGATAGATTCTTTGTTTCAGAATATGATTACTGCATCTAATTCAAAAAAGGAAATGGAGATAAGCAATGTTTTTATTCCTAAAACTTTGTCAGTAGGGTGGTTCTATTATAGAAAAGAGGATATGTTTGATACATTTTGTAGTGTTATAAGAAATAATAAGAATGCGTATTTTAGATATGAACTTCAAAGTAGTGAAGATCCTAATAGTATAATTTGGTATGAGTCTCTTGACTATTGTTTGATGTCTTGGCTCTTATATACGGTTGTCGATTTCCCTTATCCTGAGAAGGGGGACAATATTCGTTTGAAATTCAAGAAAGATGAGTATTATACATATTCTGATGGCTATAAGCAACGTGTTGTGAAATGGATGAAAGAGCATCGGTCGGACTATGTGATACGGGAGGAGTAGAAAACAGGCTTCAATTCCCTTATCCTTACATCCAGAAGTACTCCATTGACATACAGACATTAGATGAGATAATCACAGCTTACGTCTATGAGGACAAGAATGATTTGGTCTACAAGCTAATAAGACCTCATTATCTAACTGTATGGAGAGGGAGTGGAAAAATATTAGGTTTTTCGAGGAGGCTTCTTGTTAGCTATTTTGAAAAACGGAAGTCCATGCCATTTTTCCCCGTTTTTGCAGTACAATTAAAAAAATAGGTAGGAGTGTTGCTGTGTTTTTTCAAAAAACATTACCTTTGCGGAAGTTTTTTGAGTTTAACTTTCTCATAATAATTGTATGAATCGATTTATAAGTTCGGTAGTCCTTATTTTGAGTGTGCGCTAATCTATGCATGAATCGGAAATGGAAGATGGAACGGAAGAATCTGGATTTTGAATGTTAGTTATGATTAATTATGGAGGGAAAACACGAAAATCAAGAGAAATAAAATGAAAAATGCTCAATTTTTTATGGTGTGCTCTGTGAGTCGAATGACAGACCTATTCGTTTAGTTTATTGTGGTGAATATTAACGTTCGACCATGGTAAAGGGGTGCGAGAATAAATTCTATTTTAAACGTTCTCCCTATTTGATGAAATGGAATCTAAAACATAAGAAGTTGACTATTAATGGATTGATGAAATATCTCGTGAAATATGTTATGAAAGCAACCGTGAAATGTATATGCGATAGGCAAATGGTACTTTCCTTGTCTCGATTTTTGTTGACCTTTGTGTTGTGTCTGCAAGGTTTGTTGGCATATTCCCAAACAGGGTTTAATCCGACTAAAAATCTCACCCCTGATTACTCTGCCTTGAAACAGAGTACGACGGAGTTGTTGGATAAACTGAAATCCTCCAATTATGGGAATGACTTTAATACGTTGAAGGGCACGCTTTCTACTCTCTCCTCTGAATTGAGTAAGGAGAACGTCTCCCAAATGTCGGTGCAGGCATTGACCGAGTCGGCTAAGTCGGAGTTCGAGAAATTGAAAAGTAATTCCGACCTCTCTAATAATGTGGAGGGACTAAAATCCTCTTTCGAGAAGTTCAAGGAGACAGGTACTACTGCTTTGGATCAGGCAAAAAGCTTGATGGACAATGGAGTGGCGGTCTCCATGCCTGTTACCGTTCCTTATTTGGACAATGGACCGTTCGCCATCCGCATATCTTTTGATTCCCTGCGTTTTGTCCGAGGTGATGATTTTGACGAGGTGGAAGATGACAATACGTTGGTGAACGTGGATGCCACCTTCAATTTCCCATTCGCCACTTCGTCGGATGGTTCGCATGTTGTGCGTTTTCATGGCGATGGAATCCGTCTGGAGGGCGGCAATAGAGCATCTCGTATCTATCTGGCTTCCGATCATAGGATTGACTTGATGAAAAACAAAGTCGCCATAGAGATTCTTTCTGCTTTTCCAAAGGGAGGAAAGGCTTTAGGTAACTGTGCGACGGGTGATAGTACGTGGTTGGATTTTGATTGTAACGGTGTGCAGGACATGAGCCTTTGCGGAAGGTTCTTGTTCAGCCAGTCTTTTATTACGGCAGCTACGAAAGGCCACGAGACGGATACGGTGATGGCCTACTTCTCTTTCATGTATAGTTCGGGCATGATCGCGAAGATTTGTTTCTCGGATTCGTTCCGGGTTAAGGGGTGTGGCGATTTCGTCTTTAAGGTAGAGGATGCCATTGTCGACTTGAGCGACGAGCGGAATGGAAATGGATTCTCTATGCCTGATGGCTATTGGGATGAGAGCGGTTTGCCTGTGGAGGCTTGGTCGGGATTCTTCCTCTCTAAATTGGCGGTTCGCTTCCCTAGTAATTTGGATTTCAATAAGAAGAAGGATAAGCAAGCCACGTTGGAGGTCAAAAATGTCTTGATAGACGACTATGGCTTCACCGGAAACTTCCTTTTGAGGGATTTCATTGATACGAGAGGAGATGATAAGAATAGTGGCTTGGCGTTGGCTGTGGATACGATCGGAGTTTCCTTCTGGCAAGGCGAATTTAGCGATGGTTTGATTTCAGGTAGGGCGGATGTCCCTTTCTTGAAGAAAGAGGAGGGTAAGGCGGCGCCGGGCAAGGATGATGGCTCGGATGACGGAGATGGAAATAACGGAGACGAAATCGAGGGCTATCCATTGGGTTTCCGTGGACATATCGGCTATAATGCGGCGCAGGACAAATATTTGTATAGTATCAATGCCTCTTTGAAGGCAGATCAACATTTCAAGGTGCCGTTTACGAACAAGGCATCCATAGATATAACGAAGGATAGTTATCTGGAGGTGGGCAACGAGAATTCAGAACAGAAATTCGGGGCCACTTTGTGCTTGAACGGTGCGTTGAACATAGAGTCTACGTTGAATTTGAAAGGTGTCCGATTTGAGGGCTTGCGATTGTCTTCCTTGTCTCCTCATGTTGCTGTGAAAGCCTTCTCATTGGTCGGCAAAGCGGGCTTCTCTGTAGGTGGTTTCGGCATAGAGTTGAAGAAGATTGGACTGAAGACACCACATGTCAGCGTGGGCGGTGGAACTTTGTCGACGGCTGAAAATGAAAAGGATAAGGCCGATTTGAGTCTTGAAGCCCAAATTTCGCTTATGGCGGGCGAGGGCGGAATCGGTGCCGGCGTTGGTCTCGATGTCCATGCTGAACATGAGAACAGGTGGAAAGTCAAGGGCTTGACCATCAATAAAATCATGCTCGATTTGGATTTCTCCGCCTTCCACTTGAAGGGCGAAATCGAGCGGTTTAAAAATGATGATCAATATGGAGACGGATTCTCGGGTGGCATGTTGCTCTCACTGAAAGAGTTCGGTTTTGGTGTGCAGGGCGAAGCCAAGTTCGGAAAAGTTAGGCAACAAGATGGAAAACTTTTGAAATATTGGTTTACGAATGCGACAGCCGATTTGTCTGGAGCTAAGATACTCTTGTTCCCTCCTGGCGTCTTCTTGAAGTCGTTCAGCGGTGGCGCTTACCATCACATGTCACGTGAATCGTATGCGACAAAGGAAAATAAGGTGGTTCAGTTGGCCTCTAAAGATCAGTATAAACCAAACAAGGACATTCAGTTTGGCTTCTTGGCTGGTATTGGTGCTTATTTTATGGATGATAAACTTTGTAGTGCCAACGTGGAGTTTGAGATGAACTTCAATACCAATTGGGGTGTGAACTATGTTCGCTTGGCGGGTATTGCCTCCATTTTAGCTCCATTGAAGGTCTCTGACATCAAGGCCGATGGAATGATTGCGGGTTGGTTGCTTGCAGAGTATGACCGTCCGAACAAGACGTTCCATGCGGAGATTGAAGCGAACATAAATGCATTTAGTGGCTTGTTGGAAGGAAAAGCAAATCTTCAGATTCACTCGGATCCGAAAGAGTGGTATTTCTGGATGGGAACACGAAGCAATCCGAACTATTTGAAATTCGCAAGTTTGGTGAAGGCGGAGAGTTACTTTATGTTGGGTGTGATAGAGACTCCTATGCCGCCAATGAGGGAGAAGTTAGCAGCCAAATTGAATGCTGCTCCTTCCAATGCTATCGGAAAGGAAGATCAGATACAGAAAGGACAAGGTTTTGCCTTCGGTATAGCGTTAGAGGCAGGAGGTCAATTGTCATTGCCGCTTGATATATTGTATGCACATTTCTATTTCTTGGCAGGAACGGATATCATGGTCGTAAATCAAAATTGTGGCAAATTAAATTGGCGTGCCTCTGGTCAGGCTTATCTTTGTGCCGATGGAGGAGTGGGTGCTACACTTTATTATCCTTGGTGGTGTAAGTGGCATCCTTGTATAAAGAGTAAGGAGTTTAATATCTTATCTGGTACAGTGACGACTATACTCACAGGCGAAATACCATCTCCAGTTAAGGTGAGCGGTGAATTGCATGTTAAATGTAAGTTGTTCTTTATACCTATGCCAAAAATTAATATAAAGGCTACGATAGGTAAGGGATGTTAATGATTAATGTGAAATGAGGAAAATGGCTAAAATAGTAGTACGGTTAGTTGCGTTGTTGATTGGTCTCTCTTTGGGTTCAGTTTGGGCCCAAGACCAGAAGTATAAAATCGATTTGTATCATTATAACGCTGGCGAGTACGTGTCGCTTCGTTGGTATCCACAAACGGTGGACGACTATAGAAGGGGTGCTTTGCATGGTTTTATTGTTCAACGACGCATTGTGAATGGTTCAAAACCACAGGAGTGGAAGGAATTGTCGCGCATTATAGCATCCTCTTTTGACGATTTCACGAAATTCCTTGATGATGACGATTCTGATTTGGGTATGATTGGATTCGCTTTGTATCAAAAGGAAATTAAGGAGAAAACCTTGAAATTGTTGCAGGAGGGAGTGGAGATGCCTGATTCCATGGATGTCGATTCGTATGATTCTCCATTGGCGCAAGAGTATATTTATAAGTTCGGTTTGGCAGCCTGCGAATTTGATTGGGGCGTGTCGAAGATGGCAGCCTTGTGCTTTAAGGATGAGACGGCAGATCGGACATCTGTCTACGATTATCGAGTTATCTTTGCTGATGGAAAAGATGCGGAGAAATCAAAGATTCTAAGGGTGGACATGTCTCAACTTTCTGTTTTGCCGTCACCTACGATTTTTGAAGGATATGAGGATGACAAAAGAGCCTATTTCTCATGGGACATTACTCAATTGGAGAATGTATATTCCGGTTATCAACTGGAGCGGAGTTCGGATGGGGTGGTCTTTCAACCAGTGAATCCGAAACCTATCATACATATGTATACAGATGATCGATTTGAGCATACGTGTACCTATACGAGTGTCTTGCCTGAATGTGACAAGGATTACTATTTCCGAATGTGCGGTGTGAGCAACTTCGGATTTCTCGGACCTTATTCGAAGGTCGTAAAACTGAGATGTGTTACTGAATATATGGTAAGCGTTCGGATTGATACGGTGGTGATGAATGAAAAGAATGAGGCGGAACTTCGTTGGCATGTAGAGAATCCATATAATCAAGAGATTAAAGGGTTGTTTGTGCAACGTGCGGAAAAGATGGTGTTGGATTCTGTCACAAGAAAGCCTGTGTTCAATACGTTGCATAAGAAGCCGTTGTCATCCAAGACGCGGACATATAAGGATCAAGATACGCGTATGTCGAACTATTATCGAATATTGGCTTTTGGTGCGGATACGACTCAGTTGTCAGTTTCAAACGTCTATTTTTCTCACCAAATTGATAGTGTGCCTCCTGCCGCTCCAACTGGATTGAAGGGTACTGTTGATTCTTTGGGTGTTGTCTCTTTGTCGTGGACGCCGAATAGCGAGCCGGATATCATGGGTTATCGTGTTTTCTTTGCCAACAGGAAGGACATGGAGTTTATCGGTTGTTCGGATACTTTCTTGCTTTCTCCGTACTATACGGATACGTTGTTCTTGGGCTCTCTGACCAATGAGATTTATTATAAAGTGATGGCGTTGGACCATAATTTTAATCAGTCGGCCATGTCTGAACCTATTCGCTTGACAAAACCAGATACAATTGCTCCGACTAAGGCGGTTTTCCTTGAAATGATGCAAGATACGACAGGCGCTGTGGTAGTTAAATGGGCGAATAGTGTTAGTGAGGATTTGGATCGGGTCGAACTTTATAGACGTTTGTCTGATGAAGCGGCTTGGGAGAAAATTGAAGAGTGGAAGAAGGATGCTTTGGTTGAACTTTATATAGATACGTTCGCTTTCAATGGCAATAGGGTATACTACAAGATTGTCAACTATGATGAAGTGGGCAACTATAGTTTGACGGAGAGCATTCCGTTGAAGACGAAATTTGTAAAGCAATTGTGTCTGAAGAATCTTCGTTATGAAATCGATTATCAAAAAGGCGGGGTTCGATTGAAATGGGATCAGTGTGGTTGCCGAATAGATAAGATATACATATACAGAACGTTGAACGGAAAGGCTAAACTGCTTGATACGGTCTTGGGCTCGGAGAGAGTTTTCTTTGATAGGAACGTTACGAAGGGCGATTCTGTCAAATATGTGATTCAACCCGTGACTGAGCGTCAGTCAAGAAATCTTATATCGGATGAGTTCGTCTATTGATTTTTTGACTTTGAATAGGATTCGGAATTTTGATTTCGTCTCTTTTTCTGAAATATTTCGAAGAGAGAATCTTTCTTAATGGGTGTGCAAGGATTGCCTAGCACCTCTTTTTTGAGAAAGGATCTCTGTATTGATAGGAAACTATGAATTCATTGTTTTTAACTTTAAGATTAAAAGTGTGAATTCATAGTTTTTTCTTTACGGGAATTTGAAAAAAACATCCCTTTTCCCATTCAAAAGTTTTTATATTAATTTATCTGTGTTATCTTTGTATGCAATTTTGACAAACTATGACGAGGGACGAGAGTGAATTAATGAATCGTTTAGTTGGCAGGGCTCAACTCCTTGTGGATTCGCATGCGCAATTGAAGTTGGAGTGTGAGCGCATGCAGAAAGAGCTAGACGAACAGAAAAAACTCTATTCCGAATGTAAGGCCGAGTGCGACAGATTGAAAGTTCAATGCGATAATCTGCGTTTCGCTAAGGTCTTGTCCGTGACTGAATCGGAGAGGGATCGGACGAAAAAAAGGTTGTCAAATTTAGTGCGGGAAATAGATAAATGCATTTCTCTGTTGAATGAATAGCATACTCTATGGCAGACGGTAACAAACTTAAAATCAACTTGAAGATTGGCTCTTTGCTGTTCTCTCCATTTGTGGATCGATCGGAAGAGGAGGTTTACCGGAAAGCTACAGATTATATAAATTCCAAAATAGACACTTTGAGAAAGAGTCGCTCTAACTTGACGGAAGCACAGAACCTTTCGATAGTGGCATTGGAATTGGCATTGGAACTAATGAAGACCGATAATGATCGTAATGAAATTTTTTCTGCAATGAAGAATTTGGACGATATGTTGAAGTCGGCGACTAAGTAGGTCCTGATTGACAGAAAGAGAATGGAGAGATCGTAAGATTTCCTTTTGAATAGAAATTCCCGCATTACTTTGGATTCCTCATTCCAAGGTGGTGCGTTTTTTATATATTATCAATTTAATTATCAATAACAAACAGATATGATTACAACAATAATCGTAGGAGTTGTCGCTTTGTTGGTTGGTGCTGGTGTTGCGTGGGTTGCGATGAAAACGGTACTGAAATCGCAGGCGGAAGGCATTATTCGCAAAGCTGAGGCGGATGCAAAGGTGGAAAGAGACAATAAGATTCTCGAAGCAAAAGAGACTTATATGAACTTGAAGAATGAGTACGAAACTCAAGTTAACCAAAGGAATGCCAAGATTCAGCAGACAGAGTCCAAGTTGAGACAACGCGAGATGCAATTGAACCAAATGCAGTCTGAACTTCAAAAGGGTAGGTCAGAGGTGGAAGCTATTAGGGGTAACCTTAACAACCAATTGCAGATTGTGGACCAGAAGAAACAGGATTTGGAGAAAATGTACCACCAAGCCAATGAGCGTCTGGAGGTGATTTCAGGCTTGTCTGCTCAAGAGGCTAAGGAAAAATTGATCGAATCTTTGAAGGAGGAAGCTAAGACAGATGCTATGTCTTATGTGAACGAAATCATGGAGGAGGCCAAAATGACGGCCAACAAGGAGGCTAAGCGTATTGTGGTACAAACAATTCAACGTGTGGCTACTGAGGCTGCCATCGAAAATTCGGTGACGGTATTCAATATTGATTCGGATGAGCTAAAGGGCCGTATCATCGGTCGTGAGGGTCGTAATATCCGAGCTTTGGAGGCTGCTACGGGTGTGGAAATCATCGTTGATGATACGCCGGAAGCTATTGTCCTCTCTGCATTCGACCCTGTTCGTCGAGAGATTGCACGTCTTGCTCTTCACCAGTTGGTGACAGACGGACGTATTCACCCTGCCCGCATTGAGGAAGTTGTGGCAAAGGTGAAGAAGCAAGTGGAGGATGAGATTGTGGAGACGGGTAAGCGTACGACAATCGATTTGGGTATTCATGGCTTGCATCCAGAATTGGTTCGTTTGATTGGTAAGATGAAGTATCGTTCTTCTTACGGACAGAACCTTTTGCAACATGCCCGTGAGACGGCTAACTTGTGTGCCATCATGGCTACCGAGTTGGGACTCAACCCTAAGAAGGCTAAGCGTGCTGGACTTTTGCACGATATAGGTAAAGTGCCTGATGACGAACCAGAATTGCCACACGCAATCTTGGGTATGAAATTGGCCGAGAAGTATAAGGAGAAACCAGAGATTTGTAACGCCATCGGAGCTCACCACGATGAAGTGGAGATGGAAAGCTTGCTTTCGCCTATTGTTCAAGCTTGTGATGCGATTTCTGGAGCCCGTCCTGGTGCTCGTCGCGAAATCGTTGAGGCTTACATCAAGCGTCTGAATGATTTGGAGAAATTGGCGCTTTCTTATCCTGGCGTTGTTAAGACCTACGCTATCCAGGCTGGTCGTGAGTTGAGGGTAATCGTTGGCGCAGATAAGATTGACGATAAGGCTACGGAGACATTGTCTTACGAAATCGCCAAGAAGATTCAGGACGAGATGACTTACCCTGGTCAAGTAAAGATCACGGTAATCCGTGAAACTCGTTCTGTAAGTTTTGCTAAGTAAGGATTTAAGTAATAGATAGTATATGAAGTGAGGTTGTCTGTAAGGGCAACCTCACTTTTTTTTGTGTGTGCGGTTGTCTGGAGTCCCAAAGGGACGGCACGATATAGCCATGGGTTTAAACCCATGGACGACGTGATCTAGCCATGGGTGAGGTCCATGGATTGAGACAACCATCGTAGATATTGTTTGTGTCGGATGGATGATGAAAAAGTCTCCCTATGTAGGAAATTCGAAGTCTATTCTTAGATTCTATTATGAGATATAGGGGAATTCTCGCAATGGAATCATTCTTTTCTCGTCTCTTTGACCTCTGCTTTGGGGTGGAAACATAAACAAAAGCGGTGAGCCCTTTCGAACCCACCGCCATATCGTTGAAAAAAAATTAAAATTTTAGAGCCAAGCCGATGTTGTTCTTGTGTGACACGAGGTCAAGATGGATGGGCTCTGAATAGCTGCTCTTGCGCTCGGAAAAACTCTCTTTGAATTCTTGGATGGCTTGATTTTTCTTTCCTGCGCCTGACACCCATAGCGGGACTCCAACGGTAGTGATAACTGCTCCTGTTAAGAGAATGCCTATTCCTGCATGATAAGTATCATCATCGCGCTCATATTCCCAATCTTCGGTATCTTCGTTGTAGCTTTCAAAAGCGTAGGAGATGAGCGTACACATTCCACCTACAGCACATAGGCCGAGACCTACGCTGGTGACTACAATTCCTGACACCATTCTGTGTTGTCCGCTTTTATAATCTTTGAAGTATTCCGGCTTGCAGTTCTTCATGAGGTTGATTGTTTCCTTGTTGCTCAAGGCTCTGTTTTTATAGACGAGAGAGCTCCCTTTGTAGGTGATCTCCTCTATCTCGGAACAGTCTGAACCAATTCTTTGTGTGACCCTTGGGGCTGAATATTGATTCTCAGAGCTTTCGTTGTTATAAACCTCTACGATACCATTTTCGTAAGCGATGGAGACGATTTCCGATTTTAGCATTTTCTTGGTCTCTCCATCGGGCTTGTCGAAATATTTGTATTCAATGAAGTTCTTGTTGACTTTGGTAACCTTCGCCTCGATCTTTAGTTTGTCTTTTGTAATGATGACATCTTGCGCATTGGCAAAAACGAAGAGGCTTAAAAATAGAAACGTTGTTGAAATTAGTCTTTTCATGAAAATGTGAAATTAAAATGTGTGAATATATGTTTTTGTAGTTCTAAATTGTATGGTAGGGTGAGCCCGATGGACTCACCTCTATGAGGAAACCTTAAAATTTAAGTGCTAATCCGATGTTGTTCTTGTGTGACACAAGGTCGATATGGACAGGCTCCGAATAGCCGCTGGTGCGGTCGGAAAAACCGTCTTTGAATTGTTGGATGGTTCTGTTCCTTTTGTTTACACCTGATACCCAAAGAGGAACACCTATGGCGGTGGCGGTGGCTCCTACTGCGGCAAATCCTACGCCGAGACCAAACCAGATGTCGTGAATTTCGTCCTCTTCTTCTTCGAAATAGTCGTCATCGTCATTGTCGTTGTCGAAGACGGATGAAAATGCGATAAAAACACATCCAGAAGCCAAAAAGTCAAGTCCGACGCAAGTGGTTACGATTCCTGCCACCATACGGTGATGGCCGCTTTGGTATTGCTTGTAGAGCTCAGGTTTGCAATTTCTTATGGCATATTTGATCTCCTTGTTGCTCAAGGCCCTGTTGTTATAGAAGAGTTCGCCCCCTTTGTAAGTGACGTTGTCCATGTCTGCACAAGTGAGGGCTTGTCTAGCCTGGGGTCTTACAGAAGAAGTCTGTCCTTCTGAATTGGTGTTGTCATAGACTTCCACGATTCCATTCTCGTAAGCGATGCTCGCAATGTTTGATTTGAGCATGGTCTTGAGTTCGCCATCGGGCTTGTCGAACTCTTTGTAGTCGATAGTGCTTCTGTTGACATGAACGACTTTGGCCTCAATCTTAAGTCTATCTTTCGTAATGATGATATCTTGCGCATCGGCAAAAACAAAGAGGCTTAAAAATAGAAACGTTGCTGAAATTAATCTTCTCATTTTCAGTAAAATATAAATGGTAAAAATAAAGGGGAGAATAGGTTCTCCCCCTGATTGCTTATTCTAAATTGTGTAATTCATTTAGTAGAATCTTGTTCTCTTCTGGTGTTCCTACTGTGATTCGTAAGCAGTTGCCACAGAGTGTGACACTGTTACGGTTGCGCACGATGATTCCGTTGGAAACCAGATGATTGTATGTGGCTTGTGCATCCTTTACCTTGGTAAGCACGAAATTGGCGTCGGTAGGGTAGGTGCAGACCACTAGACTTAGCTTTTGCAGTTCCTCCACTAATCGGCTGCGCTCGGCCTTCAACGTTTTTACCCAATCTGCCACTTTGTCGGCTTCTTTCATCAATGCCAACGCTTGTCGTTGCGTGAGGATGTTGACGTTGTAAGGATACTTTATCTTGTTGAGCACGCAGATAATCTCTTTGGATGCGAAGGCCATGCCCAGACGGATGGCTGCGCTTCCCCATGCTTTGGAGAATGTTTGGAGGACAACCAAGTTGGAATGTTGGCTCAATTTCTTTGCAAAAGAGTCTCTTCCTGCAAAGTCGATGTAGGCTTCATCTACTACCACAATCCCGTTGAAGGATTGGAGAAGTTTCTCTATCTCGTTTTCTGCCAAGAGGTTTCCTGTCGGATTGTTGGGCGAGCAGAGCCACATGACCTTGGTATGTTCGTCGGCTTTTGCCAATAGTTTGTCCGCACTGAATTGGAACTTTTCGTCAAGTTCCACCTTCCGATATTCCACGTCGTTGATGTCGGCGCAAACCTCATACATTCCGTAGGTTGGGTTGATGGCCACGACGTTGTCCACCCGAGGTTCGCAGAAGGCACGGTACATCAAGTCGATGGGTTCGTCGCTTCCGTTGCCCAAGAAGATGGATTCTATGGCAACTCCCTTTATGGCCGAAATCCGTTCTTTCACAGACCATTGCAGTGGGTCTGGGTAGCGGTTGTAAGGCGCATTGTAGGGGTTCTCATTGGCATCAAGGAAGACGGATGCTTCGCCCTTGAACTCGTCGCGTGCGCAGGAGTAGGGCTTCAATGCCTTGATGTTTGGGCGTATGATGTTATTTAAGTCAAACATAGTCTTCTCTTTTTAGTTGAAAATTCAAGCCTGGTCGCCTATGGTGTAGAGCGATTCGGCTCACTTGTTTGTTATGCTTTCAGCCTTAGTGTGACAGCATTCTTATGGGCGAACAACTGCTCGTTTTCTGCCATGATTTCGATGGCGTTCCCGATTCTGTTCAATCCTTCTTGAGAGATCTCTTGAAGAGTTATTTTTTTGCGGAAACTATCGAGGTTGACACCGTTGTAGGCTTTGGCGTATCCGTTGGTTGGCAACGTGTGGTTGGTGCCTGACGCATAGTCGCCCGCACTCTCTGGCGTGTAGTGGCCTAAGAAGAGAGAACCGGCATTGACGATTTGCTCGGCAATCTCACCGTAGTTTCGAGTAGAGATGATTAGGTGCTCAGGCGCATATTCGTTGCTCATCTCGACCATCTCTTTCCGATCCTTCACCAAGATGATTTTGCTGTGTTCGATGGATTTCTCGGCAATCTCTTTGCGAGGAAGGAGGGCTAGTTGTCTCTCCACCTCGGCGATTGTCTTTTCTGCCAATTGCTCGTCGGTTGTCACCAAAATAGCTTGGCTGTCCATGCCGTGTTCTGCTTGGGAAAGAAGGTCGGAAGCCACAAATACAGGGTTGGCTGTCTCGTCGGCGAGCACCTCCACTTCGGAAGGTCCGGCTGGCATGTCGATGGCAACGTCTCGGAGGCTGACCAACTGTTTGGCGGCCGTCACGTACTGGTTGCCTGGGCCGAAAATCTTGTAGGCTTTCGGAACACTCTCCGTGCCGTAGGCCATGGCGCCGATGGCTTGTACACCACCGATCTTGAAGATACGGTTCACACCGGCTGCCTTGGCTGCCACCAATACGGCAGGATGAACCTTTCCTTCCTTGTTGGGAGGTGTGCAGAGCGTAATCTCTTTACAACCGGCTATTTTGGCAGGAATGGCCAACATCAGTACGGTCGAGAATAGGGGGGCTGTTCCGCCTGGAATGTAGAGACCCACTCGTTCGATGGCAACAGCCTTTTGCCAGCATTTCACGCCGGGCATTGTCTCTACGCAAGGCAATGTTTGGTCTTGTGCGGCATGGAATTTCGTGATGTTCTCTTTTGCCAAAAGGATGGCATTCTTCAACTCCTCCGAAACGGCTTGCTCCGCCTCTTTTATCTCCTCCTCGGAAACCAAGAGGGAATTCAACTGCACCTTGTCGAATTTCAGCTCGTACTCTTTCACGGCTTCGTCGCCGCGTTCACGGATATCCTTGAGGACGTTGCGAACCAAGTCGAACAAGTGGCTGTTGTCCATGGTGGGACGGCTTAGGAGCGAAGACCATTCGCTCCTTGCCGGATATTTGATGTATTGCATGATCTTTCTCTTTGAATTACAAAATCATCTTTTCGATAGGGACAACCAAAATACCCTCGGCACCGATGGCCTTCAATTGGCTGATGATGTCCCAGAACGTTTTCTCTTCGATGACGGAATGCAAGGAAGACCAACCCTCTTTTACCAATGGAGTAACCGTAGGAGCCTTCATGCCTGGAAGAATTTTGCAGACATCTTGTATCTTGTCGTTCGGAATGTTGAGGATGATGTATTTCTTTCCCTCTGCATTCTTGTAGGAGTCGAAGCGGAACAAGAGTTCGTCCAAAATCTGTTTCTTGTCAGTAGACAATGACTTGTTGGCAATGAGGATAGCCTCCGAACGCATTACGACCTCCACCTCTTTCAGGTTGTTGCTGACGAGGGTGCTACCGGAGCTGACGATATCGAAGATGCAGTCTGCCAAGCCAATACCTGGGGCGATCTCAACCGAACCTGTGATGACATGGATTTCAGAATGGATGTTGTTCTTTTTAAGGAACTCCTCCAAAATGCGAGGGTAGGAGGTGGCAATCTTCTTTCCTTCGAACCAATCTAGACTTTTGTAGTCGGCCGCTTTAGGAATAGCAAGGGAGAGTCTGCACTTGCTGAAGTCGAGACGCTTAACGATGACAGCATCCTCCTTCTTCTCCGCATACTCATTTTCGCCCACGATACCCACATCAGCAATACCGCTTGCTACGGCTTGAGGAATGTCGTCGTCTCTCAAAAAGAGAATTTCCACTGGGAAGTTCTTTGCAGGGATGAGAAGCGTTCTTTTCCCGGATTCAATCTTGATGCTTGACTCAGAAAGCATCGTCATCGTTTCGTCATAAAGACGGCCTTTGGCCTGAACTGCAATTCGTAACATAATATCTATTTTTTGTTGTTTTGTTTTCTCTTCTGCTGTTTATGAAAGAAAAAGAGGCTCACCGCATCGGCAAGCCTCTTTTTATATCTATGTTCACAACACATCCGCTCACCGATTTTATCGTTGATAATGATGATGGATATGATGGATGAAAGCTATCATTCGTTTTGTTTTAAAAGAATTATGGCACAAAAGTAGAAAAAATAATCCATAAAAGAAAAGAAAGTTTGCTTAAAATCTCTTTGCGTCGTAATTTTGCATCGTCGTTACTTCACGTTGAATGTTAAAGAGGAAGAATTGAAATGAGAAGTTTGGTGATAGATCAAGGCAATACCTCTACTAAGGTGGGGGTTTTTGACGGAGATGATTTGGTGCTTTGTCAGCGGCTCCCTTCTTTCACGGTGGAGGCTGTAGCGCAAATTGCCGAACTCCATTCTGTCGAAGCCACGATCTTTTCCACGGTGGTGGAGCAAACCGAATCCTTCCTTTCTCATCTGCGGAAGGCATTGCCTAACTTCCTTCTTTTGGATGCTGACACTCCCTTGCCCATCGAAAATCTTTATGCGACTCCGCAAACGTTGGGACGGGACCGCTTGGCTGTCTGTGTCGGGGCGAATTATCTGAAACCCAATACGAATTTGCTGGTGATAGATGCGGGTACGGCTGTGACCTACGACATCGTAAACGACCGGAATCAATATGTGGGCGGAAATATCTCGTTGGGTTTGGAGATGCGTGCCAAGGCATTGAACGCATATACGAGCAAATTGCCGAAAGTGGACTTCCCCGAGGCCATCCCGTTCTGCGGGACGACAACGGAGACCGCTTTGCAGGCGGGCATACTCTACGGATTGGTGGGGGAAATCGATGGTTTCATCGATTCATTTTCAGCCGTTTATCCGAACCTTTCAGTATTTTTAACAGGCGGAAGCGCATTTTACTTTGAAAGAAGACTAAAAAATGCCATATTTGCAGATGATAAATTATTGTTGATAGGCTTAAATAGGATACTTACTTTTAGAGGTTGAACAGGGATGAAAAAAAGCTTCTTACTAATATCTTTTATGATGGGATTTATATTCTCGTCATATTCGCAGAATACAAGTTCTCCATATACTAGATATGGCTACGGAAGCTTAGTTGATGCTGGGTCAGGCTTGTCTAAATCAATGGGTGGCCTCTCTTTTGGTCTTCGGCCGAAGGGTTTCATCAATTCCGGCAACCCAGCATCCTATACGGCGATAGATTCGATGACGTTCCGTTTCGAATTGGGGGCAGAGGCAAAACTCTCCACATATTCGGATAAAAACGCGAACCAGACGACGTTCGATGCCAATTTGTCTTATATGGCGCTCCAATTTCCGATCACGCGCTGGTTGGGTGTGAGTGCGGGCATTTTGCCTTACTCTTTCGTCGGCTACGATTTCTATCAGACGGATGTACAGCCCTCTTCGATGACGAATGGTTCTTTGAATTCTCAGTATGACTACGAAGGCAAGGGTGGATTGACGCAGGCCTATTTCGGCTTGGGTGTTTCTCCTTTCCGGAATTTCTCCGTCGGTGTGAATGTCGAATATAATTTTGGTGACATCGAGCATACGAGTGACGTGAGCTTCACCACTTCCGCCTTCCGTTCCATGTGCCAGTCAAAGAAAATCAGCGTCTCTGATTTTAATTGGTTGGCAGGTGTTCAATATGAATTCGATTTGGACGACCAAAAGCATATGACGGTGGGATTGGTCTATGAACCGAAGGCAGAAATGAATGCCAATGCTACTCAACAGATCTTCGTTTCGGGAGTCGATACGGTGAATATTGTTAATGAAGATGGATTTGAGACTCCTATGACAGTTGGTTTTGGTGTGGCGTGTGGATTCTCGGAACGCTTTCAAGTCGGATTGGACTATAAACGTCAGAACTGGTCGGATGTTAAGTATTTCGGTGAAAAACCTTTCGCAGACAGAAACCGAATCTCAGCGGGAGCAGAGTTTTTGCCGAATAAGAACTCCAAACGTTATTTGGAGCGCATCCATTATCGCTTGGGTGCCAACTACTCCGACTCGTATATCAAGATGGGTGGAGACCAGTTGAATGAGTTCGCTCTTTCCGCTGGTTTGGGCTTCCCTTTGAAGAAGGGGTTGAACCCGACCGTAATTAATTTGTCTTTTGAATATGGCAACATGGGTTCGACCGCTGATGACAAGGTGCGTGAACAATATTGTAAGCTTATGTTGAGCGCAACGATTAATGAGCGTTGGTTCGTCAAGCGTAAAATTGAATAGAAAACAGAAATTATTTAATAAATACTGAAATGAAAACAAAAGTTATATTGTCAGCTGCTGCATTCGGAATGGTAGCTCTTTCTGGGTATGCTCAAACAGGAGTGCAGAGCGGAACTAAGTTCGGTCATGGTGCGGATAGCATTGCTTGTGTACAGAATTTGACATTGATGCAACAGGCTGCTAAACAAGGTGATTTCGCAAGTGCGGTTGAGCCATGGAACAAAGTTTATGCAGAATGTCCAGCTTCTCACGTTTCATTGTATCAATATGGACCAAAGATTTTGGGTTGGCAAATCTCTCAAGAGAAGGATGCTGCTAAGAAGTCTCAAATCTTCAACCAATTGATGTCAATGTATGATAGCCGTGCGAAGTATTTCGGTAACATGAAGAAGTATGGCAAGCACTATATATTGGGTAGAAAGGCTCTCGATTATGTGACCTACGTTGATCCTGCAAAGGATCCAGACAAGCGTCAAGCTTACAACTGGTTGGCTGAGGCTATCAATGTTGGAGGAACTAGCAATGAGGTTTTCGTATTCCAACAATACTTCATGCTTTCCGATGCTATGTATGCAAAAGATCCAAAGGGATTCAAGCAACAATACATCAATGACTATTTGAAGGTGACTCCGTTGCTTTCTGAGCGTGGTGCGTCTGGTGATTTGAAGGATACGGCTTATTCTAAGATGAAGACCATCGTTGACGTGATGTTCGCTAAGTCTGGTGCTGCCAAGTGTTCTGATTTGGATGGTATCTACGCTTCTCAAATCGATGCTAAGCAAGCAGACAAGGCTTTCTTGAAGACAGTGTTGGCACTTTACAAGATCGCAGATTGCGAGGAGTCTAGTGTCTATTTCAAGGCTGCTGCTTTTATGTATAAGATCGAACCAAGTTCTGATGCGGCTCGTGGTTTGGCTACTCAGGCCATCAAGAACAAGGATTATGGCAAGGCTATCGAGTATTACAACAATGCTATCTCTTTGGAGACTAACAACGGAGACAAGTCTAAGTTGTATATGAATATCGCCAGGGTTTATATGGTACAAGGAAACTATACGAAGTCAAGATCGGCTGCACAAAGTGCTTTGAGTATGAACGGTGCCAATGCAGATGCTTATATTCATATCGCTAAGTTGTACGCTCAATACTTCTCTTCTATCAGTGATGACCAAGTTATCCAAAAGACAGCTTTCTGGGCTGCTGTGGACAAGTTGGAGCGCGCTAAGTCAGTTGACCCTTCTCGTGCCGCTGAGTGTAATAAGTTGATTTCTCAATACAAGACATACTTCCCACCTTCAACGGAGTTGTTCATGAGAGGTATCAAGGCTGGTTCTTCTTATACGGTTCCAGGTTGGATTGGTGAAACTACGACGGTTAAATAAAAAATCGAACAGTGAATCTTACGAGATTAAATTATAAGCATGCGGCAGCTACTCTTGGAGTGGCTGCTGTATGTGTTTTTGCTTCCTGCTCGGACGGCAATCAGACGGTCGACTCCGTTACGGACAGGGCAAAGACCCCTTCGCTCCGTGCGTTGGATGTGCATACGGTGATTTCGGATTCGGGTGTAACTCGTTACCGGATGAACGCAGGGGAATGGCTGGTCTATGACAAGGCGGAAGAACCCTATTGGGATTTCCCTAAGGGAATCCATTTGGAGAAATTTACTCCCCAACTGGATATCGATGCGGAATTGAGGAGCAAATACGCCATCTACTACGACCGGAAAAAGTTTTGGGAACTGCACGACAGCGTCCATGCAAAGAATTTGAATGGAGAGCAGTTTGAGTGTAAGAGTTTGTTTTGGGACGAGACACAAGAACTAGTCTTTTCTGACGATACGATTACAATCAAGCAGGCTAATAAGACGATTGTCGGGAAAGGCTTTAAGTCCAACCAATCCCTGACTAAGTATGAGATTCGTAATGTGATGGGCGTTTTCCCTGTCTCTGAGTGAATGGAATGGTTATGTTGCTGATTTTGATTGTATTTCTTCTGCTCTCTTATTCCTTTTTTTACGGAATGGAGGTGGCTTACATTTCGTCTAATCGTCTTCGACTAGAATTGGAGTCGAGTTCGGAACGTTGGACGGACCGTTCGTTGAAGTATCTGTTTGAACATCAGCCACAATTGTTAGCATCGCTCTATCTTTGGGCAAGAGTATCCTTTGTTTTTTTGATTCTTGCCCTTTTCTCCTATTTTTCGCAGTTTGTCGCATCGGCGGAATGGTGCTTACTCTTTTGGGTGGTGCCTCTCACGCTTGTTTTGCTTTTCTTGTCGGTCAATTTGGCTCTGTCCTTGGTCTCTGCTTGTAATCCGACTTCTACGTTCCGCTTTTTTTCTTTGTTTTTGACATTGTTGGTTTTCCTCTCTTATCCATTCGTCTCGTTGCTTTTTTCGTTGGCGCGGATGTTCAAGATCAATATGGATGAGTTTTCCCCCTTTAATATCAATGTGGTTAGCAATGACAAAGATGGAGCGGATGATTTTGTGGCAGAGGGTAACGAATCGGCAGATGATGTGGATGATGAGGTGCGGATGTTCCAAAATGCCCTTGACTTTTCCAATGTCACGTTGACCAATTGCATTGTCCCTCGTACGGAAATTGTGGCGATTGACGTGAATTCGCCTGTCGAGAAGTTGACGGAACTCTTTGTTACTTTGCACTACTCCCGGATTTTGGTTTACAAGGACAATATTGACAATATCTTAGGTTATGTCCACTCTTCCGATTTGTTTGATAGACCTTTGGCTATCAAGGATATGTTAAATCCCTTGCCAGTGGTTCCTGAGACTATGTCCGCGAACCGGATGTTGAGAATTTTCCTTCAGCAACATAAAGGAATGGCTTTGGTGGTCGATGAGTTTGGTGGTACGGCCGGTATTGTCACGTTGGAGGACATTATGGAGGAGATTTTCGGAGAGATAGAGGATGAACATGATGACGATGGAGATGGTTTGGTTGCGAAAAATCTCGGAAACGGTGAGTATGTCTTGTCGGGTCGATTGGAAGTTGAGGCGGTGAACGAACGATATGGCCTTCATTTGCCTCTGTCGAACGAGTACATTACGCTTGCCGGTTTGATCCTCTATAAAAACTGTATGCTCCCTCAACCCAAGGAACGGGTGACGATAGATAATTACGAGTTTTCCATAGTCAGAGTCGTTTCTACGCGTATAGAATTGGTTCGCTTGACTGTCAAGTCGTGATTTTATTCTATTTTGCTAAATATCGGGGGTGTTTTGTGATTCCTTTTATATTTTTTTGTATATTCGCACCTCAAAAAGTGCATTTGTTTAGATATAAAGTAAAATAAATAAAAAGTAGTAATACAAAAAGGTAATGGCAGCATTAGAGAAAATTAGAAACAAGGCCGGAATGTTGATAGGAGTTGTCGGTTTCGCCTTATTCGCTTTTATTATTGGTGATTTTATCACATCAAGTTCTTCTTATGTGAATCTGATTAAGCAGAAGGTCGGAAATGTGGAAGGTCATACAATGACTATGCAAGAATACACTGCTGATATCCAGCAGTTTACAGAGGTGGCCAAGATGGAAGGCCAAAATAATTTGACGGATGCCCAGTTGAGAGATAACGTATGGGATAAGTTCGTTTTCTCTTCTTTGTTGGCGAGCGAGTGCGAGAAGATTGGCTTGTCCATATCTGACGAGGAGTTCCAAGATGCTCTTTTCGGTGCGCAACCTCATCCTATGTTGAATCAAATCTCTTTCCTTCGTGGTGAGACGGGTCGTTATGATTCACGAATTTTGCAACAAATTCTTCAAAACAAGGAAAATCCTCAAATAGAGGCTTATTATAGAGCTTGGAAATATTGGGAGGAAGAGTTGAAAACCCAAATTTTGTTGGGCAAATACCAAAAGTTACTCACTGCTGCCATGACTCCGACAAGAACAGTTGCCGAGAATTTGGCTTCTATGGACATGAACGAATACGATTTGGCGGTTGTTCGTAAGTCATACTATGATGTAGCTGACTCTACGGTTACTGTTTCAGACTCTGACTTGAAGGCTTTGTATGAGAAGAGAAGAGCAACGTTTAAGACTGAGCCTTATCGTTCGGCAAAGATTATTGTTTTTGATGTGGTTCCTTCAAAGGATGATTACGATGAGATGGAAAATGCCATCAAGGGAGCTAAGGCTACTTTGGATTCATTGTCAGAGGATATGGTTCCTTTGTTTGTCACTCAAAACTCAGATAGGGAGTATCCTTACAACCCAACTTATTTGACAGAGAAGCAAGTTGATCCTCTCTTCGCAGAATTCGCATTCTATTCTGCTAAGGGAACTGTTTCAGAGGTGAAGTTGGATGGTCCTTTCTATAAGGTGGCAAGGGTGATGTCGGATGTGCAAAATCGTCCAGACTCAGTTCGTGCAAGCCGTATCATCGTCTTCAGAAATAATTTGGAGGAATCTCAAAAGTTGGCTGATAGCTTGACTGCTGAATTGAAGAAGGGTGCTAACTTCGCTGAAATGGTGAAGAATTTCTCTCAAGACTCTAAGGCAATCATTGAAAAGGGTGGTGATATGGATTGGCTCTCTGAGGGTCTCCTCGGCCTTGAAGGATTTGATGACGCAATCTTCACAGCTAACGTGGGCGATTACTTTACATTCCCTCTTCAACAGAGAGCAGTGATGTTGGTTCGTGTTACAGAAAAGACAAAACCTGTAAAGAAGGTTAAGTTGGCTGAAATCATCAACAAAGTGGATGCTGGTACGGATACCTATAGAAATACTTACGAAAAAGCTAGAGTATTCATCACAGAGAACAGAAACTTGGCTTCTTTTGAGGCTGCTGCTAAGGAGAATGGATACGATGTTAGACCATTGTCTCGTTTGGGTAGAAACCAAAACCAAGTCTACGTGCTTCCTCAAGCAAGGGAGATTATCCGTTGGGCATGGGATCATAAGGTTGGTGAAGTTTCAGACAAGGTGTTTGAATTGCAAAACCAATATGTAGTTGCTGCTTTGTCAGAAGTCGTTGATGATGATTATGTGCCATTTGCTTATGCAAAGTCTGAGTTGGAGTATTTGGCTCGTAATGACAAGAAGGCTGAGAAGTTGATCTCTGAGATGAACGGCAGCGATGTTTTCGCAACGATTAAGGCGGATACGATCAAGGCTGTTAAGGTAAGCGATCCTGCTTTGGGTCGATTCGGTTCAGAGCAATCTGTATTGGGTTCTTTGTCTAAGTTGGAGACTACTCAAATCTCTGCACCGATAAAGGGTAACAATGGCGTTTATGTTGTGAAGGTGCTTGATAAGAGAGCTGCAGGTGCTTCTGATGCTTTGGTAGATCAAATCTACCGTACGCAAGCAGGCAATGTGCAAACGGTTATGTATAGAAGTTTGTTCGAGTCTTTGAAGAAATCTTCTGATGTAACTGATACAAGATACGAGTTCTATTGATAATCAATAAATCCGGCTTGCCGGGTGATAGTATTCTGAAGTTCACGAAGGAGGATTTCCTTGAATCTCTTCGTGAACTTCTTTTTCATTTATGGAAAGCATGAATAAGGAACGATTGTTGGGGAAGACGTTGCCCGAGTTGAAAACGCTTGTGCAGGAGTTGGGTCTTCCTTCTTTTTCCGCCAAACAAATTTGTGATTGGTTGTATAAGAAGAAGGTGGATTCCATTGACAAGATGACGAATCTCTCTTTGGCTAATCGAGAGAAGTTGTCCGCCCGGTACGAGGTCGGATTAATTGCTCCCGAACGGGTTGATGCCTCTGTCGATGGAACCCGCAAGTATTTGTTCCGAACTCTTCATGGCCTAGTTGAGACGGTCTATATCCCAGAAGAGGATCGGGCAACTTTGTGCGTCTCCTCTCAAGTGGGTTGTAAGATGAATTGCCTCTTTTGCATGACAGGCAAGCAGGGCTTTTCGGGCCATCTTACTGCAGCGGACATCTTGAACCAGATGCAGTCTATCCCAGAGGCAGAGTCGTTGACCAATGTGGTTTTCATGGGAATGGGTGAACCTATGGATAATGTGGACACCCTCTTGAAAACATTGGAAATCATGACTTCTGATTGGGGATATGCTTGGAGTCCTAAGCGAATCACGGTCTCTACGGTTGGTATTATCCCTGGCATGAAACGCTTCTTGGAGTCGAGCTCTTGTCATTTGGCGGTTAGTTTGCATAATCCAATTCCGGAGGAGCGTTATTCCTTGATGCCTATCCAAAAGGCTTATCCTATTGCGAAGGTCATAGAAGAGATAAAAAAGTATGATTTTAGCCATCAACGCCGAGTTTCGTTTGAGTACACCATGTTTGACGGCGTGAATGATCGTCCTGCCCATGTGAAGGCATTGGTCTCTTTGCTTTCTGGTTTGGAGTGCCGCGTCAACTTGATTCGATTCCATGCTGTTCCTGGGGTGCCGTTGGAGGGTTCTCCGATGGAGAATATGGAAAAATTCAGGGATGAGTTGATTCATCGGGGCATTATGACAACTATCCGGAAATCTCGTGGCGAGGATATCTTTGCTGCTTGTGGACTTCTTTCCAGCAATCATACAGGAAAGTTGAATGAGATGGCAAAGGAAAAATAGAACGTGACCTGAAAATTATAAGTTGTGTCGCTCTTTTCGGGCGGCATGTTTAACTTCAAAATATATTGACGACAATGAGAAAGATTAAGTATGTATTGTTGATTATTGCTTCAGTCTTCTTGCTCTCTTCCTGTGGCGGAAACTCTAAGAAAGGCAGCTCGTCTGCTTTGTTGCCGGGAATTACGGGGGCTGCTTTTGATGTTTTGGTGGTCGGTGATGAGAGGATGTGGCGGGATACGGTCGGTCGTGCCTTATTTGACCTTTTGAATACGGATATGCCATGCTTCCCTCAATCGGAGCCTATGTTCAACATCTCGTTTATTCGGGAGAGAGATTTTTCTGGTATTCTCAGACCAGTGCGTAATATTGTCTTTTTTGAGTTGTCTGATATCTATACTCAAGGCAAGGTCACTTATTTTAAGGATAAATGGTCTTCTCCTCAAGCGTTGGTGAAACTCACAGCTCCCGATCGGGAATCTTTTTTGCAGTTGCTGCAAGATAAGGGCGAGGAGATTATTACCTACCTTGTGGATGCAGAGCGAAAAAGGACGTTGTCTTTCTTTTCCAAGTATTGTAGTCCGGAAATGGCTCAGAAGGTGCAGAGTGCCGTCAATGTGAAGATGAAGGTGCCTAACCAAATGGATAGGTGTCGTGTCGAGAAGGATTTTATTTGGATGACGGACGGCAACTTGAATATGACGCAGAATATCGTGGTCTATTCTTACCCCTACTACGACAAGTCGGATTTCCAATTGGAAAAACTTCTGCATAAGCGTGATTCAGTAATGAAGTTGTACATCGCAGGGCCTGCGGAGGGCTCCTATATGGCGACCGAATATCGTTGCGAACCGACTTACAAGGAGTTGATCGACGAGAATGATCGTTATTTGGTGGAAGTGCGTGGCATGTGGCGTGTCGAAGGCGATATTATGGGTGGCCCTTTTGTTAGCCGTTCCTATCTGGATGCGGCCCTCAGTCGAATCGTGACGGTAGAGGCGTATCTCTATGGTCCATTCAAGAAAAAGCGTAACACGATGCGTCAATTGGAGACGATGATTCGGACTCTTGAGTTGGATTAGTGGACTATGCTGGTGTGAATGATTCTAAAAGGTGATAAAAAGGTCTCTTTTTTCCGATAAAATGCTAATTTTGCATAGTAGGTAATTTTGAAATATATTATGGAAGAAAATAAGATAAGAGTCGGTATTACACAAGGTGATATTAATGGTATTGGTTATGAGGTGATTATAAAGACATTGATGGATCCTCGTATCAATGATTTTTGTGTTCCTATCGTTTATGGTTCCTCAAAAATCGCGGCATATCACCGTAAGGCGTTGAACATCGACAATTTTAATCTGAATGTGATTGCGGAGGCTTCTAGTGCGAATCCGAAACGTTCGAACGTCATCAATTGCGTGAGTGACGACGTGAAGGTGGAGCTCGCCAAATCGACGGAGGAGGCTGGAGAGGCTGCATTCTTGGCTCTTGAGCGCGCCACACAGGATTTGCGTGAGGGGTTGATCGATGTTTTGGTTACGGCTCCAATCAATAAGAAGAATATTTATTCAGATAAGTTCCATTTTACAGGTCATACGGAATATTTGGAGGAGCGCTTCGGTAATGGTCAGAAGGGCTTGGTTTTGATGGTGAACGATGTTTTGAAGGTGGCTGTAGTCACTGGACATGTTCCGTTGAAGCAGGTTTCTTCTTACATTACGATCCCGACCATTTTGGATAAATTGGAGAAGTTGAATCAGACGTTGATTCGTGATTTCAGCATTGTCCGTCCTCGCATCGCTGTCTTGGGATTGAATCCTCATGCAGGCGATAGAGGCTTGATTGGTCAGGAAGAGGAAGAGGTGATTATCCCTGCCATTTCGAAGGCTAACGACAAAGGTATCATGTGTTTCGGTCCGTATGCCGCAGATGGATTCTTTGGGGCTGGAAGTTTCAAGAACTTCGATGCGGTTTTGGCGATGTATCATGACCAGGGTCTCGCTCCGTTTAAGTGTGTGGCTATGGAGAGTGGTGTTAACTACACGGCTGGATTGCCGATTATCAGAACCTCTCCGGCTCATGGTACTGCTTATGACAAGGCGGGTATCGGTAAGGCTTCGGAAGAGTCGTTCCGTGCGGCTTTGTATTTGGCTTGTGATATATTCAATTCCAGAAAGAATTATACGAGGATGACGGCTAATCCATTGCGTAAGCAAGATGTGGAGATTAGTGGCGTTGTTGAATGATAGGATAGTCTTGAAAAATAGGAGGCGGATATGACGAGGGAGGAACTTCAGCAGGTAAAACAGCGTTTTGGAATTATCGGTTCTAATTCGGCTTTAGACCGTGCCATTGACGTGGCTGTGCAGGTCGCGAGTACCGACCTCTCTGTGTTGGTGACAGGTGAGAGTGGTGTGGGAAAGGAACGTTTCCCTCAGATAATCCATCAGAACAGTGCGCGGAAGCATGGCCCTTACATCGCTGTCAATTGTGGTGCCATTCCAGAGGGAACCATCGATTCAGAATTGTTCGGTCATGAGAAGGGTGCCTTTACGGGTGCTGTGTCGGAACGAAAGGGCTATTTTGAAGTCGCCGACGGTGGAACCATCTTCTTGGATGAGGTGGGCGAGTTGCCTCTAACAACTCAAGTGCGCCTTCTCCGTGTCTTGGAGGTGGGCGAATTTATTAAAGTCGGTTCTTCCAAAATTCAGAAGACGAATGTGCGCGTAGTGGCAGCTACGAATTTGGATATGAGTAAGGCTATATCCGAAGGAAGGTTCAGGGAGGACTTGTTCTATCGTTTGAACTCTGTCCCTATCTCTGTGCCACCGTTGCGGGATAGGGGAGCGGATGTCTTGCTTCTTTTCCGTAAATTTGCCAAGGATTTTGCTGAGAAGTATAGGATGGAGGCGATTCGACTCTCTCCGGAGGCGGAAGTCGTTTTGCAGCATTTCCCTTGGCCTGGTAACGTGCGTCAGTTGAAGAATATAGCGGAACAGCTTTCTGTCTTGTCCGAAAAGAGGGATATTTCTGCGGAGACGTTGCAAAGTTTCTTGCCTGCGGTCACTCAGACGACCGATTTTCTTCCAGCCTTTCCTGGACATTCCCATTCAAATGAGAAGTCGTTCGAGTCGGATCGTGAAATCTTGTATCAGGTTCTTTTTGATATGAAGAAGGACATGAACGAGTTGAAGAAGCTGGTGCATGGCATCATTTCAAAGGGAGATGTTTCCCAAATGGATATGTCCAATGTTTCCAATTTGTTCAAGGATACGGATGTTTCGTCGGTGATTCACCCTCAGCCTACGGTCTCTTCTTCGATAAAGAATAATGCCAAGAATATTGAGGATACGGAAGAGTATGTCGAGGAGATCTTCTCGTTGGGCGATGTAGAGAAGGAGATGATCAAGAAGGCCCTTGAGCGACATAATAACAGGCGAAAGTTGGCTGCCCAGGATCTGAAAATTTCAGAAAGGACCCTCTACAGAAAGATAAAGGAGTATGGGTTGGACTAACCTCAAAATCCACGTAAAAACGGCGGAAAACGCCGGAAAGAAAAACTTATAAGAGATGAAAAGGATTATATGCTTTTTGATGGTAGTGTTGATGGCAGGCTTGACTTCTTGCCTTGTTTCCTATAAATTTAACGGGTCGTCTATCGATTACACCAAGATAAAGACGATTACCATATTGGAATTCCCTAACCAAGCTGCATTGGTTTATCCTTCATTGGCTTCTGAATTTACGGAGGCTTTGAATGACGAGTTTTCGCAAAAGACCCGTTTGAGTTTTGTCTCTCGTAACGGTGATTTACAGATTGAAGGGGCAATTGTGGACTATTCCGTCATCTCCATGTCGGTGGGTACTTCTGGCCAGTCTATGGACACGAAGTTGCAGATGAGTGTGAATGTCAAATTTACGAACCGTGTCAATCCTTCCGAGAATTTTGAGGAGCGTTTCACGGCCTCCCAAGTCTTCTCCAACACGAATACAATCAATCAAGTGCAGGACGAGTTGAATAAGTTGATTATCGAGGATATTGTAAATCAGATATTTAACCGTACGGTAGCAAATTGGTAAGATGACGAAGCAGGAACTATTGTCGGTTGTCGATTCTCCGTCGAGGATAGGGAAGGCGGAAATGCCTGATTTGCAGGAGTTCGTGAGGGAATATCCATATTCCTCCCTTTTTCGGATGCTCTATATCGTAGGCTTGCACAACATTCAGGACGTGCGTTATGCCAACGAGTTGAAAACGACGGCATTTTATGTTTCAGAGCGTCATCTTCTGTTCCAACTCTTGACGAAGAAGGCAGAAAGCAAGGTGGAAAAGAAGGAGATATCACGCATGGTTTCGGAAACACATGCCGATGAGTTGCCTGTGGAGGATGTGAAGCCTGTTGCTCCGATTGTCGACATCGAGACCTATCTTAGTGATAAGCCAGATTCTACAGAGGTGGATTTGTCGTCGTTGGCACGCTCCATCAATACGAAGAATGGTGATATTCCGATGAAAAACCAGTCCGTGATTGACAAGTTTTTGGAGGCGAGCAGCAAGAACGATATCTATGTGAAGGTGAGTAAGTCGGAGGATGATGACTCGTATGCGCCCAAGCAGGATAGGAGCAAACAAGAGGTTGAGGAGTGTTTCACGGAGACTTTGGCAAGGATTTATATAAAACAACATAAGTTCGAGAAAGCCATAAACATATTCTGTCGCTTGCGGTTGAAATACCCGGAAAAGAGCGTATACTTCGATGACCAGATACGGTTCTTTGAGAAGTTGCTGCAAAATTATAGGAGATGACCTTTTGACGCATTAAATAGTAGGAGGACAAAGATATGTGCAAATATCTTAGAGATAAACTCCAAAGGATTGCCTTGCTTGGATATTGATTCATGGGCATTCTCAAACAAACTGTGGCTGGTTTGATTGCGACGATAATTTGGACTTTTCTTTCTGAATTCTCTTATTTTGCACAAATGTGCAAGATAATTCACTGATTAGTAGATGGTTGATTTGTGAAACTTCTCTTTCGTTATACAGATATTTATAACACAAAGCTATTCATTTCTTTCTTTTAACAGAATATTTCAATCATATGATTTAGAAGAACAATATAATCTGTTTCATTTTATAATTTTTTAGTTATTTAAATACTTGTCGTAACATTGCTTGTTTCAATGCGTTACTAATAATCTTTTCCTGAATTGTAAACAGCAACTCCGATACCGACTGCTATAGCTATAGCAGCAATTGCGCCTACTTTATAATTGAATTCGTAGTTACTCAAAACAGGTTTCAATAAAGCCAAGACAACAACAACTATTATCAGCAGAATAATACAACCTTTTGTGTTACTTTTAGGCTTTCTGTCTATAACAGTTTCACTTGTCAAGTCTTCATTTGGTTTATGTGTATTAGGAGAAACATTGTCACAAGTATTTTGAGAATCAGACCGGTCTGAACTGAATTTTTTTACTACCCACACTATTCCGGCAAAGACCGCATAACTTATGATCATTTCTCCAACCCCTGCGATGTTGTCTTTATTAGAGAACAAGGTAATCAAATTTACTATCACGAAGATTGTCACAACAATGAGACATCCCCAATTAGTATTTCCACTTTCTTTTTCCATATTACTATAACTTTTGGTTGAGATTGTTTTCTATTCAAATACTTGTCGTAACATTGCTTGTTTCAATGCGTCGCACTCCTGAGAAATCTTGTCGAAGTTTTCTTGGAGGCGGTCAACCTTGGATTTGAGAGAGTCAAGGGTATCTACGATGGATTGCTGCTCGGAGAAAGGAGGATGAGTTAATAATATCTTTGAAAGATCTCTATAGGGAGGTTCTATAAATCCAACTTACCATTAGCGAGTAGTCAGAACCTCTTTAAGGCTACCGCTAATGTGATTTTGTTTTCATAAAAGTAGCAAAACTTTTACTAATGTTCGCACAAATTTCAGTGTTTTTTTTTGGGGGGGGTAACTGTTTAATTTGCAAGAGTTTAAATTTATAATATTTACGCAATTGTCCACTCCTTGTGGTATCTATAAATTTGTGTTAAGCGTGCTATGTTATAGGTAAGGTTTGTCATTACGACATTTGCCTTGCTCTGACAATGCCAATTTCCCGAAACACAAGACCGCCCATTGAACGCTCAATAAAGCCAAAGACGTGTTCCTCACGGCAACGAATCTTTGACTTGGTGCGGTTCTTTGTTTTTGCTCCTCATTTAGTGGGTGTCCTCTAAACCCTTTCTCACAGAGAATGGGTGTGTCCGACTTGTTTACAAAGCGCTTTCTGTACCCACATAATTGGCATCAAGCCAAAACACTTCGCCTTTTGCATCATTGTCATCAACTAATTCAGCACCTCGTTTTGAGTCGTGAACAAATGTCGATGTTGTGCCACAACTTGTTTCCAGTTTGGTCTTACGACATACCTTTGCGTGGTTTTGTTTTTCTCTTTTCAAGGAGATAATTTCGCAGTGAATCATTTGGTGAAAAAGTGCATTATATTGCACAAAAACTTGGATATTTAAAAGAAAGTATATACTTTTACGTCAAAAGTGTAATATATTGCACCATGAAGTACGGAGAATTGATTAAAGAGAGAAGAGCTGTATTGGGATTAACCCAACAGGACTTGGCGGATTATACGGAACTTAGCTTGCGTATAATCAAAAGTGTAGAGTCAGAGAAAGGAAACCCATCATTGAAAACTTTGGAAAAGATTGCAGGGACTCTTGGCTTGGAGTTGGTTATGAGAGTAAAAATCATTAATGAATAATGAGACGAGCATTAGTTTTAGCAAATAAGATAATTGCGGGCACGCTAACCGAAACAGATGACATGCGTTATATTTTCAAATATGACGATGAATATCTTATCAATCCCGAATTGCGTGCAATTTCACTGGCTTTCCCTAAACGCAAGGAGGAGTATGTTTCTGATGAACTATTTCCCTTCTTTTTTAACATGCTCTCTGAAGGAGTCAACAAGGCAACCCAGTGCATGACTTTAAGAATAGATGAAAAAGATTCATTCGGTTTATTATTAGCGACAGCAAAGCACGATACTATAGGTGCTATAACAATAGAGAAATTATGAGAGCGATAGATGTTTGCCCTGGCACACTCGCACCGGGATTCGATACATATAGTCCTACTTGCCTGCGAAAAGTATTTGGAGGCAAAAAGGTTAGTCACATTATGGACCTAACGATAAACGACGATACGGAAGGAGAAATTGTTGCATCTATAAACAAAATATCTATCTCTGGTGTACAAGAGAAGATATCTGCAATAATCCAGAAAGGCAAAATCATAATTACCCCAGAAGGAGAGTCCGGACGATATATCATAAAGCCTGTTCCTGAATATAGAAACCTTCGCTTCAGACATAATATTCCTGCCAATGAGCATCTGACTATGCAGATTGCAAGCCAGGTGTATAAAATCAATACAGCTGCGAATGCTCTTGCTTTTTTTGCAGATGGCAGTCCTTTTTACATAACTAAGAGGTTTGACTACAAAGCAGATGGATCTAAAATTAGGCAAGATGATTTTGCTTCTATTGCTGGAAAAACCGAAAGGAATAGCGGTAGCGACTTCAAATATTCTGGTAGCTATGAAGACATTGCAAAGCTCTTGAAACAAAATGTTTCTGCGTGGCAAGTTGAGATGGCTAAGTATTTCACGCTTATTGTCTTTAATTATCTGTTCGGCAATGGCGATGCTCACCTTAAAAACTTCTCACTACAAGAGACCGATAGAGGAGACTATGTACTGACTCCTGCATACGATTTGATGAACACTTCAATCCATGTCAATGACGGGGACTTTGCATTGCAAGACGGACTGATTCCTGAGTCAGAATACTCGGATGTATATTCGAGAACATTACACCCATGCAAAGACGACTTCATTACATTTGGAACACGCATAGGAGTTCTACCTAAAAAGTTGACCTCTATTATTGAACTATTTGCAACGGAACAACCAAAAGTATACGAACTTATCGAGTACTCATTTTTGGATGAGAAAGTTAAACGCATGTATAAGCAATCGTATCAGGAACGCTTGCACCGTTTCCAAAGAAGTGATAGGCATTAACATATCATCTATAATTGAAATCCTAATTTTTGACTTGGTATATGGCGCACTCTCAAGAATGTTTCCTTCGAAAACACATCTGTTTGAATTAAACAAAGTTCCATCTTCGGCAATATTCGTCCAATGCCAAGATTGCACCGATTTCCGACCGATGGGTAAAGTTGCGCCTCCCACATCCATGCCCCTATAGTGTCGTTTTGAATCGGATTTTGAAGATTCTAAGAGTCTTAAATGAAAGAACTGCGAAAATGTCATGAAAATATTTCGACGTATAAACTTGAAATATCCAGAAAAAAGTGTTTACTTTGCAGACCAAAATAGGATTTTGAAAGTTTTACAGAACTATTAAAAATAGAAATAATGATTTTTACGGCGATTACAATTGTTGTTGTTATAGCATCAATCCTTTTGATTTGTGTTGTGCTTATCCAAAATTCAAAAGGTGGTGGTTTGTCTTCAGGTTTATCCGCATCTAACCAAATCATGGGCGTTCAGAAGACGACAGACTTTATCGAGAAAGCAACATGGTTCCTTGTTGGCTTTATTGTTTTCTTGAGTGTTATCTCTACGAAGTTTGTTTCAATCGATACCCCGCAAGAGGTGACTGATAATATAGAGATTCCTGCAGAGGCTCCTAGCATGGGTAGCTCCGCTGAGTAATTCTCTATTGGTTCGGTATATGAAGGCAGGTGGTTCTCCGTCTGCCTTTTTTCGTATTTGGAAAATCCATGCATCCCTCGGAAACTTGATTTCATTAAGGCGTTTTTGCGGGTTTTGTATATTCTTTTTGGTTGAAAATTAAAGTTTTACATATATAGAATAGATTTTATATGAAAAGATTATTTTATTTTATGCTTTCGCTCTCCATGCCACTTTTATTGTCATCTTGTGGAGGTGGAGCCAGCTCTAATCAAGCGGAGCAGAAAAGTGATTCCACCCAAGTGGAGCAGTCCGGAAAATTCAAATTGGGCAATGGTGTGAATGTTAGCCACTGGCTTTCTCAGTCGGATAGAAGGGGAGAGGAGCGTGCTAAGCAAATCGTCAAGGCTGATTTCGATTCTATCGCGGCTATGGGCTTCGACCATGTGCGTATCCCTGTAGATGAGGTGCAGTTGTACGACGATTCTCTCAATCGTTATGAAGATGCGTTCCAATTGTTGAAGAATGCAATTGATTGGTCTCTTGAGGATGGCTTGAACGTCATCGTGGATTTGCATGTGATTCGTTCTTTCCATTTCAACAATGAGAATGGCAGACCTAACACTTTGTTTACGGATCCTGCCGCTCAGGAGAACATGGTGAAAGTTTGGTTGGATTTGCAGCAATTCTTGAAGGTTTATCCAAACGATCGTGTGGCTTATGAGTTGCTTAATGAGGTCTCTGCTCCTACGCATGAGGCTTGGAATCAGTTGATTGAGAAGAATATCAAGGCTTTGCGTCAAGAGGAGCCTAACCGTATGATTGTGGTGGGTTCAAACTGGGCTCAAACGATTGCGGCTTTCGACTCGTTGCGTGTTCCTGAGGGTGACAAGAATCTGATTGTTAGTTTCCATTACTACAGTCCGTTGTTGATTACGCATTACGGAGCTCCTTGGTCGGATGCTAGCCTTTACAAGGGAAAGGTGACTTATCCTGGACTTCCTATTGCCGACACTTCTTGTTATAAGGATATGAAGCCTGAGGATGTAGCTAAGATTAGGGTTCATAACGTGGCTTACAATCGTGATAGCATGGCCCGTGACATGATGCATGCCATCGAAATGGCCAAAGATTGGGGCTTGGAGCTCTATTGTGGAGAGTTTGGTTCTTATCCAAGGTTTATCGACCAAGAGACTCGTTTGAGATGGTACAACGACTTGGTGAGCATCTTCCGTCAATATAATATCAACAATGCACATTGGTGCTATAAGGGAGATTTCCCTGTTGTGAAGGAGGATGGCTCTGCAAATGAGTTGCCTGCTCTCTTGACGAAGAAGTAAGCCGATTCGGAAACAATCCGTGCTATAAGCACGATTATTCATAGCCCTGCTTTATGTGGGCTCAAAATAAAAGGCAACCCTCTGTTATGGATGGGTTGCCTTTCTTGTATGTGATTGTGTTATTTCTCCGAAATTAGTACATCTAACAGGAGATCCCAAAATTTCTTGACGGTGGAAATCGATATCTTCTCTCCTGGAGCATGGTTGCCGATGATCGTAGGGCCGATGGAAATCATGTCCATGTCCGGATATTTTTCTAAGATGAGTCCACATTCCAATCCAGCGTGGATGGCTTCGAATCGTGGCGATTCCTTGAATAGTTTCTGGTACGATTGCCCGACGATTTCTTTCACTTTGGAACTCATGTTGGGTTTCCATCCAGGATATCCGTCTCCGTAGGCCACATCGGCGCCGGCGAGGGTGAATACACTTCCGACCTGATTCTTTATGTCGTGTTTTTTGCTTTCCACTGAACTGCGTTGGCTCGTGCCGACAATGATGGTCTTTTTTGCAGGATTCATCTTGATGGAGGCCAAATTGGTTGATGTCTCCACCAATCCAGGAATGTCGCGGCTCATGCCGATGACACCGTGAGGGCAAGCGTAGAGTGCGTTTAGAAGTCGTAAGGTCGTCTCTTTGTCGATGACGGTTTCCATTTTTTCGTGGGATTGGAGTTCCATGTGGAAATCCTTCTCGCTAGGCAACTCTTTTTCAATCTCTGCCACAAAAAGGTTCAGAAGGACGCGGACACGCTCTTTCTGGGAGAACTCCACGGCAGCGATGGCCGAAGCCTCCCTTGGTATGGCATTGTGAAGGTTACCTCCATCGATTGAGTGCAGGAGGACGGGCGTCTCCTTGTTTAGATTCCAGAGGAATCGGTTGAGAATCTTGATGGAGTTGCCTCGTTCTTTCTCGATATCTTCGCCGGAATGTCCGCCTTGAAGGCCTTTGACCTTTACCTCAAAGAAGAAAAGGTTTTCTTGGGCAGGCTCTTGTGTGTAGTGGAAAGTGGCGATGGTTCCTATGCCTCCCGCACATCCGATGCAGTATACACCGTCTTCTTCCGAGTCGAGGTTGATGAGTCTCCGTGCTTTGATGATTCCTGCTTTAAGGTTGAGAGCTCCGGTCAGACCCGTCTCCTCCTCAACGGTGAAAAGGCACTCGATGGGACCATGTTGGATGCTGTCGTCTGCCAAGATGGCAAGTTGAGCGGCAACTCCGATGCCATCGTCGGCACCTAAAGTGGTCTCTGGGGCTCTTAGCCAATCGCCCTCCACCACCGCTTGGATGGGGTCTTTGCTGAAATCATGTTGTGTCCCTTGGTTCTTTTCGCAGACCATGTCCATGTGCGATTGGAGAACGATAGGGGTGAGGTGTTCCAATCCTGGTGTTGCGGCTTTTCGGATTAGTATGTTGCCAACTTCGTCGGTTTGCGTCTCCAAACCTTTTGATTTTCCAAAATTGACGATGTATTCGATGATTTTTTCCTCTTTTCCCGATGGATGGGGAATTTTGCATATCTCATCGAAGTAGTGCCAAACTATCTTTGGCTCAAGATCTGTCATCTTTTCCATGTTCAAATTTGTTTGCTTTAGGATGCTATTTCGCATCGCTGTTTTTCTATGGCAAGATACGAAAAAATAAGGAAATGAGGCAATGAGTTTTTTATTTATGCGGGTATTTGTTATACTTGTTTTTTCTAACTTTGTAGCTAAAGATTTATAAGTCTCTTCAGAATGGCATGGATTTGGAAATGCTTAGATTTGTCGTGCTATGTTGAGGTTTATAAACAAGCAATTAAAACTAAAGTATTATGATTAAGAAGTTTTTTTCGGCAGTAGCCTTGTTTTCTTGCATGCTATCTGTCGATGCTGCCGTCTCCTATATGACGGTTGAGCAGAAGAGTGGAGAAAAGTTCAGTTTCCTTTTGAAGGACAATCCTATTGTTACGTATAAGGATGGTGATCTTGTGGTGAATGGAGATCCTGTGACTTCTTATGCCATCAGTGGCGTGTTGAATTATCATTTCACGGAATCGAATGAGTCTGGGGTGAAAAACTTGAATGCCAATGTCTTGCGTATTGTTAGCCTTGACGACAATGCTATTGGCGTCGAGAATGCCGCTGCGGGTGCCAAGGTGTCGTTGACGAATTTGAGTGGTGCTGTTTTGTCGACCACCACGACAGACCCAAGTGGTGCAGCCATTGTTACATTGCCAAACACCAAGGGCGTTTATGTGCTTTCTGTGGGCAAACAATCATTTAAAGTCATTCGAAAATAACAACTAAAGGAAAATTTACATGAAAAAGATTTTACTATCGGTATTTTCTATGGCATCGTTGTCTTTTTCAGCGAGTGCCGCAACTTATATGAATGTGAGAACCTTTGATGGTAAGGTGATGAAGTATGATGTGGAAGATGTGATTCAGGTGACGTACGAATCTGTTTTGCCAACCGATTACCACACTATCATCGTGGATACGACGGGTACTACCAGCCAAGGAGCGACAGTCAGTGGTAGGATAGATGGCTACTATTTTGTAGACTTGGGGTTGCCAAGTGGCAAGAAATGGGCCACCCATAACGTGGGGGCAATGGCTCCAATCGATCATGGTGACTATTTCGCATGGGGTGAGACCTCTCCAAAACAGGAATTCTTTTGGGAGAACTACCAGTTCGGTTCTAGTATGGAGTCTTTGACTAAATATTTCCCTTCTGACGACAAAAAAGTCTTGGATGCGGCGGATGATGCTGTTAGGGTTAATTGGGGCGAAGCATGGTCTATGCCGACTGAAGCAGATGCGAAAGAGTTGATTGAGGGATGTTCCTGGCAATGGGTAACTAATTTCAAAGGCTTAGGTGTGTCAGGAAAACTGGGTACTTCAAAAACCAACGGCAATACTATTTTCTTCTCTACATCAGGCTATTATGATGGTGCAACGCTCGATGATTATAAAGGTACGTATGGTGATTTTTGGACAGCCACTATAGGTGAGAGGGACCCTGTTAATATGGGTTTCACCGATAAAAGCGGTCCTGTGACTGGCGAGAAGTATCGTTATTGGGGACGAAGCGTCCGTGGCGTTTATGCACATAAAATATACTCTGAAGATGATTATATATATATGTTCGTGGAAACTGTTGGTGGAGCGAAGGAGATGTATCGTCTGAAAGATGTAGAGCAAGTCGATTATTCTGAGGATTATACGAAAGAAACATTGGCTCAAGGTGCGACTGTCTCTGGTAGGGTAGGTGATTATACTTATGTGGATCTTGGGTTGAGTGTGAAGTGGGCCACTTATAATGTGGGTGCAACATCTCCAATAGAGATTGGCGATTATTTTGCTTGGGGTGAGAGCGCACCTAAAGAGTCTTACGCATGGAGCAACTACAAGTTTGGTGATAGTAAAACCTCTTTGACTAAATATACCTCTTCTGACAATAAGACCACTTTGGATGCAGAGGATGATGCTGCCACGGTCATTTGTGGCAAGGATTGGCGTATGCCGACTTCCAAAGAAGCAAAAGAGTTGATTGACAATTGTTCTTGGAAATGGACGGATAATTTCAAGGAAACAGGCAAGGCGGGAATGATTGGAACTTCCTTAATTAATGGTAATACTATATTTATCTGTGTTTCGGGTTATTATGATGGTAGCATATTTGATGATTATAAAGGTAAGTATGGTGAGTTTTGGTCTTCTTCTATAGAAGGAGGTGATCCCGTTAATTTGGGCTTCACGGATAAGGTAGATCATCCTGTCGTGGGGGTAAACAACCGTTACTTTGGCCGTACGGTTCGAGCTGTCACAAAATGAATGAGGAAGGATGACTAAGGAATAGAAAGGTCCGATTCTTTCAATTCCTTTTGTGAACATAGATCGCTACTCTGTAATTCGCAAAATCTTGTGTTTTATGGAGTGGCGATTTCTTTTGTCCGTTCACAGTATTTATTATCGGATGTGTCAAGCCACGAAAATATGTTGCCTCGAACTTCCTCCTTTGGCCTTCTGACTGATGGGGGAAGTTTTTTTGTCTCCATAGTGGCGACCGTGATTGAAAATCCACGAAATTTAAGAAACGAAAATGCATCCATGATTTTGAGAAATAGGTGCGAATCCACATTTTTTATAAGCCGAGACGCTCGTTCTCGACTTAAATAAAGTTAAAAAGCCTCTGTATGTATGAATTATTCAGAAAAAAGGAGCATGGGCTATTTTTTGAATCTACTTCCTATTTATATTTGCAATTGGAAAAGTAGGGATATGTTTATGTGGCATGTTTTTTTATTGACATTGGCATTGGTTGGCTTATCGGTACTTCTGCTCTGTGTGAGGATTTTATTCATCAAGGGCGGAAAGTTTTCGAGTAAGCATGTCGGGCAAAGTCAGGCAATGCGAGAAAGAGGCATCTTTTGTGTGCAAACGCAGGATCGCATGGCTCAAATGAAGAAATAGAACAGTGTCCTATTCTTTTTTGAAGGTTTGACGAATTTAAGAAAAATAGAAAATAGAATAAAACGACATTAGATGAAAAACGTTAACACCATCATTCTAGCTGTATTATGTGTGGCAGTGGGTATATTGTATGTGCTGCATTTCTCTTCAAACAAATGCGATGTTCAGTCACAGCAAACTGCGTCTACGGAAAAACAGACGGTTTCAATCGATAGCTTCCCTATCGCCTATGTGAATGTGGATACCCTCCTGATGACTTATCAGTATGCGAAGGATTTGAACGAGTCTCTCTTGAAGAAACAGGAAAAATCCCGTAAGGAATTGGCTGAGAAGGATGCCCGAATCCGTGCTGACTATACCGCTTACCTCAAGATGGTTGAGGCTTACAAGAATAAAATCGCAACAGGCCAAATCTTGACGCAAGAAACTAAAGAGAAAGAAGAGGCAATCCTCATTAAGGAGGAGACTCGCTTGAATAAGAAAAACCAAGAGTTGAAGGACTTGGATCAACGCTTAAACCAAGAGCTGTTCTTGGAACAGCAGAAACTCAATTCCCAATTGCGTGATACGATCAATGCCTTCTTCGCCATCTATAACCAAGATAAACGTTATAAGATGATCTTCTGTGATACGGGCAATGACAATATCTTCTTTGCCGAAGATTACCTGAACATCACAGGCGAGGTGGTGGAAGCGTTGAACAAACAATACAAGCCAGTTCAAAAATAATTGGTATCTATGCTTCTGTAGGGATGGATTTGTCCATCCCTTTTTTATTTGTCATGGATGATAAAAACGAAAAGCGTGGACTTGTTGGGTATTCTCTATTTGCTTAATTTTGTCCCGCAATTTAACGGACTGTACTTGGACCCCTTTGGAATTCAATCCTCGTTGGGTTAAGAAAAAGTCTCTATGGGCTGTTTTTAAATTCGGTTATTATTATAAAAAAGCATTTTTTAGTACTTATGAAAAGAGTTTTTTTATTCGGTTTGATGTGTGCTGCAGTACTTTCTGTTTCAGCACAGACGTTGGATGTCAAGAAGATATCCAATTCAAATGACAAAGTGAAGAGTATAGACCAAATGTTATCGTATGGTCATAAAAATTTGGGTCCTGTATCGATGACGGGTCCTGAAATCAATGCAGATATGTATAAGCAGTTGGGCATCGAACTCCCTACGACTTGGGAGGCTCAAACGGGTGTAGGAAAAAGCATCTCCAAGATTTCTAAAGTTCAGGCGGGCGACCTTGTTTTCTTTGGTGACGGAAACAGCAAATGTGTTTTCTTCTCAGGTGTCGCTTATAAGGTGACGAAGGACGGTTTCGATTTCATGTATGTCAACAAGGAGAATGTCTTTACGATGGGTAACACGAACGATACGAACTTCCGTAATTGTTTCGTGACGGCTTCTCACGTGGTGAGCGATAAGGATTTGAAGGCCGCCTATAAGTCTTGGGATAAGATGCTTTCTGATGCGGATAAGGCAAAGAAGAACAAGGAGAAGGCTTTCAAGGAGAGCAAGGATTCAAAGGAGGAATTGGCAAAGGCAAAATCTGACATTGAAAAGCTTCAGAAGGAGTTGGAAGATTTGGAGGCTCGCAAGGCTGACAATGAGAAGGATTTGGATGCTAGCCGTTCCGAATGGCAACAGACGATGGACGCAGCCAACCAGGCAGCTAGTATGGGAGATGCCAACAAGGCTTCCAAGAATTTAGCGAAGGCTCAGAAACAAAACGAGAAGGTCAACAAGAAGTTGAATAAGTATGAGTCTCAAAAGGAGAAGTTGGTGAAGAAAATCGAGTCGACCAAAAAGGATTTAGCAAAGGCTGAGAAGAATTTGGCAAAGGCTGAGAAGAAAGCCGCTAAAGCAGCTGATGATTATGCTTCTGCTCAGAAGGAGGATGAGGCCGCAGCTGCAAAGATTGCGGATTGATTCTGTTTGGGAATATAAAAAATGGACTGTTCGAGCAATCGGACAGTCCATTTTGTTGTTCGCCCAGCACGAACGTACTCTAACGGGTGTAAGTCCCCAAGCCGCCCTAACAGTGGGAAGGCTACAGCCGAAAGCAAGGGTGTCCATCGTGAGGTGGAATCTGAAGGAAGCCGTAGGCAAACATCTGACCC